>DATKGQ010000042.1:0-2129 GCA_035510715.1 Saccharimonadales bacterium (SeqCode) | reverse complement strand
CTTTTTTTTTTATTTTTAGTGTATATAGTTAGCTAGTAAGCGCTATATATAAGAATGACCGCCCGAAGTTACGCTTTTACAGCTTTTAAAGACCCTAAACTCGATGACCTTCCCAAAGGTGTAAGTTACGTAGTATACCAGCATGAAATATGCCCAACAACAGGGAAAGACCATTGGCAGGGATTTATACAATTCCGCCAACCCCAACGTTGGACTAAGGTTCAATCGCTGATTGCTGACGAAACACTGCACGTAGAGAAAGCCAAGGGTTCCCCAGAGGATAACCGTCGATACTGTACCAAACTAAAGTCCAAAGCCGAGAACGAAGAATACGTCGAGTTTGGAATCATAAGTAAGGGTCAAGGGGAGCGAACAGATCTGGCCCCGATCCGTAAGGCAATATTGATTGACAAGAAAACTGTATCGGAGTTACTAAATGAAGAAAAACTTTTAACCGGTTTTGTTCAACTTAAATATGCAGAGAATATTATTCGATACCAGGAGCCAAACTGGGACAGAGTGCCGTTTGTGGCTTGGATTACCGGCAAGACTGGAGCCGGAAAATCCCGCTTTGCCTTAAGTACTCTTGGTAAAATTGACACCTACCTGTTATCCGACAACCCAAAATTTTGGGACGGATATAATGGACAACAAAATGTTATTATTGATGACCTTAAACCAGGATTCTTTACAATTATGCAAATACTTAGACTCTTAGACCGATACCCCGTAAGGGTTGAATCTAAGGGTTCCTCAATGTGGCTGAGAGCAACGAATATCATTATCACCTCTATATATTATCCCCAACAGATCTGGAACAATACTGACGAAGATAACAAACAACTTCTTAGACGAATAACGATCCTACACGACCTCTCTTCTGGTCCAGTCCCAGAAGTATTATGGAAGTCGGGCAAGGAGATAGTTAAATGGAATAAATAACCCATTTAGTGTATTGATGGCCGTCGCTACGCTCGGCCTTCACATCCGCTGAATTCATTTTTTTTGCTAAACACATCTTCAATTCTCACTTGTCACACACTTTGTCACGAAGTGGGGGGGTAATACTAAACCCCCCACATTTCCCAAAGCGATTCTAAAATTCACTTGAAGCAAAAAAATAGGCGCCTTCGGCCAACAGTGCGACTGCTGTCGCCCTGTGCCATACAGCCCTACTTTGATGCCCTAAATAAATCTTTAAAGGGCTTACATATCTGTGTAATAGAACCGATGGGCGACGTTATCAATAGTCGGCTGATTGGCCGTTTGGTCTGACCAAACAACCAGAAACACACTGTTAAACATCTGATCTCCATAGACTCCACCATTTGCAAGATATGTCATTCGACGACCCTTCAACTTTCGTTTTATTTTTATTGTACGCATATTCGATTTGGCAACATCTAAAGTGACTGTCTTATCTGCCAAAATCTTAAAGAAACCTTGCCATAGTAAATTACGTGGACCCTGAAACTGCGAACCATATTGGAAAATATCACCACCTGTTGGCTGAGCTCCTGCTGCCTGAGGATAGCATATAACCATACATCTACAACGCTGAACTGGACCTCCGGCCTGATTACGACGAAGTTCAAATGTTATGTTGATTGATCGGCCGTTAACAGAATCACCAGTACGATTAAATACATTCAATCCTTGTTGAACGCCAGTAAGATAATATTGAGACCAATTGGCAGGTCCATTACCTAAACCACCCGCTCCTGTGTGTAAATTATCAAGATACTTCAACTCTCGAGCAAATATGCCTCTCTTTTGATATCGTTTAAACCGACGATGAATATAACGCTTAACTGGATACTTGTAACGCTTCTTGAAGCGACGAGCATAATTCCGTTTGCGATAGAAAGCCATTTTTTTACTAGGTTGCTAAGTCCTACTATAGGGCGGAGAAAATATTTCCAGCGGGAAATCCCGAGTTAATAATCATTTTAAATTAATAATTCTTTTTTATTTCGGGAATTATTTTTCTTTTTTTTTTATTTTTAGTGTATATAGTTAGCTAGTAAGCGCTATATATAAGAATGACCGCCCGAAGTTACGCTTTTACAGCTTTTAAAGACCCTAAACTCGATGACCTTCCCAAAGGTGTAAGTTACGTAGTATACCAG
>DATKGQ010000041.1:0-46856 GCA_035510715.1 Saccharimonadales bacterium (SeqCode) | reverse complement strand
GAAACGAGCTGAAGGCAAACGCTACAAAGAAGCAACCATTGTAAATGCCCGAAAGATACTTAACTGCGTCTACGCCGTATGGACGTGCAACACACCGTACAAAAGACCAAATACTTGACTTTAGATCTCAGGTCTAGAACTTTGCTGCTACTTAACATAGTTTACTACAATTGAATGAAAGACTTGAAAAATCGGTAATTACCCTTGCTAAAAGTTTTAGAACTTGTTTTATTGGTAATGCCGTAAATTAAAACACAAGATACGTGTTTTTTAGGTTTCCCATACACAATAAGCCTCAACATCACCTTTCACAGCTAAACTGCTATCTTGTTTCTCGGCGTCAACTGTCACCCTACAACCACCACTTGACTTATCGAAGAGGGTTCTAATATAGGTATAACCATTCGAAGTTGTAGTGTCAACTGAAGAGTTCGGTGGGTCTATGGTAAACCACCCATGAGCCGATAATTTATACATATACTCGCTTAGCATTTGCTTCAAATTAATGTCATAGGTAGCCATTTTACTTAAGTCAGCATTTTGACTTGCGAGTAAATATGTGAATTTCAAACTACAACCCGATTCTGATACTCCACCAAATGGAGCATTGCCTGTTCCAGAATTACACTGCTCTCCGCTTTCCGTTAGTTGTGTGCTATCGTACGAGTTACCTAGACTTGATTTAAGCAGTGAAAGCGCAAGTTGATAATCTTTTGTGTCTTGATTGGCTTGATGCCACACTATGAATTTATCTATAACAAACCACAACCCAAACCCTATAACTAACACTACCACAACTGTAATAAAAGGCTTATGCCTAATCATATGTTGAGCATATCATAAGAAGTATTTCAAATATAGAATTTTTTGGTCAATTATTTCCGCGCTTCTCCTAAACAGTCTGTTGTAATTGTGCAAGTATCAGTAGTAATTAGGTTTGGTGCAGGGAGAGGGATTCGAACCCCCGAAGGCATAAGCCATCTGATTTACAGTCAGACGTGTTTGGCCGCTTCACTATCCCTGCATTATTGCGTGGAGCCGACGGAGGGAGTCGAACCCACGACCCGCAGTTTACAGAACTGCCGCTCTGGCCACTGAGCTACGTCGGCGTAATGATCAGCTGTAGTGTAGCAAAACAGAGGTTAAATCACAACTCGTTTTGGTCGGAAGATGCGCCGAGAACGTCCAGCTGGAACAATTAGTTTTTTTAACTTCTCCTCGGTTAAATCAGCATCCTCGGCCATTCCGCGGGAGCGATATGCTTCCAGTAACAGTCCATAAGTTTCTTGATTTGGCTCCAGCTCTACGGCGCGTTCTAAAGATCTAAACATCATCTTTTCATTGCCAATTTTCTCCTGTACTTTAGCATAGGCTACATGCCGGGCCGCCAAGTTATCTTCTAGCTTTAAAGCCTGCTCAAATGCGATGGCCGCTTTTTCGTAGTTCTCAGTTTCGTAATAAATTAGACCAAGGTTATGCAAGCTGGATGGTGTCGCTTCAATGCTTGATGCTATTTCAAAACAATCGATTGCGTCCCGATATTCCTTTTGCTTGGCGTACAGGATTCCCAGGCGATTATAGGCTGCGGCATTGCGTTCATCTATCTTTAGTATTGTTAATAGGGCTTTTTCGGCCCGCAAGAACCGGTTCTCACGCATACCTTGATGAGCAATATCCCATAATCGGCCAAGGCGATCACCAATCCTTCGCGACATTCCCGCGAATTCATCAGCCCGAACCATAGTATTCCAATAGGCTAATAATCCGAAAGCAGCGACAACCGCTAACTCTAGCATAATCTGTATATTATATCAGATTAAAGTTCAAGTATCAGGTTATTTAAGACTAATTTGGACTGAGCGTTTAACAATAACGAATTCTCCGCCTGATAGGTTGCAGTTAATATTTTCTCCCATTGTTGGATGCTTTTGCCATCTTCCTTCTGCGCTGCTTTATGTAGACTGCTTTCGGCAATCCTAAGTAAGGCCTGCATAATCATTAACAAGCTATCTTTTTGCTGGACATATTCGTCAATCAGATTGAGGCGCGTGAATTTTGATGCCCTAAGAAATGTCTTTGCCTTCTCTATGCCAAGTAATAGCGGGTGCTCTTCCAAAAACAATATTGCATGAGCCAGGCCAGGCAGGCCGTTGCTTATGGCCAGCGCGGAAGTTACTTTTACCGGATCATTGATCAAGGCTGAAAAATACGCTAAGGTCTCTTCGTCTTTTGGTCGATGGACAGTAAACCGCTGAAGCCGAGAGACAATAGTCGGCAATAATAGCTGTTCATGCCCAACCGTTAAGACAATTATGCTATCCGCAGGTGGTTCTTCAATCGTCTTTAACAGAGCATTCTGGGCCTCAATCGTAAGACTTTCGGCGTGTTCAATAAGTATGCCCCGTCTGATTGTCTGTGTGCCTATGGTTTTTAACTCAAAGAAGTGCTTAATTTCGCGTGCCGTGTCAATGGATATAGAATTTGTCATGGCGGTTACTTGGAGAAAATAAGGATAGGCGGTAAGTTTATCGATTGATATGTTTAATATTTCCGCTATTAGTTGCTGGGCGATGGCTGTCTTGCCCACTCCGTCAGCGCCATTGATGAGCAGACCATGCGGCGGATTATCAATTAGCCGCCTGTATTGTGACTTTGTCGCCGTATGTATAACAAGGGACATTTAGGCTTTCACCCTTAACTGTTTATAGAATTCAGCCGGTACCAGCGAAACAAATGATGAGTGTCGGTTACTGGGTAGCTGCAGCTCAAGTTTTTGGGCGTGTAGATATAGCCTGTCGGCCTTTTCGCCACCATAAAGTGTATCGCCAACCACCGGATGGTTAAGTTTTTTCAAGTGGACCCTCAACTGATGAGTCCGTCCTGTCGTTGGACTTAATTCCAGCAGACTATAATTTTGCGATACCCGGATTGTTTTATACCGCGTAGTAGCTGGTTTACCGTTGGCCCCGACCCTGAATGTAGCCGGTGCTTTCGGATTACGTTCAATCGGCATATCTATGATAGCCTCAGAAGGATTTATTTCTCCATTAATCAGGGCGATGTAAGTTTTCTTAACTTTCCGCAGTGAGAATTGTTTTTGTAGCCAGGTATATGCTTCCTTATTTTTGGCACAGATCATGACTCCAGAGGTAGCCCTGTCTAAGCGGTGGACTATCCCGTCCCGGCCACTGCTAAATTCTTTCGTCCTCATTTGAAGCCAGCTGGCAACTGTTGGCTCAGGATTATATCGGCCCTTACTGTGGCTCAAAACACCGGGAAGTTTATCAATAACAACACAATCATCATCTTCAAATATTACCGGTAAATCGATCTGGGCAATTGTCGGTTGATCAATTTCTTCAATATCTACAGTGTCACCGCTAGTAACCTTATCAGTTGCCTCGGCTTTTTGCCGATTAATTGTCACTTTGCCTTGCTCACACAATTTTTTTGCTTGATTACGGCCGATTAGCGGCAATTGCCGTGCCACGAAATTATCCAGCCTGATGCGATCAAACGACTCGCTGACTATAAATTGCATACTTAGGCTTTCGCGCGCAACCCGACGGCTTGTTGGACGGCAAGCAACGTTTTATCGGCCATTATCTGTATGGCTGCTTCATCTTTAACAAGTTTATCTTGAATAGTACTATCTTTAATGGCTGAAAGCCGTGTTTGAAATTCTGACAAGAAAGTTTCGACTGTTTGCGCCACCGTTGTCTTAAACCGACTATAATCGGCTTGATTTTCCCAGGTTTTAACAACCTCACTTAAGGGAGTATCACTTATGAGCGCTAAGATTTGCAATAAGTTACTGATACCGGGCTGTAGTTTAAAGTCAAAATGGATATTATTCAGACTGTCGGTCGTTGCTTTAATTACTTTCTGGGCTGCTTCTTTGGGAGTTTCGGTTAGTAAAATAGTCCCGGCCGGGTCTTCGATACTTTTACTCATTTTCTTTTCCGGATTACGCAAACTGCGGATTCTAACTGATTGTTCTTGTTTGACAAAGTTAACCTGTTCTTTCAGCTGTTTCGGAAGTTTGAAAACCACACCAAATTTATTATTAAAACGCATACCAAGAACCCGGGTAAACTCTAGATGTTGTTGCTGATCTTCTCCAACTGGAACCCATTCTGCGCCATATAACAATATATCTGCAGCCATCATTACAGGATAATCGAACAAGCCAGCGCTGACTTCCTTATGCCGGAGCTCTTTAGCTTTTTCTTTAAATTGCGTCATGCGGCTAAGCTCACCGAAAAAAGCGAAGTTATTCAGTATTACTGTGAGTTCACTATGTGCCGGGATATGACTTTGACGGTAAATATAAGTATCCTCTTTATTGATATCCAGACCAGCCGCAACATACATGCGTAATGTAGCGATAATCCGGTTATATAGTTCTTTATGGTCGATTGGGGTTGTAAAGCTATGAAGATCCGGCGCAAACATGTTTATTTGATATTTACCAGCGTATTGTTGCTGAAATCTAACCATCGGCAACATAGCACCCAGATAATTACCCAGATGCAACTCACTATTTGACCTCAGTCCCGTTAGTATTACTGGCTTACTCATAGAATTGAATCTATTATATCAGCTGATTGAACAGGCGTGTTATATAAATATTTACTTAGCGCTTGGTAAACTGCCGTTGCTTACGGGCGCCTCTTAAACCAAACTTTTTTCGTTCTTTTTCGCGCGAATTCCGTCCAAGCAAGTCTGCCCGCTTTAGAGTGCTCTTGAAGTCTTCATTTACCTCTACCAAGGCCTTGGTAATACCCAGCCTTATGGCTTCAGCCTGACCATCATGTCCTCCGCCGGACACTAGGACGGTAATATTAAACTTATTTTCTAACTCTAAACACGCAAAAGGTTGTTGCAGTTTCGATAGTAAATATTTGCTGCTAGCGAAATATTCCTCTGCCGGTTTTTGATTAATTGTAATCGTACCACTCGTACCGCTGGATAAGCGGACGTTGGCAGTAGCGCTTTTCCGCCGGCCAACAGCATTAAAATAATTGCTTGCTACAGTTTTGGGCATTACTTTGTCTCCTTCATAGACAAGATAACTGGTTTTTGGGCATCATTTTGATACTCGCTACCGGAATATATCTTTAATCTTGCTAAGCGACCAGCGCGTAATTTATTGACAGGCAACATGCCTCTCACAGCTTTTTGGATAACAACTTCCGATTTTTCTTTTAGCATGTCAGCCAAAGACGTGGATTTAAGGTTGCCCGGATAACCGCTATGGCGATAGTATATTTTACCCGACTTCTTATTCCCGGTTATGACCAATTTGTCGGTATTGATAATTATGACGTAATCACCGCAATCAATATGATGCGCAAAACTTGGCTTATCTTTACCAAGCAGTAGTTTGGCCGCTTTAGCCGCAACTCTGCCTAGCGCCGCCTCACTAGCATCTAATACGTACCAGCTTCTGGTAATGTCTTTCGGTTTGGGACTATAGGTTTTCATGCTTTTACACTCCGTTTGGCTTTAGGAACCGGTTTTTTAGCATTTTCTTTAACTGGTTCAGCGGCAGCTGGTACCGATTCTTCCATGGCTTTTGACGGCTGGGGTGCTGCGGATAGATCATCAACAAAACTGATACGGGCCATTTGGGCATTATCACCCTTGCGTGAAAAAGTTTTTTCAACCCGCAAATAACCGCTGGAACGTTCCTTTAACTTCGGGACAATATCATCGACTAATTTATGGGCCGCTACTAATGTCGGCAGTTTAGCTATAATCTGACGTCGGCTGTGCAAATTTCCCTGCTTAGCCTTCGTGATCAGCTTATCGACATAAGGCATAAGTTCTTTGGCTTTCGGATAAGTTGTCTCAATCGCCTGACGCTGAATAAGCTCATCGGCCAATCCGGCTACAAGCATTGATCTTTGATCGCGCTCGCGATGAAATTTTCGTCCTTTGTATCCGTGGCGATGCATGATATTAGAGTTCCAATTCTGCCAGTTTCTCTTTTACTTCCTCAAGAGCTTTACTGCCAAAACCTTTCAAGTCACGAAGTTCGGCATCGCTAAGGCTAAAAAGATCCTTTAGGGTGTGGATGTCATTGTTGATGAGAGCGTTAGTCGTCCTGGCAGATAAATTAAGATCATCAATCGGTGTCAGCAACTCGGTTGGTTCTTCGCCGTCATAAGTTGCTTGACTCTCATCAATTATCCCGACATGCGGGCTAGATTCTACTTTTGTCTGCCCAGCTAGAGCGGCATATTGATTGACTAGAATTGCAGCCGCTTCTTCAAACGCCTCTCTTGGGGTAATTGAGCCATCAGTATCGATAGTAATAAGCAGTTTATCCAAATCGGTTGCTTGTCCGACACGGGTATTCTCGACTTTGTAACGCACGCGCATAACCGGGCTGAAAATCGCATCGAGTCCGATCATACTGGTGTTCTTTATTTCAGCTTCTTCTTCAATTGTCCGATAACCGCGTCCGCTCTCAACTATAAAATTCATGATTAGATTGGATTTACTATCGTCAACTGTGGCGATAACGTGCTTTGGGTTGACTATTTCAACGTCGGCATTAGTCGTAATGTCTTTTGCTGTCACAACCGCTTTGCCTTTTTTGGCCAAACGCAGCTGTTGCGGCTCATCGCTAAAAACCCGGAAACGTATACCTTTCAAATTAAGCATAATGTCAACCACATCTTCTTTTACGCCAGGTATTGTCGTGAATTCATGGCTAATTCCTTCAACGTTAAAGCTGGTGATTGAGGCTCCGGCAATGCTTGAGAGTAACACCCGTCGTAAACTGTTGCCCAGCGTCATACCATAACCACCGTAAAGAGGTTCGACAGTAAAAGTTGCGCTCGTCGCACTATGGTCGTTAACATTGACGAGACTTGGTGTATGAATTACATTTGACATGGATCACTCTCCTTTTAGCGTGAATAATACTCAACGATCAACGATTCATTAATGTCGGGCTCAGCGTCGGATCGAGACGGCAAGCCGGTAATAGAAATTTCAAACTTTTTACGATTTACCTTCATCCAGATAGGTATATCACTTGGATTAGGGCTAACATCATCTATCTTTCTAAAATAATCCGTTTCTCGGCTTTGGGTTCGGACTGCCAGCTGGTCACCAATTTTTACTTCGATTGACGGTATATTGACACGACGTCCGTTCAATGTGAAATGCCCGTGGGTAACCAATTGCCGAGCCGCTCGGCGGCTGGTTGCAAAACCAGACCGATAGACTGCATTGTCAATTCTCTGCTCTAACAAGCGCAGTAAGACCTCGCCTGATTGTCCGCGGCTCCGGGAAGCTATTTTCATGACATTCCTGAACTGCCGCTCCAATAAGCCATATAACCGCTTAACTTTCTGTTTCTCACGCAATTGCAGTGCATACTGGCTGGGTTTATTGCGGCCACCGCGGCGTTGCTGTTGTCCCGGCGGAGATGTACGTTTAACAAGTGCCTTAAATGCTTTAGGATGCAAGGCATAACCTTCGCGGCGACTCATTTTTACAATTGATTGCATATCTCGTGCCATAATTTTTCCTATACTCGGCGGGTTTTCGGCGGTCTAACGCCCCCATGTGGTATCCCGGTTACATCATGAATTGCTTCAACGTACAGATTATAATTCTGTAATCCGCGGATAGCAGAATCCCGGCCAAGGCCAATACCTTTCACAAATACGTCAACTTTACTAAGGTTATATGTCTGTTTGGCAATCTGGGCAGCTTTTTC
Organism: Saccharimonadales bacterium (SeqCode); assembly: GCA_035510715.1. Taxonomy (GTDB): domain Bacteria; phylum Patescibacteriota; class Saccharimonadia; order Saccharimonadales; family UBA4665; genus DATKGQ01. Next base: position 39,118 of record DATKGQ010000041.1, on the reverse strand, counting down.
TGAGGCAACTTGAGCAGCATAAGCGGTACCTTTTTTCGAACCGCGGAAACCACAAGCTCCAGCACTGGATGAGGAGAGCACATTTCCTTTAAGATCTGTAAACGACACTATCGTGTTATTAAATGTCGCCTGTATATGTACCTGTCCGGTAGGAACTATTCGCTTAACCTTGGTTTTTTTAATAACCGGCTTAACTGCGGTTTCAGCTGCTTGCTCAGTTGGGGTTGTTTGCTTAACTTCTTTAGCCATTTATAAAGACCATTTCATGTCTTTGTCGGAACTTTTCGGGAGGTTCCGCCAACTGTTATTTTCCTACCGCGCCTCGTTCTAGCATTAGTCCGGGTACGCTGGCCTCTAGTCGGTAAATTTGCCTGGTGCCGTATCCCGCGATACGATTTAATATCCTTCAACCGCTTGATATTGCCGGTCACAACACGCTGCAATTCACCTTCGACAATATAATGATTGTTAATCGCTTCCTGAATATGGGTAATCTCGGCATCAGTTAACTTGTTCACCCGCACGGTCGGTTCAACTTTTGCTAAAGCCAGTATTTTCTGACTGGTATTTTGGCCGATACCATAAATATAGGTTAAGGCCACCTGCACTTGCTTGTCGCTGGGGATAGTAACTCCAGAAATACGAGCCATGTTTTAACCCTGCCTCTGCTTGTGCTTTGGCTTAAATTTATTAATGACATAAATCCGCCCCTTACGGCGCACTATCTTATCATCAGAACTAATCTTTTTGACGCTGGCACGCACTTTCATGCGGATCATTGCTCCTCATACGTGTTCAATGACACACTGCTTATTTTATGCTTTGCGATAGGTGATTCTACCCTTTGTGAGATCGTAGGGGGTTAACTCAACCGTAACGCCATCACCGGGTACAATTCGGATATAATGCTTCCTCATCTTACCGGCAATATGAGCTATAATTTTATGGCCATTTTCGAGTTCGATTCTGAACTGAGTACCTGGTAAGGTCTCAATAACAGTTCCAGTCAACTCGATGACTTCTTTATTGGCAGCCATAAATATAACAGATATTGAGTATATCATTAGCCATAGGAGATTGTAAAGTGTTTTTATTGAATAGTCGTCAAACTGAGTAAATGATTTTATTTTGTTTTATCTGCCACCGGCTGTCGGTGAAGATGCGGCAATAATTTGTGCTTGGTTTTTTCATCAGGATTATGATCGCTGGCTTCAGTAAAGAAACCGGGCTCGGAATACTGATCGTAAGTCACCATTAAGGCCCGCGATTCGACAGCCCGAAGCGTTTCCAGAGAAACCGAGACAAGAATTAATACACTGGTGCCGCCAATTGTAATATCGGCATTAATAAATGATTGCGCAAAAATCGGCAATACCGCCAGCAAGCCAAGACTGATCGCACCGAACAGCGTCACGCGGTTAACCACTTTGCTAAGATACTTCTCAGTTTGATTACCAGACCGTATGCCTTCAATAAATCCGCCTTGTTTCTGCAGGTTCTCGGCTATATCCTTCGAATTGAAGGTCACGTTCGTATAGAAAAAGGTAAATACAAAAACCAACAAAAAATACACTGACGGATAGACATACGGATGAAACCCGCCCTTAGAAAAGCTGCCATAGGTAGGTGACTGGAACCAGGAATAGATAAAGGTCCCAATATGGTCCAGCCGAACACTCTTGGCGTGCATCATTAATTGGGCAGCAAAACTCGGCACGCTTAAGAACGCAACTGCAAAGATGATCGGAATTACGCCGGCAGCGATAAGCTTTACCGGCAGAGTCGTAGTAATACCGCCATAGGTACGGTTACCCTGCACACGTTTAGCGTAATGGATTGTCAGCCGGCGGGCAGCCTCGTTTAATTTAACTACCAGGAAGGTAACAAAAATAATCACCGCGACGATAATTACCCCGTACATAAGCTGCCATTTATTAAACGGTAGAACACCGCCGAATAACTTCAGTTTATGTGCCTTGTCAACAGACAGTTTCAAAATATTACTTATAGTTTGTGGCAAACGGCCGACAATACCGACGGTAATGATTAAAGAAATGCCATTCCCTAATCCCTTCTCGGTAATTAACTCACCGAGCCACATTAACAGCATTGAGCCGCCGGTTAACGAAGCAACCATCAGTATCCACCTAGACAGATCGGCATTAGCAGTGATATTTCCAGCACCGCTGATTTGTTGAGCGGCCTCACGGATAAGATAAATTGAGCCGATCGATTGGATAATTGCTAGCGGGAAAGTTAATATTCTGGTGTATTGATTAATTTTTTTCTGTCCGAATTCGCCTTCTTTTTGCAGCGCTTCAAGTTTGGGCAAAGCCTTGGTCAGCAGCTGCATGATAATAGAGGCATTGATATACGGCCCCAAACCAGCTAACATTATTGAGAAATTTGCTAAAGCGCCGCCACTCAAGACATTCATAAAACTCAAGAACTGAGGAGTTTGTGACGAATTGAACAAATTAGTCAGGACCTGCTGCAGAGTCTTCGGGTTGGCCAGTGGCACCGGTAAATGAGCCAATATACGGAATACCAGCAATATACCAAGGACAGCGGCAATTCTCTTTCGCATATCGGCGTTTTTCAATGATCGCCCGATAATTTTCCAGTTCATATTTTACTTACACCCCTATCCCTCTAAGTATACAATATGGCTTTTCAAGCTTTAGCTGATACTTTTTTCCGGCTTTTTTTATCACCCTTGGGTTTTTCCCTCTTTACCGCCGATTGTCTTATTTCAGCCTCAAAGCTTCCACCAGCAATTTCAATCTGCTGAATAGCAGTCTGACTGGCGGCTGATAATTTAACAATCACTTTTTTAGTTACCTCGCCCTTAACTATCAGTTTAACCCTAACTCTCGGGCCAGATATCAAGCCCTGGCTGGCTAGCAAGGCCGTATCAACAGTTTTGCCAGCAAATTGATCTAGTTGAGCAGTGTAAATAACTTCAGCTTTCGGTTTTAGCGCCTTATAACCATGTAACTTTGGCAATCGTTGCATAAGCGGATTCTGACCGCCTTCAAAACCGGGCCGCTTAGTATAACCAGTCCGTGATTTTTGACCTTTTGTGCCACGACCGGCTGTTTTACCTTGGCCGGCGGCAATCCCCCTGCCGACTCGTTTCGGTTTCTTTTGGCGACTCATAATTAAATCATTATATTTCATTTAGCCGGCTCCTTCTTGACGGGACGCTTGGCTTCAGTTACGACTTTGGGTTTTTTCTCAATAGAAACTTCCTTAACACTACTTGTCTTATCTATTTTTGCCTCACGCTGCATCGTTGTAACCCACTGATCAGCCGGTTTAATGCTTTGTAAGGCTTTAATGGTCGCATAGGCGACATTAGTCTTATTTGATGAGCCAAGTGACTTACTAAGCGCATTACTCACTCCTGCAACCTCTAAAATGGTTCTAACCACGCCTCCAGCTATCAATCCGGTACCCGGACTGGCTGGTTTTAGCATTATGCGTGCACCGCTATATTTTACTTCGGCATCGTGCGGTAAGGTACCTTTATAAATCGGAACTGTTATAAGGTGTTTTTTGGCGGCTTCGGTAGCTTTGGTAACCGCAATTGAAACATCGGCGCCTTTTGAGATACCAATTCCTACCCGGTTTTTATGATCACCGAGAACTATTAGCGCCCGGAAACGGAATCGCCGGCCACCTTTAACAACCCGAGCAATTCGATCAACATGAACCACTCTCTCGTCGAACTGCTTAGCTTCTTGCGGCATGTCTGAACGTCTATTTCTGGGATCTCTTCCTCTTCTTTGGTCTGGCATTAGAATTCTAATCCTTTCTCACGGGCGGCATCGGCTAATACTTTGATGCGACCATGGTATAAATGACTGCCTCTATCAAAAATGACACTTTTTACCTTAATAGCTTCGGCTTTCTTGGCAATTTCTTGGCCAACCCAGACAGCTTGTTCACTTAACGAGGCATTGTCTTTTCTGCCGACAGAAGTCACATAGGCCAGTGTGACGCCTAATTCGTCGTCAACTAATTGGGCGTTAACATATCGATTACTTATATGGACGCTTAACCGGGGGCGCGTGGCATTGCCGGATATCCGCGATCGGACCCGTTTGCGACGTAGCGTTTGATTACGATGTTTGTGCTCTAGCCTATCCATTATGCCTTCTCTTTTCCTGATTTACCGCTCTTACGAATAATACGCTCATCAACATACTTAATGCCTTTGCCTTTATACGGTTCCGGCTTTTTCAACGACCGGATTTCAGCCGCAACTTGGCCGACTTGTTGTTTGCTGATTCCGGCAATTGTTATGACATTTTGCTCAATACTGATCGTAATACCAGCCGGTATCTTATAGATTACTTCATGAGAAAATCCCAAGTTAAAGCGTAAATCAGTACCGCTCATGGCTACACGGAAACCGACTCCATTAAGCTCCAGTTTCTTTGTAAAGCCCTGGGTGACTCCTATAACCATATTGTTTACCAGTGACCGCATTAAACCGTGTTGTGATCTTACGGTCCGTTCATCATTAGAGCGTGTGACAATAATGCTGTCACCATCTTGTTTGACGCCAATGTTCGGCATGGCAAACTGCTTAAGAGTGCCCTTTGGACCGGTCACGGCAATTTCACCAGCATCAACAGCAATGGTAACACCTTGTGGAACTGTAATTGGTTGTTTGCCTATCCGACTCATGTTTTATCCTGTCTCTGCTTAATAGATTTTACAGATTAGTTCTCCGCCTATGCCAAGTTTTTTGGCTTGATCGCCTGTCAGTATTCCACGGCTGGTTGAGACTACCACGATCCCGCGTCCTCTTTTTACTACCGGTATTTCTTGGCTACTACTGTATTGCCGGCGGCCTGGCCGGCTTAGCCTTACAATCTCATTAATCCGGGCATTATTATTCTCCTGGTTGATAACAATAGTGATGATTTTGTCTGGCGTACTGCCCGAAACGGATAAATCATTGACAAAGCCACTAGTTTTCAGTAATTGGGCAATCGATTCCTTCATTTTGGAATGAGGAAGAGTAATCCGTGACTTTCTGGCAGCCACGGCATTGCGGATTCTGGTTAGCATATCGGCGATTGGGTCTGTTGAAACTTTACTCATTGTCTTCCTTTACCAACTTGACTTTGTTACACCAGGGATTTCCCCTTTGCTGGCGTGTTCGCGAAAACTTATCCGGCTGAGACCGAATTGTCTCATATAACCACGTGACCGGCCGGTTTCGGTGCAGCGATTTTTCCATCTGGTCGGGGAAGAATTACGCGGTAAGCGAGCCAGGCCTTCAAAATCTCCTATTGCTTTTAGTTCGGCACGCTTGGCGGCGTAATGAATTATCATCCGCTGACGTTTCTGATCGCGCACTATACTAGATTTTTTTGCCATTATATATTCTCCTTTTCAAACGGCATACCAAACTTTTCTAATAATTCCCGGGCATGAGCCGGCTCTTTACAACTAATAATCAATCCCACTTGAAGACCATGTGCTGGGGTGGTCTCCTCAAATGTCAGCTCCGGGAATGCTGTCTGATCAATAAATCCTAAACTATAATTACCCGACTTGTCAAAAGCCCGAGGGCTAAGTCCATGAAAATCGCGTAACCGGGGCAAGACAATATTAGTCAGCCGGTCCAAAAACTCGTACATCCTTTTGCCTCGGAGCGTAACTTTAAGGCCGATTTTACTGCCTTGGCGTAATTTAAAACTGGCTATTGATTTTTTAGCGATTGTTGGTTGGGGTTGCTGGCCAGTTATTTTACGTATAGTGTTAGTCGCAACTTCGATTTGCCTTTTATCGTCTTGAGCCCGGCCCAGTCCGGAATTAATAACAATTTTCTCAAGTCGTGGAACATCATGGCGGTTCTGTAAATGCAGTTCGTCTTTCAACTCATCAACTAATTTTTGCTTATAAAGCTCTTGCAGATGAGCCGTAGAAGCCATTTTTACCGCTGCTGGTTTGTCACTCATGATGTAATTTCCTTACTGTTTGAAGCATACACTCGAACCTTTTTACCGTCTTTATCAAGAATGTATTTAATTCGTACTGGCTTTTTTGTTACCGGGTCCATAATTCCGACTTTACTAACTGCTATCGGCTTGGTCAGCTCGATAATGCCACCTTGGGGATAAGCACGGTTAGGTTTCATATGCTTTTTGACTATGTTAATGCCTTCCACTGTGACTTTATTATCCTTGGGATGTGTGGCGATGATTTTACCGGTCTGGCCTTTGTATTTCCCATTCCTGACGACAATGACATCATTCTTTTTCAATCGGATTTTGTAAATAGATTGAGCCATGTTAGAGCACCTCCGAAGCTAAACTTATAATTCGGTTGTAGCCAAGTTCACGTAACTCCCTGGGAACCGGACCGAATATTCGCGTGCCCGTGGGTTGTTTTTCGGCATCAATTATAACGGCCGCATTGTCATCAAATCGGATTGTCGAACCATCTTTCCGGCGGATCATGTCTTTGGTTCTGACTACAACGGCGCGAACAACCGACTTTTTCTTCGTATTACCGTTTGGACTAGCGTCCTTTACGGAGCAGACGATTACGTCACCGACCCGGGCATAGCGCCGGCGTGAGCCGCCTAGTACTCTAATGCAAAGAATCTCTTTGGCACCGGAGTTATCGCAGACTTTTAATCGGGTTTCCTGTTGAATCATTTCTTTTCCTCTTCGACTACTTCTTCGACAATTGGTACAATATCACTTTGTTGTAAAACAGCGCGCGATATAATCTTCTCGAGGGAGTGGTGTTTTTGGGCACTCCGGGGACGAGACGGGACGATCGACACTACGTCGCCAACCTTAGCCTCGTTCTTCTCGTCATGAACGCTATATTTTTTTGTTGCCAGGTATTGGCGCTTGTATAATTTGTTCAGTTTCTTGCTCTGAACTGAAATTACAATCGTTTTGTCAGACTTGTCAGATATAACCACACCGGTGATAGATTTTGCCATTATACTTTCTCCTTTGCTAATTGCTCGCCTAAAACAGTCAACATCCGCGCCAAATCTTTCCTTTTTGTTCGGATCAGCCGGACATTCTGGGTCTCGCCTAAATAATTTTGGCGGCGCAGGGCGGTGATCTCTTCTCGAAGTTTGGTACATTCTACCGTAAGATCTGTCGTCGATAATTTGCGGATATCAACTATCTTCATCACGCTTCATCCTTGCTCAGAAATTTTGTCTTAACAGACAGTTTATTTGCCGCTAAACGCATTGCTTCGCGCGCCACCTCTTCCGACACACCTTGCATCTCAAATAATATTGTTCCCGGTTGGACCTTGGCTACAAAAAATTCCGGGTTACCTTTACCGCTGCCCATTTTAACGGCCAGCGGTTTACGGGTTATCGGGGTATGCGGGAAAATCCGAATCCAAATTTTTCCACCACGTTTAACATAACGGGTCATAGCTTGTCTGGCGGCCTCAATTTGTCGGGATGAAATTCGGTCACAACCTTGAGCCTGCAAAGCGTAATCCCCATAGGCAATATACTCGCCGCTAGTTGCCACGCCATTAACCCGACCTTTACGGACCTTCCGATGTTTTGTCCGGCTAGGAATTAACATTTTAGGTCACCTCTCCTTTATAGATATACACCTTAACGCCGACAATACCGGCATTAGTTTTGGCATCAATTTGAGCGTAATCAATATCCGCACGTAAAGTATGAAGCGGAACACTGCCTTGAACTTCTTTTTCGCGACGGGACATTTCGGCACCGTTTAGGCGACCAGCTACTTCAATACGGACACCTTGGGCTCCGGACCGCATTGTTGACTCGGCAGACGATTTTATAGCCCGCCTGAATGACATCCTTCGCTCCAACTGATGAGCAATATTCTCGGCCACTAATTTGGCAAGCAAATCCGGTTTTTTAACTTCTTCGATGTTAACTCGTGTCGGGATACCGTAAATCTTTTCAACGGCGTCTTTTAACTCTTGGGCCCCCTGTCCGCCCCGGCCAATGACCACGCCCGCCTTGGCAGTACTAACCGTAATGGTTACCAAATTCGGAGATCGCTCAATATCAACTTTATTTATCGCGCCGCGTGAACCGAATTTTTCCTGTATTATCCGACGGACTAGCAAATCATTGCCCAAAAACTTGGCATAATCGCGTTTATTGGCGAACCATTTGCTGCGCCAATCTTTATTAACTTGAAGACGCATCGAAATTGGATTGACTTTTTGGCCCATTATTTCTTCTCCTTAGTGGCTACTGTCTTCTCTGCTGTTTTCTCTACTATCTTCTTAACTGGTTTCTTTGGCTGACGGATATCGCCGTCGACTATAACCCGGATATGGGAAGTGCGGTGCTGATACTGGTGCGAAACACCGCGTGAAACTAACTGATATCGCTTATAACGGACTGAAGGTGTAATGCTAATCTCGGTAATCCTTAATGAAGCAGGAAGATAATTATGATTATAATCAGCATTTGCCCGGGCACTTTCTATTGTTTTGCGAACAGCTAAGGCTGCTCGGCGAGGTGTATGAGCTAATATTACTAGTGCGTCATCAACACTCCGCCCACGGACCAATGAGGCCACTGGCGCCAATTTTCTTGGGCTAATGCGGACTCCTTTAGCGATTGCACGGACTGCCATAATCTATCTCCCCGATCCTTCTGTATGTTGGCTTTTAGCTAATTTACCACCATGACCGCGGAATTTTCGGGTAGGCGAAAATTCACCAAGTTTATGTCCGACCATATTCTCGGTAATAAAGACTGGGACGTGCACTTTGCCATTATGAACAGCAATGGTCCGTCCGACGAATTCGGGCGCGATTGAACTGGCACGGGCCCAGGTTTTAATAATTGTACGGTCTTCAGGACCAAGCTTCGCTAACTTCTTGGCAAGTTTGAAATCAATAAATGGTCCTTTTTTCAGTGATCGGCTCATAATTTTTCCCTATTTCCTCTTAGCCAAATGCCGGCTCCTAATAATATACTTGGTCGTACTCTTGCGTCGACGCGTCTTATATCCAATAGTTTTTTGCCCCCATGGTGTTCTAGGAGCAGAACCATAATCAACGCCACCGCCTACACCATGTTTACCGCCATCACCACCACCATGGGGGTGATCAACAGCATTCATAACTACTCCTCTGACACTTGGCCGTATGCCCATATGACGGCTCCGGCCGGCTTTCCCAAGTTTAACATTCTTGTGTTGCTCATTACTAACAACACCCATGCTAGCAGTACAGTTAATATTAATTAAGCGGACTTCACCGCTAGGTAAACGTACCTGTGCATATTCATTCTCTTTAGCCAGTAGCTGAGCGCTATTCCCGGCACTACGAGCCAATTGTGCTCCGTTGTTAGGTTGAAGTTCAATTGCATGTATTACGCTGCCTACTGGAATATTTTTTAGCGGTAAACGGTTACCATTTTCAACCGGCGCATCTTCGCCACTGGCGATAATATGACCAACTTTCATGCCATTAGCGGCAATGATGTAATGGTATTTACCATGCTGGTCTTTTAGCCGGGCGATACGGGCTGACCGGTTCGGGTCATATTCAATATGTTCAATTACACCACTTAAACCTGCCTGGAGTTTAAAATTTACCATCCGATAAAACTGTTTTGATCCACCGCCTTGATGGCGAACGGTAATTTTGCCCTGGTTGTTACGACCGCTGCCACGCCGTTTTATTATAATTAATGAACGCAATGGTTTTGAAGTTGTAATGTCACCTTTTTCCTGGATTGTCATGCCTCGTTGACCAGGAGTTGTTGGCAGGTAGGCTCTCATGACTTTGTCTCCTGTTCTTTCTTGCCAGCCCGCCTAAAGCGGCTCCGCTTCTTTTCTGGTGATTCTTTAGCAGCTGCTTTAGCCGCTTTTTCATCAGCAACCTTCTGCTTTGCTTCTTCTTCAGCAATACTTGCAAAAAACGGTAAGCTATCACCTTTCTTTAAAATCACGTAGGCTTTCTTTACGGCAGTCTGTTTCCCGCTTACAGTTCGCCGGCCACCCTTACTGATAGTCCGTTTGGATTTGCCCTTATGATTGGTCACATTTACGTTTACTACCGTAACCTCAAACTGAGCAGTCACGGCCGCAGCTATTGAATGGCGGTTAGCGCTCCTGGGAACATCAAAAACATAAACATTTTGCGTCTGACTTAAGCCATAGGCTTTTTCGCTTAAACGGGGCCGCAATGGCAGTATCATATTTTTCATGATTTTTTCTCACCTAGCCAAGCTTGAATGGCATTTAAAGCGGTCTGTTCAATGACCAGAAAATCAGCGTTAAGAACATCGAATACAGTAAGATAGCTGGCTTTAACAACCTTAACGTTGGGCAAATTATTAGTAGTTCGGGTAATTACTTCGTCTTTGCTTTCGACAAGCAATAGGATTGACCCATCGGCGGCAATTTTATTCAAATAAGCTTGCATCGCCTTTACTTTGACAGATTTACGGTCAAATTCTTCTACCAGTTTAATACGACTCTCTTTATCGGCCAGACTTAAGGCTTGCCGTAGAGCCAGATTTTTCTGTTGTTTGGATAATTTTCGCTTGTAGTTTTCATTGCCGGTTGGCCCGAAGACAATACCACCGCCTCTCCAGATCGGATTTCGGCTGGATCCGAAACGGGCCCGGCCGGTACCTTTTTGGCGCCATGGCTTTTTCCCGCCGCCCCTAACTAATCCGCGGGTCTTGGTGACTGCAAGATTGTTGCGAATATCGCCAAGATAAGATAAATAAGCTGATTTAAGCAGTTCATGGTTTTCCGGAAGTATGCTGAATACATCAGCTGAAAGTTTAACTGACGACGGCGATTTAACACCGATTTTTGAGTATTTTACAGCAGTCATCGCTCTTCGCTCCTGACAATTACCACCGAATTCTTCGGTCCGGGCACAGAACCCTTTAAACCGATCAGATTATGTTCATTATCGATAAGATTTACGGTTAAATTATGAACTGTGACTTTTACGTGCCCAAGGCGGCCCGGCATTTTCTTGCCCTTGAATATCTTCTGCGGAAACATCGAGCCGATTGAACCAACCCTACGATAACTTTTACCGCCATGCGTTTTACGGCCGCGCTTAAAGTTATATCTTTTGATCGTTCCGGCCCATCCCTTACCCTTACTGAGTGAGGTTACTTTTACTTTATTGCCAACTTCAAAACCCGTAACAATTATTCGGGCACCGACTTTTGCGTCTTCTCCAATTTCATCCGTCCGAAATTCACGAACTATTTTCGGCTGTGTCTTGCTGGCTTTAAAATGGTTAATCTGCGGTTTGTTAACTCGCTTTGATTTCTCGGTCCCGACTTGTAGCGCATTGTAGCCGTCATTTTCAATTGTTTTTACCTGAGTTATAATATTGGGTTCGGCCGAAAGCAAAGTAATAGGCTCAATAGCGCCATCTTGATTTATGACATTCGACATACCAATTTTCCGAGTAATAATGGTTTTCATGGACGGCTTTCGACACTTTAATCCTATAGCGCGACAATAAAAATACTTGGTTATTGGCGGTTTCAACAGATATAAATCTTTGACCTGCCTTTATACCAAGTTAATTTATAGTCCTAAAACTCTTATAGATTAACACGAATCATTAACCTCTGTCAATGTGTTGTTAATTCTACAAAGTTAAAATATACAAACTTATATAACCCCGCCCGGATTGCTACATTTTAATTTCTACGTCGCAACCGGCCGGCAGACTAAGATTCATCAATGAATCAACGGTTTTGGGTGTCGGATCAAAAACATCTATTAACCGCTTATGTACGCGCATTTCGAATTGTTCCCGGCTTTTCTTATAGACGTGCGGACTTTTTATAACTGTGTAGACACTGTGTTCAGTGGGTAGCGGAATCGGCCCGGATAATGTCGCCCCAGTTCTTAGGGCTGTGTCAATAATCTGTTTTGCAGCTTGATCAATAACCTTATGGTCATAAGCTTTTAAACGGATACGGATGCGCTGTTTACTATCAGCTTTCTTGGGGGATGTTACATCAGCCATAAAAATATGTTATTTAAGGACAACCACCTTTATTATTTGACAATCTTTGTGACAACGCCGGCGCCCACAGTTCTACCGCCTTCGCGAATGGCAAAGTGCAAACCTTGGTCCATGGCAATTGCTGAAAGTAATTTCACTTTAAATGTTATGGTATCACCTGGCATAACCATTTCTTTGTTCTCTGGCAGCTCGACTTCACCGGTAACATCTGTGGTTCGGAAATAAAATTGCGGTTTATAGCCCTTGAAGAACGGGGTGTGACGACCGCCTTCCTCCTTGGTCAGGATATATACCTCAGAGTCAAATTCGGTGTGAGGCGTAATCGAACCAGGCTTGGCCAGAACTTGACCGCGCTCAATGTCATCCCGCTCGATACCGCGGAGCAAGATTCCGACGTTATCACCAGCCTGACCTTGATCAAGGCTCTTCTTAAACATTTCGACACCAGTTACCACGCTCTTGGTGGTTGGTCGGATACCGACAATCTCGACATCTTCGTTAACCTTGATAACACCTTGCTCGATTCTTCCAGTAGCCACGGTACCACGGCCTTTAATGGAGAATATATCTTCAATCGGCATCAGGAATGGTTTATCAAGATCTCGCTTCGGTTCTGGAATAAAGTCATCCAGCGCTTTAACAAGTTCCATCACGGCATCTTCATTGGCCGGATCACCTTCCAACGCCTTGGTTGCAGAACCGCGGATAATCGGGCAGTTCCGGTCATAATCATATTTGGCCAGCAAATCGCGGATTTCTTCTTCTACAAGATCAACTAATTCCGGATCAGCCAGGTCCATCTTGTTCAAAAAGACCAAGATTGACGGAACACCAACTTGCCTCGCTAAGAGCACGTGCTCCCGGGTTTGAGGCATTGGGCCGTCAGCGGCACTAACGACCAGAATTGCTCCGTCGATTTGGGCAGCACCGGTAATCATGTTTTTAACATAGTCAGCGTGACCCGGCATATCAACGTGGGCGTAGTGGCGCTTTTCACTTTCGTATTCCTGATGCGAAGTTGCAATCGTAATCCCACGGGCTTTCTCTTCCGGCGCATTGTCGATTTGGTCAAAAGAGACTGCCTGATTAATCGGGCTGGGTAAACGTTTAGATAATACTTTGGTAATTGCGGCGGTTAATGTTGTTTTTCCATGATCAACATGCCCCATCGTACCGACGTTAACATGTGGCTTGCTGCGGTCAAAAGTCTGTGCCATTAGTCCTTCACTCCTATTATATTTAGCGTTACTTTAGCATAGGCAACAAAGCCCATGCAAATTACTTGTTTATTCTATCGGATATATTCTTAGATGTAAATAGATAGCTAATAAATCACTATCTAAATACTACCGTTTATTCTTGCTAATAATGGTTTCCGCTACATTACCGGGGACATCGTTATAATGAGCCAGCTCCATACTTGAGCTGGCCCGGCCCTGAGTCATACTTCTAAGATTTGTCGTATAACCGAACATTTCGCCCAGTGGTACATGAGCAGTAATTTCCTTAATGCCGGCATTAAGATCGTCTATTGATTCCACTCGGCCACGCTTGGCATTTATATCGCCGATGACATCACCCATATAATTTTCCGGCGTGACAACTACCAGTTTCATGATCGGCTCCAGCAAGACCGGCTTGGATCTCTCGACACCGGACTTTAGGGCCATGCTGCCGGCAATTTTAAATGCCAGTTCAGACGAGTCAACTTCGTGGAAACTGCCGTCATACAGTTCTACCCTAACATCAACTACCGGATAACCAGCAATAACGCCGTTACCCATAGCTTCTTCTATACCATCTTTAACCGAAGGGATGTACTCGGCCGGAATCGTAGCGCCTTTAATCAGATTAACAAATTCAAATCCCTTACCGGCTTCGTTTTGGAATAACCGGATCCAGACATGTCCGTATTGTCCGCGGCCACCGGATTGACGAATAAATTTCCCTTCCGCTTCGGTGCCATCACGCCGGATGGTCTCCCGGTAAGCTACTTGCGGCTCACCGACATTAGCTTCAACGCCAAATTCACGCTTCATCCGGTCAACAATAATTTCCAAATGGAGCTCGCCCATGCCCCGGATAATAGTTTGACCGGTCTCATGGTCAACTTTGATCCGGAATGTTGGGTCTTCTTCAGCCAGCCGCTGCAGAGCTAGACTCATTTTTTCCTGGTCAGCTTTGGTTTTTGGCTCAATCGCAATAGAGACCGGCGGGTCCGGGAAAGTAATACTCTCTAGGACTATCGGTTTACTTGTGTCACAAATCGTATTCCCAGTTGTTGTGCCTTTTAAGCCAACAATGGCAGCAATATCACCGGCTTCAACATTAGTTATATCTTCACGTTTATCAGCCATCATCCGGACTATTCGTCCGACTCGTTCCTTCTCACCAGTTGAACTGTTAAGAATATAGCTGCCGGCCTCTAATTTACCGGCATAGACCCGCAAATAGGCCAGTTTGCCGACAAACGGATCCGTGGCAATTTTAAAAGCTAGGGCGGTAAAGGGCTCCAGGGCTGATGGTTTACGCTCGATTTCATCGCCGGTTTTGGGATGAATTCCCCAAGTTGCGCCTCGGTCTATTGGGCTTGGCAGATATTCGGTAACCAGGTCAAGGGTTTTCTCAACGACAACGCCCCGGCCGTCTCCCCCAGTTACAATAAAGAATTTACCGGATAGCACAGCCGTCCGAATCGCTTGCTTTATTTCGGCTTCACTTAAGCCTTGCTCACCAACTTCAAAATATTTCTCAAGTATTGTCTCATCCTCGGCAACAGCATTTTCTATCAGCAAACTGCGGTATTTATTTACCTGGTCAATCATGTCTGCCGGAATTTCGCCCTCAGTAAGTTCGTGATCAGTGAAATCTTTGTAGGTGTAAGCTTTCAGGCTAACAAGATCGACGATACCGTGTGTAGCTTGCTCAAATCCAATCGGTAAATGAATCGGGAACGCTCTTTTATTCAATCGGTTGTGGATTGATTCAAGTGATTTATAAAAGTCACCACCGGTTTGGTTGATTTTATTAATAAAACAAAGTCGCGGAACACCATATTTATCGGCTTGACGCCAAACAGTTTCGCTTTGCGATTCGACGCCCATTTTGCCGTCAAACACAACAACCGCTCCGTCTAATACCCTCAATGAGCGTTCAACTTCAACGGTAAAATCAATATGACCTGGGGTATCGATAATATTTATCTGATGGTTCTTCCAATAACAAGTTATGGCTGCCGCCACAATAGTGATACCGCGCTCCCGTTCCTGGGCCATCCAGTCAGTTGTTGTGGCGCCCTCGTCAATACTGCCGATTTTATGCTTCAAACCGGTCCGGTATAGAATTCCCTCTGTTATAGTTGTTTTGCCGGCATCAATATGGGCAATAATACCGATATTGCGCAGCTTATCTATTGATATGATTTTCTTGTCAGCCATATAAATCAGTTACCTAGAATCGTGCAAAGTGAGCATAGGCCCGGTTGGCATCGGCCATTTTATGCGTGTCTTCTTTCTTCTTTACGGCCGCACCCTGGTTATTGTACGCATCGGTTAATTCCGCCGCTATTCTGTCGCTCATACCCATCCCCGAACGTGCCCTGGCAGCATGTGTAAACCACATGATTGTAAGGTGTGTTTGGCGCTGTCCTTTAACTTCGAATGGTATCTGATAATTCGAACCACCAACCCGGCGTGACCGAGTTTCCATATGCGGCTTTACATTCGCCATAGCCTGTTCGAAGACTTCAATCGGATTTTGGACCTTTAGTTTATCGGCCGCTTTTTGCATGCCTTCATAAACAAGTTTTTCAGACAATTGCTTCTTGCCATTAAGCATCACGCGGTTGATTAGCCTTTGAACTTCGACGTTGTTATAAATTCGGTCTTGCGGAATTATCCTGACAAGTGACTTGGTTTTCTTCCGAGGCATTATTATTTTCCTTCTTTCTTGGTGCCATAGCGGGAACGACCTTGCTTACGCCCCTGGACACCTTGCAAATCCAAACTGCCTCTGACGATATGATAACGGACGCCCGGCAAATCTTTAACCCGGCCACCGCGCACTAGTACTACGGCGTGTTCTTGTAGATTATGGCCTTCACCGCCAATATAGGCCCACACTTCATGACCGTTCGTTAACCGGACACGGGCAACTTTGCGTAGCGCGGAATTAGGTTTTTTCGGTGTTTTAGTCGTCACACGTACACAGACACCCCGTTTAAAGGGTGACGGTTTGTCGTAATTGTTCATCTTCAGGTTATTGGTAATCTGCAGAAGAGCCGGTGATTTTGATTTAATGGTCACCTTACGGCGTGGTTTTCTTACCAATTGGTTAATTGTTGGCATTCGCTTACCTTAAACCTTTATATCTTCTTCGTCAATGATGTCTTCAGCTGAGATTTCGGTTTCTGGGGTACTATAACCAGTCCCTACTGGTATCTTACGTCCAAGGATAACGTTTTCCTTTAGACCATAAAGCTTATCGATTCTACCGCTGGTTGCGGCCCCGATAAGCACCCGGGTTGTGTCTTGGAATGAAGCTGCACTTAGGAAGGAATCGGTACTCAGTGAGGCTTTAGTTATACCGAGAAGCAGTTGGTTAAATTGGGCTGGCTGCTTTTTCTTGGCAATCAACGCATCGTTGGCTTCAACAACCGCTAGTTTGCTGATAACATCCCCGACTACGAACTCGCTATCACCGGCTTCCTCAATCAGAACCCTTGAAAACATCTGCCGGATTATTATTTCAAGATGTTTATCGGCAATATTTTGGCCCTGCGCAGCAAAGATCTTGAGTATCTCATTCAGTATATAGCGCTGTGTCATTTCAACGCCCTGCAAGCGCATAAGTTCCTGTAGGTTAACCGATCCGCTGGTTAAACGTTGACCAGCTTCAACTTTATCGCCGTCTATTACTAACAACTGTTTAAAACCAGGTATTTCATACCTGTAAACACTTTGTTTAAGCGGTGTTATGATGATCGACGTTTCTGTTAACTTGATCTTACCGGCTACCGGCGCCAGAATATGATTGTGCCCACGCTTAGCTGTAGCTAGTACATCGCCGGCGCTCACTTCTTGGCCTTTTACGACAGTCGGCTTTTGTCCATCCAGTTTCATTTCGACATTTTCCTGGCGGTCGGCAGTTACCTGCAATATGTAGTGATCACCTTCTTCCCAAACATTAACTATGCCATTGATATCCGACAGATATGCCTGACCTCGGGGTGTCCGTACTTCAAATAACTCTTCCACGCGGTTTAAGCCCTGGGCGATCTCGTCGGCAATCAACACACCGGATCGGTGCTTAGAGTTTAATGACAGCTGGGTGCCAGGCTCACCGATGCTTTGGGCAGCAATTACGCCGATCGGGTGATGAGAGTCAACTATTTCACCTGTCGCCGGATCAACACCATAGGCCTTCTGCGGGATACCCCGGACAGATGTGACACTTAGTACACTCATGATTTTCACACTGTTAATTTTTCCGTCTTCATCTATTTTCTTGGCTATTTCAGGCCTGATCAATTCACCCTGTTTTATATATCCGACGATTGGCTCGGCCGTGAAACGTCCTTCTAGACGTGACGCATAACTAACATTGACTAATTCGGCATCAGCCCGAAGCATGGCAAAACCCTTATCCTCGAAGTCGCCGTCAACCGTAAATACATCTTGGGCGACATCAACTAGGCGCCGCGTTAAGTATCCGGCATCGGCTGTTTTCAGAGCAATATCAATAACGGCTTTCCTGGTTCCCCGGGTAGCCGTAAAGTATTCAAGCTGAGAAAGACCTTTAATATAACTGGATTTAATCGGCAATTCGATTGGCCGGCCGGAAGCATCTGAAAATACGCCAAGCATACCGATGCACATACTCATCTGAGAGACACTACCTCGTGCCCCGGAAATCATGGCAATTGCCGTGGGTGTTTCCTCAGTACTCATTTGTTTTGCCAGCAATTCTTGAACCTGTGCTTCAATTGACGTCCAGTTTTCGACAATTAATCGATAACGTTCTTCTTCGTTAATAAAGCCCTGCCTAAATTGTTCGCTGATTGTGTCAGCCCGTTCATCGCCCTTGACAATAGTCCCTTCTATACCTGGGACTTCTTTGAAATCATCCATTCCCATCGACAAACCAGAAACAGTTGCGTAGTAGAAACCAAGGTCTTTAAGATCATCAGCTATCAGTGCGGTTTGAGACTGGCCGTATTTTTGATAGACCAAGGCCATAGTTTGCAGCAGACGCTTTTTGGTCATAGTAGCATCTTGAAAATCAAAGTCTTCGGGAAAAATCTCATTAAATAGAACTCGGCCAAGTGTAGTTTCACGGACCTCGCCACGGAAAGGAATACGCACATAACTTTGCAGCGTAATGAGTTTTTTATCATAGGACATAAGCGCTTCGTCAAGATCTACATAAGGATGAACTTTTTTATCTTGCGACAATCTCTCAAACGTCAGGAAATAACAACCTAGTACAATATCCTGTTCAATATGCAAAATTGGCGTGCCGTCAGCCGGCTTTAACAAATTACGGCTGGCCACCATGATTTCCCGGGCCTCCCGTTGGGCAGAATCAGATAGTGGCAGATGAACTGCCATTTGGTCACCGTCAAAGTCAGCATTGAATCCTCTACAAACCAGCGGATGAAGTTGAATTGCCCGGCCCTCAATAAGTACCGGCTGGAAAGCCTGAATACTTAGCCGGTGCAAGCTAGGCGCTCGATTTAGCAAAACATATTTTTCTTTAATGACTTCATCCAGAGCATCCCATACAACGGTTTCGCCGACCTCAATCATCCGGGTGGCCGAACGGATGTTGTGGGCTTGGTCCCGGGCAATCAGTTCGCCGATAACAAACGGTTTGAAAAGTTCAAGAGCCATCACTTTCGGCAGACCGCATTGATTAATTTTTAGTTCCGGTCCGGAGACGATGACTGAGCGGCCGGAGTAGTCCACGCGCTTACCCAGCAAATTCTGTCGGAAGCGGCCTTGCTTACCGCGCAGCATATCACTCAAACTCTTTAATTTACGGCGTTGACCGGTTGCCACCACGGCTCTGCCGCCACGGGTATTATTGTTATCAATCAGGGCGTCAACAGCTTCCTGGAGCATACGTTGTTCGTTGCGGCGGATAACTTCCGGAGCGTTCAGCTCGATTAGTTTCTTTAGGCGGTTATTGCGGTTGATTACCCGCCGGTATAGGTCATTCAGGTCTGAAGTAGCAAAACGTCCACCGGTCAGTTGTACCATCGGCCTCAAGTCGGGTGGGATAACCGGCAAAACTGAAACACACATCGAGCTCGGGCTGATACTGGCCTTCAGCATACCTTCGAGTAGGCGTAGCCGCTTCATTATTTTCTTTTTCCTTTGACCCTTGGCAATTTCAGACTCAGTAATCAGTTCTTCAATCAGGGTGTCTAAATCAACATGATCAAGCAGTTCTTTCAACGCCGCGCCGCCCATGCCGACTTGAACCAGGCTACGGGCTTCATTGGGTAGCGACCGGTATTCGCTCTCACTCATTAAATGCAGCGGTTCAAGGTTAATTAACTGATCCCTTGTCCGGTCATAGTCAGCGCTTAATGTTGCCAGCTCTTTGGTTTGCAGCTCAGCAAGATATTTAACGTCTGCGCCTTCTTTTTGGGCTTCCTGTTCGTAGTGTAATTGAACCGCTTCTTTGGCGGCCGTAAAGGTCGCTTCATGATCAGCGATCAGCTGATCGCGCTTTTCAATGTTGACTTTCTTAATAATATAACTGGCAAAGTAAGCGACCCGTTCCAGATTTTTTACAGTCATGCCCAGTAGCAGGCCGACAGCTGAAGGCGTGCCGCGTAAAAACCAGATATGCATGACTGGTACTGCCAGATTAATGTGTCCCATTCTTTCCCGGCGGACAATACTGCGCGTGACAAGATCACCTTTTTTATCGACAGCAGCTTCCCGGCTGCGGACTCCCTTGTATTTGGCGTCATGCGGATTTATGTCTTTTACTGGGCCGAAAATCCGCTCGCAAAAAAGACCGTCACGTTCCGGTTTTTGGGTCCGGTAGTTAATGGTTTCTGGTTTGGTAACTTCACCGTAGCTCCATTCCAGAATGTCTTCAGGGCTAGCTACTGCGAGTCGCACGGCGTCAAAATCATCGATATCTGCACTATAAGAGTAGCTACGCATTATTCGACCTCCCCATTATTATCAACATTTATAACGGCAGCCGTTATTACCTCATCGGCAGTGTCACTAATGCCAAGATCATCACTGACAATTACAGCTTCAGTATTTAGGGCTTCGCCTTCATCCAATACCATAAATTCATCGACGGTGCTATCCACGGTTACATCAATATCCAATGCCGGCGGTTCCGGAATGTCTACTACCGGCGGATGGGAAGCTTCAGCCTTAATATTCTCGGCCAGCACAGCTTCAGCATCAACAGTTGCGTCAGATCTAATTAGGTCTACTTTCAGTCCCAAACCTTGTAATTCCTTAACCAACACGTTGAAGCTTTCCGGTACTTTCGGACCGACAATATCAGTTCGTTTAATAATTGATTCGTAGGTTTTGCTACGACCGTAAACGTCATCCGATTTAATAGTCAACATTTCTTGCAGGGTATTAGCGGCACCATAAGCCTCAAGCGCCCAAACTTCCATTTCTCCGAATCGCTGGCCACCGTTTTGGGCCTTACCGCCGAGTGGTTGCTGGGTTACCATCGTGTACGGACCCGTTGAGCGGGCGTGAATTTTATCAGCGATCATGTGATTCAACTTAATTATGTACATGCTACCGACAGTTGTTCTTTCAATGAAAGCTTCGCCGGTCCGGCCATCATACAGCTGTTGCTTGCCATCATCCGGTAGATTACCTTGTGTCAGCAATTGTCTAATAATGTCGGCACTGACGCCATTAAATGCCGGACTGGCGACCTGAATGCCTAGTGCCTTAGCAGCCATACCAAGATGGGTCTCAAACAATTGGCCGACGTTCATGCGGCTCGGGACACTTAGTGGGTTCAATATAACATCAATCGGTGCGCCATCTTCCATGAATGGCATATCTTCAATCGGCAATATCCGAGCGATAACACCCTTGTTACCATGGCGGCCACCAAGTTTATCGCCAACCGCGATTTTACGCATTTGAGCCACAAAAACTTGGACCTGCATCAATACGCCGGCTTTTAATTCATGGCCAGTTGCTTTAGAGAAAATTTTAACGCCAACCACTTTGCCGTGCTTACCATTACTCATCCGTTGTGAAGTATCACGGACTTCTTTGGCTTTCTCACCGAAAATTGCTCTAAGCAAACGTTCTTCGCTGGAAAGTTCCTGTTCGCCCTTTGGGGTAATTTTTCCTACCAGAATATCACCGGGGTGAACTTCGGCACCAATTCGGACTATACCGTCTTCATCCAGATGGCGCAACGATTCTTCGCTGACATTAGGAATATCACGAGTCACAATTTCCGGGCCGAGTTTGGTTTCACGGACTTCAATCATAAAATCTACTATGTGGATTGATGTCAGGCTGTCATCCTGGACTAGACGACGGGAAATAATAATCGCGTCTTCAAAGTTATAACCAGACCACGACATAAAGGCGACAGTCAAATTACAGCCTAGTGCCAATTGGCCATTCGCGATCGACATGCCTTCGATCAACGAATCACCCATTTTAACCCTGTCACCACTGGAAACAACAACTTTTTGGTTTATGCTTGTACCTTCATTACTTCGGACAAAATGTTGAACTGAGTAGGTTTTTTTACTGTCTTTATACTGGACGACAACTTCATCAGCGGTTGCTTTTAGCACCGTTCCGCTGCCTTCTGCTGAAATCAGTTGACCGGTATTTTTGGCCACGGTAGCTTCCAGGCCGGTACCGACAATTGGTGATTCCGGACAAATCAGCGGCACAGCTTGGCGTTGCTGGTTGCTCCCCATTAATGAACGATAGACTAGGTCTTTCTCAATAAACGGGATAAGTCCGGCGCTGCTACCAATAATCTGATTCCTGGCAGCATCCATATAATTGACCTCATTGGCGTCAACTTGGGCAGATTGAAGGTATTTGCGGACACTAACCCTTTCATTAACAAAATAACCGTCTTTATCTACCAGTTCGCCGGCGCTGGCTATAATTGCCGTACCCTCAACTGCAGCGTCCAGATAAACTACATCAGTAGTAACTTTAGCTTTTACCGGCCATGTAATTTGGTCCTTAACTTTTGCCAGCTGGTTGGCAGCAATTTGTGAAACCTTTTGACCGGCCTTAACAATTACTTTGCCTTTTTCATTTTCCAGATTGACAGCAGCAATCAAACCAACAATATTTTTGGCACTTGCCGCGTTAATAACTTTGCGGTATGGTGTCTCGATAAAACCGTAGCTGTTAATTTTGGCGTAATTAGCTAGGTTAAGTACCAGACCGACATTAGCTCCCTCAGGTGTCTCAACGACACAAATCCGGCCATAATGGGTAGCATGCGCATCACGTACTTCAAATCCGGCTCTTTCTCTTGATAAGCCGCCCGGCCCCATTGAGCTTAATCGGCGCTTATGGGCTAGTTCTGAGAGCGGGTTAACCTGATCCATGAACTGGCTCAGCTGTGAACTGGCGAAGAATTCTCTTACTGCAGCCACAACCGGTCGGGCATTAATTAGCTGAGCGGGAGTTACAACCTCAATTTCTGACATGCTCATCCGGTCTTTGGTGTTGCGCTCCATCCTTAGTAGACCAATCCGGAATTGACGCTGGACAAGTTCGCCGACCAGCTTAACCCGTCGGTTAGCTAGACTGTCAATATCATCAACTGGTTCCTGAGAAATATTAAGTCGGATAATTTCAG
Organism: Saccharimonadales bacterium (SeqCode); assembly: GCA_035510715.1. Classification (GTDB taxonomy): domain Bacteria; phylum Patescibacteriota; class Saccharimonadia; order Saccharimonadales; family UBA4665; genus DATKGQ01. The sequence continues at coordinate 16,249 of DATKGQ010000041.1, read as the reverse complement.
CAATAATTGCTTTGAGGTCATCTAGGCGCATAATCCGGTTTTCAATCGTGTTGGGAATGTCCATATCAAGCCGGGCATTAAGCTTATAGCGGCCTACACGGCTGAAGTCAAAACGTTTAAAAGTATAGAACATATTCTCCAGCAAGCTTCGGGCATTATCGACTGTTGCCAGATCGCCCGGACGAAGACGTCGATAGACTTCAATTAAGGCTTCGTTCTGTCCATGCGCCGGATTTTTCTCAAAAGTTGCATCTATATAATTAATCTGACCTTGATCGACATGGGCGAAAGCTTCTTTTATTTGGACTTCGGTCATACCAAGAGCTTGCAGAAGCGTGGTGATGGAAATTTTTCGTTTACGGTCAATTTTAACGTAAATTGCACCGTTGCTGGCTGTTTCAAATTCCAACCAGGCACCACGGCCAGGAATAACTTTTGCGCCGTATAGTTGAGTCGTGCCATGCCGTTCGGCCGTAAAGAATACGCCGCTACTGCGGATCAATTGGCTGACTACAACCCGTTCCGCGCCGTTGATTACAAATGTACCGCGGGAAGTCATCCAAGGATAATCACCAAGATAAATTTCTTGCTGTTTAACTTCGCCGGTAACTTTATTGGTCAGTTCAACAAGCGCCTTAAGAGGTGCATCGTAGCTGATATTATTTTCCCGGGCTTCTATTTCGGTAATTTTGGGAGCATCAAAATGGTACGACAAAAAATTCAGCGTTAACTTAGCGCCCGTATAGTCATCTATCGGGCTGATTTCCGCCAATAATTCCCCTAGACCCTCATCAATGAACCATTGAAAAGATTGGTTCTGGTGATTAACTAGATTTGGTAGGTCAATTGCATCGTCATGATTTGTAAAATAAACTCGTCCGTTTTTTGTGTCGCTAAAGATTGCCGTGTTTTTTGCCATACTTAAGCTATTGCTCCCCTATAAGACTTGTGACATTAAATACTCTACTGGCTCTTTCCCAAGTCTTATTCTATATGCTTCAGTTAATAATGTTGTGATTTTTTCATGAAGACAACTAAGCGGCTGTTTTTGGGACTGTTTTGATACAACACTAGTCACGGCACTGCTTACACTACTTCTTGTATTAAAGTGTAGAGAATTTAGTGCAAATGTCAAGCTTAGGTATTCGTGAAAATATTAATGCTAACACGGTTATTTGCCCAATAATATATCTGCCCCCGTTAAATATCTATAAAATGATTACTTTTTCGGTTTAACAACGTCAGCAATGACTTCATCGACAAGGCCATAATCTTTAGCTTCTTGAGCGGTCATCCAGAAATCACGTTCCATATCAGTTTTAATTTTTGCAGACTTTTGCCCAGTGTTAGACGCCATTATGTCAATGAGCCGCTGCTTTAAGCGTAAGGATTCTTTAAGGTCTATCTCCATATCGGTGACTTTACCTTGAGTCGCGCTAGCTGGTTGATGGATCATTACAGATGCGTTCGGTAAAATAAATCTTTTACCCTTGGCACCGGAACTAAGCAAAACAGCTGCAGCTGAGGCTTGAATGCCAATACCAAACGTCTGGACATCATTTTTGATGTACCTCATCGTGTCATAAATAGCCAAGGCATGGTAAACAATGCCACCAGGACTGTTTATATACAAGTAGATATCTTTTTTATCATCTTCGGCTTGTAAGAAAAGCAGCTGTGCGACAACAATGTTAGCCGTCGCTTCATCAACGTCTGTCCCTAAAAATATAATCCGATCTTTTAATAGGCGACTATAGATGTCATAGGCCCGCTCATAACGCCCTTCTTTCTCAATAACTGTTGGAATTAAGATCTGGTTTTTTGGTTTCACGACTTAATCACCTCATAATTAAAATAATGGTACGTTTCTATAATACAAATTTAGCACTCTCAAGTCAAGAGTGCTAGTTTTAAGCGGGCGGCTGGTAACTCATCATTTTAAGAATCACTTTTTCGACTAACAGCCGGTCGGCAATATCCCTTTTAACTTCAGGCTTATCTAGTTCCGCCCGGATACGTTCATCATTGTATTGCTGTTTAAGAATATTGATTTGGACTTCGGTTTCTTCAGGCCGGACTTCAACTTGTTCTATCAGGGCAATTTCACCAAGCACTAATCCGGTCTTAACTTGTTGCCTGGCTGATTCGCGGATATTCTTCCGAAACTCGTCTTCAGTAATACCCTCTAGTTCCAAGTATTCTTCCCAAGTTTGTCCTTGAGAAATTAAGCGTTGTTTTTCGTTTTGGACGACAAAATCAACTTGATTATCAACGACGATTTCCGGTATGGCGACGCTTGATGCCTCAACCACTTTAGTAACCAGCTCATTATGACGAGTTTGCTCAACCAAACGTTTCTTCTCGTTTGTCAATTCTTTCTTGATATCAGTCATTAACTCTTCGACGGTTTTAAAAGGACCAAATTTATCTACCAACTTATCATTCAGGGCCGGTTTGGTAACTGATTTTACATCTATAATTTTTACCGAGAATTTGACACGGCGCTTTTGCAAACCCTTGACACTATAATCGCCCGGAAAAGTAATTATGAATTCTTTCTCTTGACCGGACTTGCAACCAATCAAGTGTGTCTCAAAACCAGGGATAAATGTATTGCTGCCTAATGTTACCGGGTATTTTTTAGAACGGGTACCAGGAATAAGTTTTTTGGTTTTAGCATCTACACCTTCGAAATCAACTACAACCTCGTCGCCTTTTTTGCTCACCCTATCGACTACTTGTTTTTTGGCTTCTCTAGTGAGAAGTTGATCGACAGTTTGGTCAATTTCTTTTTCGGTGATTTCGGTAGTCTGTTGATTAAGTTTGACACGCTTATAATCGGCCAATTTAATTTTTCCAATTACCGTGACTTCGGCGTTAAATTCTAAAGTATGATACGGAACAAATTTATTAATGGTTATCTTGGGCTGTTCAACCGGACGAAGTTTTTCTAGTACAACGGCTTGCCGGTAAAGGTCATTGACCGATACCTCCAAAAACTCTGATTGCAGCTTCGCAGGGTCAATGTTTTTTTCAACCATTGATTCCGGCGCCTTACCGGGCCTAAACCCCGGAATTTTAATATCTTGAGAAAGTTTATTAACAACTTGTGATTTTACAATTTTTATATCTGACTCATCAGCCACAATATATAAGCTGACAGCAATATCTGATAGTTCTTTCTTTGCAATATTCATGATTTAGTACTGTAACAGATTTAATTAAATTCGACCAACAAGTATTGACTAATTTATTCAGCCCCAATGCCGGTTCAAGGTAATTGTTAAAAAACTGAATGTCACGATAAGCCAGGGAATTTCAACTAAATATCCCCATGTGTATTCATGCCTTTGGATGCTCTGGTGAAACCGCATGATCAAATTTTGCTGTCTTGCCGGCCGGTGCTTAAGCTCACGTATAAACGGCGGCAACCACATTAAATCCGGACTCATCGCCAGCAAAGCGCAAGCGATAATTAACAGCCAATTGGCAGGCTGAAATATTACTATCACCACCAGGAATAAAATGCTTAGGGCCACATCTGTCGCTAAGACTTTTTTGAACAGCCGGGTTTTGTGAGAATCAATACCCAGGTGAGGTAAGCTATCTAGGGCAAAATGTGATAATAGGGCCAGCGGTAACGCTATCGCCGGATCGTGTATATAAGCGGCTATGATTGACCCCGTTACGGCGTGATTAATCGCTGTCATTGCTGCCGGTAGTCTTTGACAATGCTCACAATTCTTTGGATACTGTGCTGTTCCTCAACACCGGTGATGAGATTCTTTATTGTGTATTGCTCGCTGTCCAATTCTTTCTCGCCAATAAATAATACATAATGAATTCCTTTTTTCACAGCCGACTGGATTTGTTTATCGGTTTTTCGCCCACTGAAATCAACCGCCACATTAAGACCCATTTCCCTTAAATCGGCAATGACGGTGTGGGCCTTACTGGCCACGTCGCCGATCAATACCGCGTATACATCGGTTTCAGGACGGATATTCGGCAGTAAATTGTGCAATTCCAAAAAATTCTTCATTGTTATATCGCCCATACCAAAACCAACACTGGGCAGTGGCTCAACGCCAAACAGACCCACCAGACCGTCGTAGCGGCCGCCGCCGAACATTGACCGGTTATTATCGGGGTGATTGTCGTTAACCTCGAAAACAATGTCATTATAATAATCAAAACCCCTGACCAGGCTGATATCAAATTCGATGTTAGTGATCAGTAATTTCTGCAGGTCTGTCATCAATATATTAAGTTCATGTACCGACGCGTGATCTTTAAATTCAGCCGGTAGATTATCGATTGATTTTATATTTAGTAGATCAAGCAACTTTTCACTCAGATTTGCTTCATGCTGGGAAGGGTTAAGGACTGAATCGGCCTCAGCTAAAAATTCCGACTCTTCCATTTTATTGCGCCGGTCAATTAAGCGGCGCAAAGTTTGTTGCTGGACATCTCCCAACTTCAAATAATCACTTAGTAACTGATCAAGCAACTTGCGGCTGTTTAATTTAATCGTGTACATTTCATGGGTAGCGCCGAAATTGTGCATTATAGCGCCGGCAACTTGAATAATCTCTGTTTCCGCTGCAATGTTATCAATTCCAAACAAATCGACATTAAGCTGCCAGTGTTCCCGTAGGCGACCGCGTTGTGGCCGTTCATAGCGCCAAAGATTTGGAATTGAATACCAACGCAGCGGATAAGCTAGTTCCTGGCGTTTGGCTGCTACCATGCGGCTGACCGTGGGGGTCATCTCTGGCCTAATAACTACCTTCCGTCCGCCCCGGTCTTCAAATGCATAAGTTTGTTCATTAACAACTTCATCGCTGGTTTTGGCAAGAAATAATTCTAAAGGTTCAAGTATCGGCGCATCGTATTCTTCATAGCCGAATGACTCAACGGTGTGGCGCATAACGTCAAACATATATTTTTGCAGACGTTCGTCCTCTGGGTAGAAATCGCGGGCACCCTTATATGGTTCGGTTGATAATGACATTCTTTTTAGTTCCTTGTTTTAAATTGTAACAGATTTTATATTTATCAAACTGGTAAAGACATAAACAATCCAATAAAATACCTATGTTGGGGCTATAGCTCAGTTGGCTAGAGCGCTTGCATGGCATGCAAGAGGTCAGGAGTTCAAGTCTCCTTAGCTCCACCAATTCAGGCGTTAGCTATCACATAAGTCGAATCATGTCCGGGAAAACTTTATGGGAGGGGCCCTGTATTTAGGGATATTACAGCCATGCTGGCCAAGATTAATAAGCTAACCGCTTTTCAAGTTGCCATCATTCTTTTTGTCTTAGGTTTTGCGGTTTACTTTTCCGGGCTGGCTAACCAATTCCAAGCTGATGACTTTACTCAGATCACCAATGCCGTACCAGTCCATTCGATTACTAATATCAAACTATTCTTCGAGGGCGGTACATTTTATAACGGCCAAGGGATTGCTCCTCTCAGCGGCCCGTACTTTCGCCCATTAGAAACAATTGCTTATTCATTAATATATGAATTGTTCGGGCTGCACGTGATGGCCTATCATATTGTCCAGCTGCTGTTATGTATCGGCTGCGCAACGTTACTCTACATGGTATTTAGATATTCATTCAGTGTCTTGCTGGCATTGTTGTTGGCAATAATTTTCCTGATCCACCCGATAAATTCTGAAACCGTTTTCGCTATTCCGCATATGGTTGATGCTTTATTCTTTTTCTTTGGAATATTAGCGATTTGGCTGTTACTGCGGTTCAAATCGGTAAAAAGCCTTTGGCTAGTAATTTTATGTTTATTTTTGTCAATGTTGTCCAAGGAGACTGCCATAGTGTTTATTGCCATGGCCCTTTTATATCTCTTCTGGTTTAACCGGGACAGGTTATATTGGTTCATCGGCTTTATGGTTTTGCCGGTTACTGTTTATCTTATATTAAGGATCAATGCCATCGGCTTAATCGTCCACACCTATAGTGCTCCGGTTGACGGATTAAGTATTTCCGGCCGTTTATTAACTTCCCCTTCGATACTATTGTTCTACCTGACTAAATTTATATTTCCATGGAGGTTAGTATCAACTTATAATTGGGTTTATCCGGCATATAGCTTCCAACATGTTTTACTGCCATTGTTGATTGACCTGGCAGTAATCGGTTTAACTATATATCTGGCATATGTGGTCCACCAGAAAGCCTCCAAAGAACAATTTTTCACTTATTTATTTTTTGCGTTTTGGGCATTTATCAGCCTGATCCCTTATCTGCAAATTATTCCTCTCGACATGACCGCTAGTGAAACCTGGTTTTATTTATCGATGGCCGGTTGGCTGGGAATGATTGGTGTAATTTTAGTTACCTTCCAGTCTCGTATTCGTCCGGACTGGTTGTTAGCAGTGGCAGTAATCCTGATTATTTTATTCGGACTGCGTGCCGGGTTAAGGGGCTTAGACTGGAGAAACGAGTATGCTCTGGCCAGTACTGATTTAGCAGCGTCAAAAGAAGATTACGGCGCCTATGAAGATCTCGCAAATTACTATCTGAATAACGGAGACTATGCCCAGGCCAAAACAGACGCCTTACGCTCGATTGCCATATTCCCGACATATACTAGTTATGATAATCTTGGCTTAACCCTAACCTATCAGGGTAATTACCCCGGGGCAATAAATGCATACGAAAAGGCGATCAGTTATGACAATAACTATTTAATATACAATAACATTGCCCAGCTCACTCTTTTATACGGTAGTTATAACTCTAACCGACAAACCTTAAGGAGCCTGCTCGAAAAATTACCGGATGATCCTGTCATCTGGATGTATAAGGCGCTTTTGCAAGATAGTAACGGTGATAATGCCGATGCCAAGATTTCAATAACAAATGCCGTTAAATACGGCCAGGTCCCCTCGTTCATTTATGATAACATCATGGCTGATAACTCTTTTACTATTCTTATTAACGGAGCAAAGCCAATAAATATTCCATAACAGCTTAATATATAATCTCAAGGCTGTCATACTAAAATCACCTTTCAACTAATGACGATTGATTACTCTGCCGCTAATAAGCTATGCTTAATTCAATGATTAGCGTGATACATGCCATCATACTTGGACTAGCTCAGGGAATTACCGAGTTGTTCCCGATTTCCAGTCTAGGACACAGTGTAATTATCCCTCAACTATTTCATTGGCATATCCAGCAAAACGGTTCATATTACGTAACTTTTTTGGTTGGCACACATTTCGCGACCGCGCTGGTATTGGTCGGCTTTTTCTGGGAAGATTGGAAAAAGATTATCGGCGGTATTTTCCGATCTCTTAAAGCCAGACAGATTGATACGAATGACAGTTATGCGAAGATAGGCTGGCTACTGGTCGTGGCAACCATACCGGCAGGGATTCTAGGTTTGTTGTTCCAAGACTCGCTAAATAAATTATTCACTTCCGCAAAAATAGCCTCACTGCTATTAATTCTTAACGGAATTATCCTATTCGGCGCTGAACGGCTAAGGAAAAACCGGCAAACTATCCCTAATAATATTTCAGAACGCGATAAAGGCATTGCCAAATTACACTGGAGCCATGCTGTCGGGATCGGAATATTCCAATCCTCTGCCTTATTCCCTGGTATCTCACGAGCCGGCTCTTCTATGGCCGGTAGTTTAACGGCCGGATTGAATAATGAAGAAGCCGCCCGTTTTAGCTTCTTACTGGCGACGCCAATAATTTTTGCCGCATCGGTGTTAAAATTACCGGATGTATTCAGCAATTCATACATACATATGCGCCTAGCCATAATTGTCGGCGCACTTTGCGCCGGGCTAACGGCATATTTATCCGTAGCTTTTCTGATCAGATACTTTAGGACAAAGACTTTAACCCCGTTTGCTATTTACTGCTTTGTGGTTGGACTCAGTCTGTCTTTGTATTTTTTGGTACGCTAGTTTTATCGCGCCGACCACCTGAGAACCAGGCCAGAATAAGGCTGCCGATGCCCAGAATTAGCGCTGCCAAGCCGTGCTTAAGATGGATATGTGTTGAGCCAGCCTCATACCCGGGGAAATAGTGCGGTAATGATCCAGCTTTGGTTGTCCAGTAGTATACTGCCAAAGCAAAGAATATAAGCGCCACTATTACAAATATGATCGTCCATGGACGTTTCATAATCTACTCCATCTAAATTGTTATAAAAACTATTTTTTAAGTCTAATTAAAAGCCGCCGCCATTATCACTGCGGGGTTCTCTTTTTTCTTCCGGTGAGCGGGCTTCACTAACAACGATTGCCCGGCCATTAGCTTCATGACCGTTTAATCCCTCAATAGCTGATTGGGCTTCTTGTTCAGTGGACATTTCTACAAAACCATATCCACGGGACCGTTGGGTTTCTCGGTCAACTATTACTTTGGCTGACAGCACTGTTCCTTTAGTGGCGAAAAGCTGATTTAGTTCATCGTCAGTCATACTATATGGTAAGGAGCCTACGAATAATTTATTGGTTGCCATTATTGTTCTCTTGTTCTCTTCTTTAACGGTATCTGCTGAGGGAGCAGTTGACCATTTTAATTTATTTATTAGCCCTCGCTATCCTTAATTACGGATAGATAAGTTGATTGTATCACAGAACGCAATCATTCATCGTGCGTTCTCACCCTGCGACGGGTGTTTTCTAAATGTTTTTGTTTTCACGCGTCGCGTTTAACGCACGATTTAATTTAAGCATAACCTCCTTTTATTTATTGTCAAGTAACTTTATCAGATCTTTTTCGGATAGCTGTTTAACGCCCAATCTTTCGGCGGCAGCCAGTTTCGAGGCACCGGTGTTCTGCCCGACAACAAGATAGTTGGTATCTTTAGCGATACTTGTCTGGAACCTCCCACCAAGGGCGCGTAATTTTTCGGCGGCCATATCCCGGCCCATAGTTTGCAGGCTACCGGTGATAACAAAATTCAGGCCGTGAAGGCGCCCCCGCTTAACTGCCCTATAAATAGGGTTGACTTCAAGCTTACCAAATTCTTCCAACAATTTTTGGTTATCCGGATCGCTGAACCAGGCTATGATTGATTCAGCCACTATTTCACCGACCCCCTCAACCTTGCCTAAATCGTCAAGTGTGGCATTGCTAAGCCCGGCAAGTGAGCCAAATTGCCCGCACAGGTTTATTGCGGTTTGGGCGCCAACGTGCCGGATGCCCAAACCATAGACAAACCGCGCTAACGGCGGACGTTTTCGATCAGTAATACTGGAGATGAGATTAGTTGCCGATATCTCCGCAAAACGGTCAAGTTTGAGCAATGAATCTTTTTGTAATTTGTAAACATCAGCCAGATTATTTACTAAATGCGCGTCAACTAAAGCCGCGGCATTTTTTTCTCCAAGCGTATCGATATCCAATGCGCCTTTACTGGCAAAGTGAATCACTGATTGCTTTAATAAAAGCTTACTACTAGTGCCCTTGAGACGATAAACAGCCTCGCCCTTCGGCCTGACAAATTGTAATTCCGGGTATTGCCGTTTCAATTCGCTGGGCATATTAAACGGTTTGACAGCTGGCGGTCTTAAATCCATAAGCACCCGGTCAACCTGTGGAATAATGTCACCAGCCTTGAAAATCACCACAGTATCGCCAATCCTGATATCTTTTCGCTTAATCTCATCAGCATTATGCAAAGTTGCATGCCTGACGGTTGTGCCGGCCAATATGACCGGGTCAAATACCGCCACGGGCGTAGCCGCGCCGGTCCGACCGATCGAAATAACAATATCTTTAAGTACTGTAACTGTCTGCTCGGCCGGATATTTATAGGCGACCGCTCCGCGTGGCCGCCGGTTGACAGCACCCAGTTCCGTAAACAATTGTCGGTCATTGAGTTTTATCACTATTCCGTCCGTGTTAAACGGCAATTCATGTCGGTGTGAGTCCCAGCTATTAACATAATTCATAACCTGGTCAATCCGCGGAAAAACTGCCGCTTGGGTATTAGTTGCAATGCCCAGTTCCTGCATAGTCTCATAGGCCGATATGTTGGTGGGCACTTCATTTTGATTATCTCGTATTAGATCGTATCCCCGGAAACGCAACGGCCTGGCCGCGGTTAAACGCGGATCAAGTTGACGGACAGTCCCGGCCGCCAAGTTTCTCGGATTTGCAAAAAGTGGTAGATTTTCTTTTTTTCTTTTGGCATTGAGCTGGTCAAAGTCATGTTTATACATGATCACTTCTCCCCTGATTTCAGTCCGGCCGGTGAGAAACTGATGGTATTGTTTTGAATCATGTAATCTCAGCGGCACGTTACGGATAGTGCGGATGCTCTGGGTAACGTCTTCTCCTGTATAACCATCCCCCCTGGTCACCGCTCTGACTAGCAGCCCATCTTCATAGATAAGCGCACAAGCCAGCCCGTCCATTTTTATATCTACAAAAAATTCAGAGGGACCAGACGGAATTAATTTCTGGGTGCGATTGATCCAGGCTTCCACGTCATTAATACCGAAAACGTCTTCCAGACTTATCATCGGTGTCAAATGCTGAATTTTTTCGAACTGTTCAAGCGGTTTTTCACCAACTCGCTGGGTGGGTGAATCAGGTGTTATGAGTTCTGGATAGAGCGACTCAATTTTCTTTAGTTCCTGCATAAGTCCGTCATAAACAGCATCCGAAACCGATGGATTATCTTTAACATGATATTCAACCGAATACTTGGAGATAAGTTTCCGTAACTTGTTTAATTGCGTTCCTGCTTGATGGCGAGAAATTTTTGTCATAACAATAGCTCCCGATATAGAGCATATACATAGCTATGAGCAACAACAAGACCGACGATTGTCATTATAAAAAATACCCAGACTGCCACCGGAGCGGTAATCAATAACAAAGGAACCATTATTAATGTTGCAATTATAATCAGGGCTATCGGTAAAAATATTAATTTACGAAGCACCTCCCAGCGGCGGTGCATAACCAGTTCGCGGGCCGATCGCAAAGCTTTCATCGGTGTCATATCCGGCAGCGTAACGATGTAAAGCGCAAAAACTGAAGAGCAAATCATATAGATAGTAGCAAGTGCCATAAAAAAGAAAAGCAACGCCCACAGCCATTTCTCGATCGTGAAGGCGGCAATGCCGTTGCTAATGACAAGATTATATAGTGTCGCTCCTAAGATAAACGGCAAGAACTGTAAACCGATGACAATTATTACAAGAACAAACATGACCAGCGGATACATTCCTCGGTAAAACGCATCCCTGACCCGAGCGTGGATACTGTTATAAGCTTGGCGCAGACCCCAAATAATTGCTAAGCTGATCATAATTAATAGGATCACCTGGAAGACTCCGGCATTGGCATTATTCGAGTTATTCGAATTGCCGAGCATATAAAGAAACAGGGTTAAGCCGTTTGAGACTTGTGAAGTATTTGATTTAGAAAACGGGTCAAGAACCGATTTTAACTGACTAAGACTTTGACCGTTAGCGATATTCCGGACAAGTATCACTTCCAGCACACTATAGATAAGAATAATTAACAAAAAGAGTTTCCAGTACTGAAATAGTATTTTTAAGGAACGCCATAATAACCTGAACGATGAGGACAATTTTGGATATCCAGGTTTAATCCGTTTTTGCATACGGAACGATTTATAGCGCGGGATTTTCAGTCGCCGGCTGACATTTGACCTTATGACCGTTTGATTCTTCACTATTTGGACAGGTTTTTTCGGGACTGGCGGTTTAGATTTTTTGAGTTTTTTTGATTTGGAAGATTTAGCAGCCATTGGTATAAAACCATTATTTTCCTGTATCCATGCCGCGTAATTTTGCTATCCGCTCATCAATCGGCGGATGGGTGCTGAAAAGATTGGTTATGCTGTGGTTGCGTAGCGGATTTACAAAAAAGAAATGCGCTGTTGCGGTATTTTGGCGTTGCAGGGCTCCACCGCTACTGGTTTGCTTAATCTTCTCCAGAGCATCGGCTAACCCTTCCGGATAACGGGTAGTTAGTGCCCCAGTGGCATCGGCTAAATACTCTCTTTGTCTTGATACCGCTAGTTGAATAAGGATAGCAACAATAGGCGCTAAAATTGCCGCCACAATCCCGACCAGCATCAATATTTGACCAGCTTGGCCACTATTATTACGCCGCCGGTCACCGATTCCGAAAAAGGTAAAACGCAAAATAACGTCAGCCAGCAAAGCAACAACGGCAACAAGCGCAAAGGTAATCATACTTACCCGGATATCATAATTCTTAACGTGTCCCAGCTCATGAGCAACTACGCCCTGGACTTCATCATCGTTCATAATCGCTAGCAGTCCTGACGTTACGCAAATTGAGGCATGATACGGATCACGCCCGGTTGCAAAGGCATTCGGCGCCCGGTCTTCGATTATATAAACCTTTGGCATTGGCAGCCCGTCGGTAATACTAAGATTTTCGACAATCCGCCATAACCTGGGGTTATCTTTCTTCTGAATTTCCTGGGCGCCATTAACTGCTAAAGCGGTACGACTAGCTAAATAGTAGCTAATAACAGCATAGACAACACCAACGGCCATAATGATATAGGCCGCGCTCGGATCCCCAAGTATATCTCCAAAAACAAAGGACAGAATACCGATAAACAATAAAAAGACAAACAAAATTATAATAGTTCGTCTTTTGTTAGAAGTAATCTGGCGATACATGATCAAACCTTCAAATAATTTAAACTATCGATAGTTTAGAACTGGACTTTAACGGGTTCTTGGATTTGCTGTTGTTCATTAGCATCAACATCAAAGTATTCTTTATCTTGATGATAACCGAACATGCTGGCAAATATATTTGTCGGGAAAGTTTTACGCTTGCTGTTAAAATCACGGACCATACCGTTATAAAAGCGCCGGGAAGCCTGAATTTTGTCTTCGGTGTCGACCAATTCAGCTTGAAGCTGCTGGAAATTTTCAGTCGCCCTTAGCTGCGGGTAGTTCTCTGCCACCGCAAACAGGCTTTTCATAGTTTGCTGGAATGCATTATCGGCTTTGGCGGTCGCCGCCGGCCCCTGGGCACTCATAACAGCCGTACGGGCTGCGGTAACGTCTTCAAAGACAGTCTTCTCGTGGGCGGCATAGCCTTTTACTGATTCCACTAGATTAGGGATTAAATCCGAGCGTCGTTTGAGCTGCACGGTAATATCGCTCCAACCTTCGTCAGCCCGTTGATTAAGCCGCACCAAACTGTTGTATAGTCCCGCTATAATCGCACCAATGACAACCACAACTACAATTACAATAATTACCACTTCCATTGCTATCTATCTCCTCTTATCACTTTCAATAATTATATCATGTCGGGGCGTTTATTTAGGTATTTATTCACTAATAATTGATATCATTGATCTATGTCACATAACCGGCATAGAAAAGTAGCCAAACATCATTTGACTATACGGCTAATCATCCTAGTGATAGTGGCTGGTGCTATAGTTTTCAGTTATACGCGTGCCCTGCCGCCGCTATATCCAAAAGTCGCCACGGTTGCCCCTCCGGCAACTGTTTCCAACCCAATAGTTTGGCCAAACAGCCAGGAAGCCGCTTTCGGCGCTAACGGCTTTAGTATTCTGGCAGTGCAAGGAGTTCAAAAACAGATCCCTATCGCCAGTGTCGCCAAATTAATAACCGCCTTGACTATCTTGCAGAAATATCCGCTCGCACTCAGCCAGCTACAAACACCGGTTATCACCCTGACGAATGCGGATGTGGCTATTTATAATCAATACGTTTCCGAACAGGGCTCGGTAGTCAAGGTTGTTGCTGGCGAACAGATAAACGAATATCAGGCACTGGAAGCGATGCTAATACCTTCCGCAAATAATATGGCTGACAGTTTAGCGATATGGGCATTCGGTTCTCTGCCGAACTATGCCACAGCTGCTAATCAGTACATAAAATCTATCGGTTTAACACAAACCACGATCGGCACCGATGCTAGCGGTTTCTTGCCAGCCACCACCAGTACAGCCCACGATCTTATTCTGATCGGTTTTCAAGCCCTAAATAATCCGGTAATTGCCCAGATCGTTGACCAGACCCAAGTAACCCTGCCGGTTGCTGGAGTTGTAAAGAATTATGATTGGCTGCTAGGGACGAACGGGATTATTGGGATTAAGACCGGTAACACGAATCAGGCCGGTGGTGTTTTTGTGTTTGCCGCTAGCGATAAAATAGTCGGCAGCACAACTTCAAATATTCAGATTGTGGGTAGTATTGAGGGGGCAGCGACACTCCAGGAAGCCCTGAATGATACTCCGGCGTTTTTAAACTCAATAAAAGATAATTTTTATTCAGCACCAATTATAGAAAGTCATGAAATTGTTGGTACTTACAAAATACCATGGGGGGACACTATTAATGCCGTTTCTCAAAACAACATTTCCGCGCCACTTTGGAAAGGAACGACAATCAGGCCAATAATTTCCCTACAAGATGTCTATGCCCCATTAAATTCGGATGCAAGCGTGGGCGTAGTTGATGTCCCCGGTCAAATTACAAATACCAAATCGAATATCGTGCTGCAGCAACCGATCCCCGCAGCACCTTGGTGGTGGCGGATCATCCGTCACAAATTATAGTTAATTTAATTCATATTATCTTATGGTGCAAAATATAGATTAAATGCTGATAATAATGCGAATAAATTAAACCATTAACGACCAACAATAACGGGAATACAACCCATGTTTCAACCCATTTTCCAGTTGTAATCCGCCATTCCTTAACTGGCGGAAACCCTAGTTTTACAGGTATGGGCAGAAACCAAGGGACACCTTCTTTAGTAAGGGTATCCATTACCAAGTGTGCTGCCATACCGATCATAAATGCCCACCAGACATAGCCAATATTCACTGAGCCCATAATAGGATGTAGTAATTGCAGCATTAAATGGAATAAAAACCCAAATAACACTAAGCCGATTATCGAATGCGAGATAAACCGGTGACCGCCAAGTATTTTGTCGAAAAATTTTCCGATATACTTGCCTACAGGTAAATTACGCCATATAGGTGCCGTAGATTGATCGATATCTGGTGCAATGCCTCCAGCCAAGTTGGAGAATATGGCCACAATGACAGTTGCTAATGTAACTGATTGCAGAGGCATTACTAAAAAAACAATTCCTAGAGCCGTAACAGCTGCCAAGTCATGAGTTCGTGCGGTCATGCATAAACATTATCAGAGATTGAGAGATTGGCAAACATTATAAAACAGAATGTTAGTGAGTAATGAATCTCCTTGGCGGAATACCTTATCCCCCAGTTTAATAGTTTTAAGTGATAAGTTAGAGGAATTTGGTCTTGTTCATGTCAATAACGCGGTAATTGTTATTGAGCCAAAAGAGGTTGAATATGTTTAGTCTAGTTCTACCCATAAACATGACTGTGGCTACCTATGTCAAGGAAGACAATATAGTCCTCGAGCTCTATATAGATTACACGGATATCTCCGGCCACAGAAAAAGCTCTTTTGCCATTCAACTTTCCAGTCAGGGCGTGATCGTAAAGAGGATAACCAAGTTCACCCTTTATAAACAGGTCAAGTCTCTGCTTAAATACTTTAACCAACTTCTCGTTCGGAGTAATTCGTTGCTTAAAGTGTTTTTCAAACGTTTTATCACGCTTGATCTGTTTCATATCTACAGATCTTTCATGAAGTCATCGACAGTTTTAAAGGGACCAGATAAGTTATAGCCTTTCTTGGCGTCTTCAGCTGCATTGTTTAGGCGTTCTGCCGCTTCGTTGCTAGGTTCTCCCCAGTCGTCGCCGAAATTAATAGTGCGCCCTTCGGCTTCAGCTTTAGCCCACACTCGTATATAAGCTTGAGCCGAATCAAAACCCAGCTTCTTTGCCTTAGTCTCCAGTTGCTCTCGGACTTTTACGTCCATCGGTACGTGTAATGTAATGTTACTCATAATGAAAAGTATATAGAAGATATATAATTATGTCAATGCTACTATCTATACATTGCCGCCATAAAGGATTCGAACCCCAAATAACAGAGATACTGCTTGCTGAAAATAGAAAAGACGTTTGATTCTACGTACCGGCGTCTCTGATAACTAACGTGGTGGGTGATGAGTCTCCCAGGTGGAACACCTTATTACTTAGTTTGTTAATTTTAAGTGAAAAGCTAGAGGAATTTGATCTTGATTAATGTAGCTGAGATGTTGAGTTAATGCAAGAGACTAATTCATGTCAATATATGG
>DATKGQ010000040.1:0-28138 GCA_035510715.1 Saccharimonadales bacterium (SeqCode) | reverse complement strand
ATAAGTTGCCCTGGTATCCTAGGTAATGCTATACTAACACCTAGAGATATAGATTAAACAAACACCATGTCGTATAAATTGGCAATATTAAATCAAAAAGGCGGGGTAGGGAAGACTACGACTGCCATTAATCTTAGTGCCGGCTTGGCTCAGCTTGGTAAGGATGTATTGGTTGTCGATCTTGATCCGCAAGCTAATACTACCAGTGGGCTAGGCGTTGATAAAACCAGAACTCTGACAAGTTATGAAGTATTGTTTAATCCCTCTTTGCTAGCCGAAAGTCTAGTACCCACTAGGATCAAACATCTTTATTTATTGCCATCTAATGCTAATTTAGCATCAGCCGAGCTGGACCTGACTCGAGCTGAAAGGAGAGAATTTAAACTTCAGACTGCCTTAAATTTAGCGCAGCATGACTTTATTATTGTTGATTGTCCACCGTCACTCGGACTGTTAACCATTAACGCTTTAACATCAGCCGAATCTGTTATCATACCGGTTCAAGCTGAATACTATGCTCTGGAAGGGCTTGGTCAGCTATTGCATGTTATCCAACGGGTTAGGGAAACGCTTAATCCGAAGCTTGAATTGCTAGGAGTGTTATTGACAATGTTCGATAAACGCACATCGCTTTCTTCCCAAGTGTATAATGAACTGAAAGAACATCTGGGGAATAAATTGTTCTCAACAGTTATACCAAGAAATGTTCGTTTGGCTGAAGCTCCCAGCTACGGTCTGACAATTAATGAATATGACAAATGGTCAAAAGGCGCTCGTGCCTACAAGCAACTGGTTAAGGAGGTAAATAAGCGTGTCAGAAGTTAAGCAAACACCAAAAAGTCACGGCCTGGGGAAGGGTTTTGAAAGTCTATTGCCTCAAGGCTTTGATACTGATCTGTTACTTGATCCGACTGAGCGCGTACAAAAGTTACCAATTGACTCATTGATTCCCAATCCGCAGCAACCCAGGCACCATTTTGACAAAGAATCACTCCAAGAGTTATCCCAATCGATAAAGCAATATGGTATTCTCCAACCGCTGATTGTTACTGAAGGCCAGGCGGCCAACTACGAAATTGTCGCCGGTGAACGTCGCTGGCGGGCTGCTCAACTGATTGGATTAGATAAAGTACCGGTCATTATACGATCTACTAAAGAATTGGAAAGATTAGAAATTGCGCTGGTTGAGAATGTTCAACGGGTTGATCTCTCACCACTTGAGCAAGCGGCATCAATGGAACGCCTGCACCAACAGTTTAGTTTATCCTACAGCATTATTGCTAAACGGCTAAATAAGGCTCTGTCGACTATAAACAATATGGTTCGACTTCTACAGTTGCCCCCTAATGCCCAGGAAGCTCTTCAGAAGCAGACAATAACCGAAGGGCATGCCAGGCAGATACTTTCTCTAAAAGATTATCCGGCCAAGCAAGAAGAATTACTCCGTCTGACTATTAAAAATCACTGGTCGGTCCGGCAAATTGAAAGATATGTGACAGCTTTTAAAGCAGGCACTCCTGATACGTCAACTAAAATAGTCCGCAACCGGATGCGTAGTGAGACAGCCTCAACCAAAAAACTAGCCAAGAAACTATCAACGCCAGTAACTATTCGACGCACGGCCCATGGCGGCAAACTGGAAATTGGCTTTACTGACGAGAGTAACTTAGAAAGATTGCTGAAGTTATTGTTAGATACTAAAAACTAAAAAGTATTTTACGACCCACTGACAATAATAATTACCAGGCTTTTATCTCACTAAGAGGTGTAATTCGCAGGACTAACTTGCCAACAATATATTTTACTGGCACTGTACCAAAATCACGGGAGTCTAACGAATCACCACGGTTATCTCCACAAACAAAGACCTGATCAGGCGGTACGACTTTGTTAATAGTACTGCCGGTATAGCCTATAACTTTTCCGTATGGCAAAACTGCATCTGGCCTAAAACCTTTGGGATGTTGTTTATTGTAAATGGTTAAAGTGCCATTTTTGACTACTACTCGGTCACCGGGCAAGCCGATAACCCGTTTTACTAACTGGTTGGAATTAATCTCATCTAAGGCGTATAAATTATTTTCTTCGAAAACTACAATATCACCCCTATCAGGTATATATGGATGACCGGTTATGTCTGACCATGTCTTGGCTATCTTTAGCACTATCAAGCGATTACCGGTTTGCAAAGTTGGTTGCATGCTCGGACCATCAACTTCATATTGCTGAAAACAGAAGGCGATAAGTAACCAAGCAACAATAAATGCTCCTACTAATATGGCTACGAAACCCATGAAATCATGAAGTTTTGATGGCCTCTTAAGGTTATCAGTCGTAATAGGTGACGCTTGTTTATCTGGTTTGGTGGGGTGTTTTACTGACGGCTTTAAACCTATATCCTCATAAGCTGTATCACCATTATCAACAGATGTATCTGATATTTTTCTTTTTTTATCCATTACTCGAACCTATTATACAGATATCATTTTGAATCACCAAAGTTAAATTTTACCCTTCCATATAAAGTAGTTATACTTAAAACTGCTATGTTTTTTAATCGATCTAAACCAAAAAATAAAGCATTA
Source organism: Saccharimonadales bacterium (SeqCode) (assembly GCA_035510715.1). Lineage (GTDB taxonomy): Bacteria > Patescibacteriota > Saccharimonadia > Saccharimonadales > UBA4665 > DATKGQ01. The sequence continues at coordinate 25,553 of DATKGQ010000040.1, read as the reverse complement.
AAAAGCTTTTATATCGGCAATGTACCAACTCGTCCGGGCCGACAACAGATCAACCTTGATAATCCTATAACTAATAACGACAATAAAATTCTTAACCCCAGAATCGGTGAATTTAACACTACTAGTGGCTATCACCCGGTCAGGCCGGCGATTATAATTAGTAATGAGTCTAAAAACAAATCGTCACAAATAGAGCCATATAATACTAACCAAATAATACCAGATTTATCTAATCAGACTCATCATAATTTCTTGCGTCGTAAGCGAAAGGCATAGAGTTCTAAATTGTAAATATATATCTGGTATAATTAACTTTTGATAGAAGAAAATGAGAGATTTTGTTGCCAAATTAAAGCCTGCCACTGGTTATTCCCAAATAGTACACCTGGTACTACGGTTATTACTCCCGGCTCTAATATTTGTATTAATAAGAATTAATTTTTTCCAGCTAGCTTTGGCCATTGTGTTGTTAAGTAAGTGGCGTATGCTAGCTGTTCGTCCAAGATATTGGCCCGCTAATATTAGGGCAAATGGAGTTGATATCCTTGTCGGATTATCAACTGTAGTGTTTATGATGCATACATCAAGCAGCCTATGGCAACTTTTGTGGGCCGTAGCCTATGCTGGCTGGCTGGTGGGATTAAAACCAAGCACGAAACCACTATTGATTTCATCTCAAGCACTAATTGGCCAGTTATTCGGACTGGCGGCCTTATTCTTAGAATGGCCATCAGCGCCGTTATGGTGGCTGGTAACTGGTACTGGTTTGGTATGTTTTCTGGCCGCTCGCCACTTCTTTGAAAGTTTTAATGAGACTTATAGTAAGTTATTGAGCTATACTTGGGCATATTTTGGCGCGGCGCTTGTCTGGATACTTGGCCACTGGCTACTGTTTTATGGATTTGTAGCTCAGCCGACATTACTTTTAACTGTTATCGGCTATGGTTTAGCGGTACTATATTACTTTGATCATAAAGATCGCCTCAGTAAATTGCTAAAACGTGAATTCGTATTAGTTATGTTAGCAATTATTGTGGTGGTATTAATTACATTATGGCAAAGTACAAAGCGTAAAATAGTATAGGGAGGATAAATGGAACAAACCGAAAATCAAAATCATGATGATCAACCAATTCGAGAACCGGTTATTGAAACTGTTGCCAAAAAGACAAAGTCAACGCGTCATAATACTAGAGAACATAAATCAACAACTTTTAGCTTGCCACCAGAATTAATTAATCGTCCAAAATCAGACTATTCGGTTAGATATCTTAGTGTTGCCTTTTTGGTGATTATTGGTCTGACGGCTGGGTTTTTTGGTGGTTGGCTTGGGACGGACAATCACGACCAATCAAACTCACTTACTTCTCCAATTGAAACGAAACAGACAGTCGTCAGCAGCGCTAGTCAGGTGATAAGCTCAATCGCCAAAACAGTCGGAGAGAGCGTTGTATCTGTGAATGTGACAAGTCAGACTGCTTCGCCGGATACCAGTAACCTTTTTGGTTTTGATATAGGCGGAACAAACGGAACAACTGAAGAACAAGATGCCGGTACCGGCATTATCTTGTCTGCCAATGGATTAATAATCACTAACCGCCATGTTATACCAGACGGAACTACCAGCGTGAGCGTGACCTTGTCAGATGGGACAACCTATAAAAATGTGCAAGTTGTTGGACGGACTAGTGATTCTGACAGTCTTGACATCGCCTTTTTAAAGATCCAAAATCTTAACGGAAAAAAATTAATTCCCGCCACAATTGGTGATTCCGGCCAAATGCAAGTCGGCGATGCGGTAGTAGCCATCGGTAATGCGCTTGGCCAATTCCAAAATACCGTGACAAGTGGCATTGTCTCTGGATATGGTAGAAGTATTTCAGCTAGTGATAGTTCATCGGGCACCGATACCGAAAATTTGGTCGACATGTTTCAAACTGATGCCGCCATTAATGAAGGAAACTCAGGCGGACCGTTAGTTAATCTTAGCGGGCAGGTAATCGGAATTAATACAGCTATAGCCGGCGATGCCCAAAACATAGGCTTCGCTATACCCATTAATGACGTAGCCGGACTTATTAAAAGTGTTGAGCAAACCGGTAAACTAGAACAACCGTATCTAGGGATTATCTATATCCCAATAACTAGTGATGTGGTTCAACAATATTCACTAAGTGTAAATAACGGGGCTTATATACCACTCTCGGCTGATGTTGGAGAACAAACCATTATTTCTGGCAGCCCAGCTGCTCAAGCTGGTCTTCAAGAGGGAGATATTATTACTGCTATAGATGGTACGCCTATCAATGAAAGCAATAGTCTAACGTCGATTTTGGATCAAGACAGTGTCGGACAAGTAGTAACATTGACCGTTAATAGAAGCGGCAAAACAATCAGCATAAAAGTTACACTAAGCGTCGCGCCAACCAGTTAAGCGTTCTTGAAACACTGAATAAAGTCATAGGTTTTTATCAACTGAAAGTGATGTTGAAATGCTAATTCTGTAAGCTTATTATGCTGAAATGGCAGGGTTTCAGTTAAAACATAGCTAGGCTGCCATTGGAGGGCACTTATTTGTTGCCAGAGACGGCGGTAGACATCTAACCCGTCCTTGCCACCGAAAATTGCCCCCTGGGGTTCTATAAGAGCTGCAGTGTTGATGATATAGTCGTCAGGCACGTAGGGAAGATTAGTCAGGATTACATAATAAGGTCCATGGTTAGGCTGTAAAAGATTACTTTTATAACAATTGTTTTTTAGTTTAAAACGTTTGGTATTTAAACGGGCCACATTAAGAGCCTCTGGGTCATTATCATAAAGGTCAACTTTCATAAGCGGATATTCCAACTGAATAGTTAAACCAATACAGCCGGAACCAGTGCCGACATCAGCAATGACAGCCTTATTGTTAATAGGTAATTGTTTGAACAAATCAATCATGGTTTCGGTTTCTGGCCGTGGTTCCAGAACTCGTTTATCGACATAAAAACTTCTTCCGTAGAATTCGCTTTTATGACGGATATAAGCTAGGGGTATATGTTTGGCTCGTTGCTCAAGTTGCTTATCTAATGATTGGGACTGAGAAGTAGTTAAGATTTGTTCTGGGTGAGCTAGAAATATAGCCCTATCTCGTTTTAGGCAATCTTCCAGAATTACCAGCGCATCTAAGTGTGCCGAAACAATGCCAGAGCATTCCAACTGGTGACTAGCTGATTTAAGCCAACTGCCGCTCGTTACTGATGATGGTATACTCATAAGCTAATAATTGGTCAATAATTTGATCAAGGTTGCCATTTAGTACCGAGGCTATATTACTTGTCGAGTAGCCAATCCGGTGATCAGTAATTCTATCTTGCGGAAAATTATATGTCCTAATCTTTTCTGAGCGATCCCCGGTCCCAATAAGTTTTTTACGTGCATCGCTTAATTGTTGTTGGTCATTTTCGATTTTTGTAGCTAACAAACGGGAGCGGAGAACGCTCATAGCTTTCAATTTATTTTTAATCTGTGATTTTTCATCCTGACAGGTAACAACAATACCAGTTGGTAGATAAGTAATCCGGACTGCCGAATCGGTAGTATTTACCGATTGGCCGCCATGACCACTACTCCGGTAAACATCGATCCGAAGGTCACTTGGGTTAATTTCAACTTCGGTTTCATCGGCTTCCGGCAGAACGGCTACCGTGACTGTACTGGTATGAATCCGCCCTTGCGATTCAGTCGTCGGGATTCGTTGGACTCGATGCACTCCAGCCTCAAATTTCAGTTGTTTATAGATATCATTACCCCTAATCCAAAAAATAATTTCTTTGAAACCACCTACCTCACTCGGATTTTCATTAACCAATTCAACGTGGTAACTATGATGTTCCGCCCAACGGGTGTACATTCGGTATAAATCAGCCGCAAATAGACTAGCTTCATCACCGCCGGCCGCGGCCCGAATTTCAATTACGGCATCCTTGGTATCATTAGGATCCTTGACAACTAAAGCCTCATTTAGCCGCTGCTCAATCGAGGATTGTTTGGCTTTTAGTTCACTAAGTTCAATTTGGGCTAGCTCTGATAACTCACCACCCTCATGAATGAGTTCTGAGGTCTTTTGCCGCTGTTGTCGGTAATTATGAAGTTGGTCAAATAAATCTATGATTTCTACCAGTTCTTGTCGCCGTTTTGCTAATTTAGGATAATCTTTCCGACTAAAAATATCCGGGTCTCCTAAATTTTTCTCTAGATCCGCATATTCAGTCCGAAGCGATTTTTCTTGTTCTTCATTCATAGGATATTTTAAGTATACGTAAAGTTAACAGAATCGGCCATAACCTACCCGTGTTAGTGTCTAATAATTTCTGACTAATTATTTTTATTTATGATCAACAGCAGTTTTTTGCTTAGCCTCAGTCTCTTTAATATGATCAATTTTGCGCTTAACTTGCTTAGTGGCTGAAGCTGCCCGCCGCTCGCGAGCCGCTTGACCGGCAGCTGCCCTAGCTTTGAACTTATCAACTCGGCCCTCAACGTCAACAATCCGTTCTTCACCGGTAAAAAATGGGTGAGAGGCACTCGAAATGTGTACTTTGACGAGTGGGTATTCAACGCCGTCAATAGTAACAATCTCGGCAGTCTCAACCGTTGAACGGGTTAAAAAATTCTGGCCGTTATTAAGATCTTGAAAGATCACTGGCCGGTAATTGCTAGGGTGAATAGATTTCTTCATAGTCAACAAGCCAATATACACCTCTGTTAAGATTTGGTCAACATTATAATAGTGTCTGGCCGAACTTATTCGCTGTACTTTGAGACGACTAAATAATTCATAACATCATTGTGCTTTTTGCAATAGACTGATAAGATGTAATTATAAATAATAAGCAGTGTAGAGCATCAATCCTCCCCAATATTGCCTTGTAGGTATATCTGAGGGCTAAGCTTTACACGAAGATGAAAGGATTATGAATGGCTACTAAAGAGATAGATATTAAAGAGCTTTTAGCTGCTGGCGCACATTTTGGACACAAAACCAGCCGCTGGCATCCCAAAATGGCGCCTTATATTTACGGAGTCCAATCTGGCAGCCACATTATTGATTTGACTAAAACCGTAGAAGCTCTAGGGCCGGCCTTAGAATTCATCAAGCAAATTGCTGCTAGCGGTAAACAAATATTACTAGTTAGCACTAAGCGTCAGGCTAAGGATATTATTAAGCATCTAGCCGAGGATACCAATATGCCATATGTGACCGAGCGATGGCTAGGTGGAATGTTAACTAATTGGTCGACAATAGGTGCTAGAATCAAACACCTAAAAGATATTGAAAGACGAATGGCTTCTGGAGAACTAGCTAATAATTACAGCAAGCTTGAAATTCAACGTTTCCAGGAAGAAATAGATCAAATGAACCAGATATATGCTGGCATTAAAGATTTAAACAACCAACCCGGGGCTGTATTTGTAATTGATATTATTCACGACAATAACGCCGTGAATGAAGCGCGGAAACTTGATATACCGATTGTGGCCTTGGTTGACACTAATGGCGATCCGACCCGGATCACTTATCCGATTCCTTGTAATGACGATGCTATTAAAACGATTGATCTGATTGTCCAGTATGTAAGACAAGCTATTAAAGAAGGTCAATCTAAAACAAAGATTTCTGAACCCAGCAAAACAGCTGTAACATCGGAAGAGAAGGTAGAAAATGAGCGTTGACATAAAAGATATTAAGCGTTTGCGTGAATTAACGGGTGTCGGTATGACGGATGCTAAACAAGCTCTGGAATCTAGCAAGGGAGATTTTGATACAGCGCTTAAAGAAATGCGTAAGAAAGGTCTAACAAAAGCCGAAAAACGCAGTGAACGCGAAGTACGTTCGGGAGTCATAGGGACTTATAATCATGATAATCGGATTGGAGTGATAGTTGAGATAAATTGCGAAACTGACTTTGTCGCCCGCAATGAGCTATTCCTGCAATTAGTAAAGGATATAGCCATGCAAATTGCAGCCAGCAATCCTGAGTATTTAAATTTAGATGATGTATCATCTGATGTACAACAAAACCTACATGAGGAATTTGCCGCCAAAGCCAAAGCTGAAGGCAAACCAGCAAATAAAATTGATCAAATAGTCGAAGGTCAGATTCAAAAATTCTTATCTGAAAAGTGTTTACTCAGTCAGCCATTTATTAAGAATCCCGAACAAGCTGTTGGAGATTATGTGAAAGACTATGTGGCGCGCCTTGGAGAGAATATTGTAATTCGTCGTTTTTCCCGCTTTGCTCTCGGTGAAGTTGGCTAGACCGCCATAGAAAGCAATTTGCAAAGTGGCCGATAAAAGTTAGTATTGAAGAGGGGAAAATTATGGATACACAACAAATTATTTCTGAACTAACAAAGAAATTTCAATCAGCAGAAAATCATTTTAACCAAGAAATTAAAAAAATCCGGACAGGACGGGCAAGTGCCGATATGTTGGATAGCGTCATAGTCGAAGCTTATGGTACTCGTATGCCATTAAATCAGGTTGCCAGTACGGCTGTTGTAGATGCAAAGTTAATTCAGATCACACCATTTGATCCAAATAACCTTAAAGCAATTACCGTGGCTGTAAGAGATAATAATGACTTAAGACTTAATCCGATTGATGACGGGCATGTAGTTAGGGTACCGATACCGTCTCTAACCGAAGAACGTCGCCATGAAATTGCCAAAACACTAGGCGAAAAAGCAGAAGAGTGCATGATTAGTTTGCGTAATCTTCGCCATGAAGCTATCCGAACCATGGATCAAGCTAAAAAAGATAAAAAACTAAGCGAAAATGATCATTTACGCATTGAAAAACAAATTGATGACATTATGAACCAGTCTAAAAATAGGATTGATGAACAAACTAGACTTAAAGAAAGTGAAATCCTAACGCTTTAATTAATATTCCAGGTTCTTTACTGACGAACTTGATACAATAGAACATATGTTTAGCAGGAAAATAAGTTAATTATGTCCGTAGGCCTACTCATTCTTGGGCTAGTATTATTTGTGCTACTGGTAGTAGTACACGAACTCGGTCATTTTATTGTTGCCCGCCGGAATGGGGTTGACGCCGAGGAGTTTGGTATCTTTTTCCCGCCCAGAATATGGAGTAAAGTTACTAAAAAAGGTTGGCGATTTAGTATAAACGCCTTGCCCTTAGGCGGTTTTGTTAGGCTTAAGGGAGAGAGTGATTCAGCAACCGGTCCTAAAACTTATGGTAGTGCTTCACTGAGAGTTAAAACTAAAATTTTACTGGCCGGAGTAGGAATGAACTTAGTGGCAGCTTTTGTACTGCTTACGATCTTAGCTTGGGTCGGTATGCCACAATTAGTAAACAATCAATATACGGTTAAAAGTGATACTCACATTGCCGAAAATGAAGTCATAATGGGTTCTATCCAAGCCGGTACCCCGGCTGCAGGCATAGGACTAAAACCTTCAGATAAATTCATAGCAATTATTCCCCAACACGATAAGACCATAGACATTAATAGCAATTCAGACATCCCGATAATTGATAAAGGTTTAGCAGGGCAAACAGTCGGCATAGAATATATCCGGAATAAAATCACCTACACTAAAACAGTTCGCTTATTCACTCTTCAAGAATCAGACAACTTTGTAAAAAGCTATAACCAGCATCACAAAAAAAAGACTATCCAAGGGCAACCAACTTTAGGTATATCACCAGATTACTATGAGCTTCAGCGCTCCACCTGGTCAGCTCCAATTGTGGCCGGTGGTTTATTGTGGCAATTTGTAGACTTAACTGTTCATGGCTTAGCAACAGCAGTTATGGGACTTTTTCACGGCAATACAGCCAAAGCCACTCAACAAGTTGCTGGTCCGGTCGGTATCTATGAAATACTACAAAACGGTAGCATTTTAGGATATCAATTTATCTTAATGATTGTAGCTGTAATTTCACTAAGCTTGGCAATCATGAATGCCTTGCCAATACCAGCGCTTGATGGCGGTAAACTGTTTGTTACCTTGCTTGCTCATTCGTTGCACAAGAAATTAACCGAAAACGTCGAAGCAATTGTCTATGGGACGGGTTTTGCAATACTAATGGTATTGGTAGTATTAATAACAATTGTCGATGTCAAAAGAAATTTCTAAAAAAACAGAGTTATCGCCAGCCCCAAAAAATGACGGTATTACATGGGGACCCTGGGGCGCAATTATTACTATTATTGTTCTCTTTTTTATTGAGTCGGTGGTGGCATCTTTAGTAATCGTTGTCTATGCGGCACTGAAATCACAAAACGTCACACAAGCCACTAACTGGCTGAGTAATTCAATCCCGTATGGATTTTGGTTTACGGTATTCGCAGAAACATTAATTGTGGCCGGCGTCTGGTTTTTTATACGTATCCGAAAGGGTAATTGGCGGGCTATCGGGCTTTACCGGCCCCAAAAAATCGATGCTGCCTATCCATTTATTGGTCTGGTGATTTATTATCCGATTTATATTATCGCAGTAAGTATTTTAGCGACACTGACCAAGCTAAATATTAATCAACAGCAGAATGTCGGTTTCAGCCAATCAACAACCGGTTGGCCACTTATATTAGTGTTTATTTGTCTGGTTATCTTGCCGCCAATTGCCGAAGAAATTGCTTTTCGGGGCTTTTTATACAGTGGTCTTAAGAAAAGCCTTCCGAAAATATGGGCAGTTATCTTTACTGGTATTATTTTTGCGATCCCTCACGCCCTGGAAAGTCAAAGCGGAGGACTTTTATGGATTGCTGCTGTTGATACTTTTATTTTATCGGCAGTTCTATGCTGGTTACGCGAGAAAACCGGCCGTCTCTATGCCGGTATGGGGTTGCATGCTCTGAAAAACTTTATTGCTTTTGCTTACGTGTTTCATATATTCCAACAATTAAATTTCCATTTTTAGCCCAATCCTATTAGAGTACAATAGTAACTAAATTATCAATAATCTTTTAATAGAAAGGGCCATTACTTAAAGTGATTGGTTAGAAATAGCGGTAATGAAGTTATCAGAATTATTTACCAAAACCAGCAAAGATATACCAGTTGGTGAAACAGCTAAAAATGCCCAGTTACTAATTCGGGCAGGTTTTATTTTTAAAGATTCAGCCGGTGTCTATGCCTTGCTACCACTTGGATTAACGGTGGTCGAGAATCTTAAAGGTATTATTAGAAAAGAAATGAATTCACTCGGTGCCCAAGAATTATTAATGACAACTTTGCAGCGCAAAGAGATTTGGGAGCAAACTGATCGCTGGGACGACAATAATGTTAGCTGTTGGTTTAAATCAAAACTTAAAAATGGCGCAGAAGTTGGTATGGCCTGGTCTCATGAAGAACAAATTACCAACATGATGCGTTTATTTATTGCCAGTTATCGGGATTTACCGGTAAATGTTTACCAATTTCAAACAAAACTAAGAAATGAAACTCGTGCTAGAAGCGGGATTATTAGAGCTCGTGAATTTCTAATGAAAGATCTTTATTCGTATTCGAGGACGGAAGCGGAGCACCAAGCCTTCTATGATTCAGTTACAGCGGCCTATCTGCGGGTTTTTGATCAGGTCGGTTTGGGTGACCGAACTTTCTTAACTTTTGCATCAGGTGGGGACTTTACTCAATTCAGTCATGAATTTCAAACAATTACACCTTCCGGCGAAGATACGATTTATCTCCACAGAGGCAAAAAAATTGCTATTAATGAGGATGTGTTGGATGATGATGTACTAAAGAAACTGGAACTTGACAGGGCTGAATTAGAGAAATTACTTGCTGTTGAAGTTGGTAATATTTTTAGTTTCGGTGGAGTTAAATCAGCACAACTTGGCTGTTATTATTCTGATGAGGATGGAAAACAAAAACCAGTTATTCTCGGTTCTTACGGGATAGGCGTAACACGGCTTATGGGTGTTATAGCCGAATGCCTGGCAGATGGTAATGGTTTAGTTTGGCCGGCAAATGTTGCACCCGCCACAGTTCATCTAATTTTTGTCGGTAATGATGATACAGTTATAAAAGCTGCCACGGATTTGTATCATCAATTACAGGCGGCAAATGTTAAAGTCCTGTATGATGATAGAGTTATCACTGCCGGAGAGAAATTCGCTGACGCAGACTTGATTGGTTTGCCATACAGGCTAACTGTCAGTCAGAGAACAATTGAAAACGAACAATTTGAGCTAAAACCACGGACCATAAAAGACACGAAACTTGTTACGGCCGATGAGGTGATAAAAATACTAGCGACAAAAAATGCAAACTGATATATAATAGGCTGCCTAATTATTAGGAAAAGGATACAGCCCTAACCAATAGGAATATTTTACGATTATGAAGAAACAGTACCGATTAACTAAGCAAGGCGCGGACGAACTGAAAACTGAACTTGATCAGCTAATTGCTCAACGCGGCCCAATATCTGAACGCCTAAAAACAGCTCGTGAATATGGCGATCTAAACGAAAATGCAGAATATGGCGCAGCTAGGCAGGAACAAGAAAGAAATGAACAACGGATTAGTGAGATAGAATATATTTTACTCAACGTGGAGCTTATTAAAACGCCCAAATCTAACGGGAAAATTCGTTTGGGATCTAAGGTTCACCTAAAAGGGAAAAAAGGCGAAAGCAAAATATTTCAAGTTGTTGGTACTGTTGAGGCTGACCCGCTTAATGGTAAGATATCGGATGAATCACCAATCGGGAAAGCATTAATCGGTAAGGTGGAGGGTAATAAAGTTGAGATATCAACACCTTCTGAAACAACAATCTACACAATAGTAGACATAAGTTAACTTGCATATAGCTAAATTAGTTTAAAAATCCGAACATCAATCCATAATTACTAACTAGTTATGGCTAGTAATTTAGTCTAATCACAGATATACTTTTCATAAGCATGGCAACACTTAAAGAACTACGTGATGAGAGATTACGTAAACTTAAAACATTAAAAGAGCTTGGCATAAATCCATATCCTGCTCATGTGCAAAGAAGCCATAAACTGGTGGAAATTACAGATCAGTTTGAAAATTTACAAAATCAACCCGTAAATGTTGCCGGCAGAATTATTAATATTCGTAAACTTGGTCAAATTTCGTTTATTGTCATTAAAGACAATTCAAGCAAACTCCAGCTTTTTTTACGAAAAGATAAAATATCAGGACCCGATCATGGCGATAGCCAAATAGGCTATGATGAAATTCATTTACTGGACGCCGGAGATTTTATAAGTGCCAAGGGGGATGTCATTAAAACTCAAACTGGCGAAATATCAGTTGAAGTTGAACAACTTCGGTTACTTACGAAAAGTTTACGGCCAATGCCAACCAATTGGGATGGTTTTTCCAACAAAGAAGAACGCCTAAGGCGGCGCTACATTGATTTAAATATTAATAAAGATGTTTATGACCGATTTATTAGGCGTAGTCAATTTTGGCAAGCAACTCGGCAATATTTAATCGACAAAGGATTTATTGAAATTAATATTCCAGTACTTGAGCATACAACCGGTGGCGCTGACGCTGCACCATTCTTAACGCATATGGATGCTCTTAACCAAGATTTTTATCTGAGAATCAGTCAAGAATTGCCACTTAAACGTTTAATTGGTGGTGGATATGAAAAAGTTTTTGATATTGGACCTAGATTTAGGAACGAAAATTATTCGGAAGAACATTCGCCGGAGCATATTGCCATGGAGTGGTATTGGGCTTACGCTGATTGGCGGGATGGAATTACTTTTATGACTGATATGTATCGTAATGTCATCCAGAAAACTTTTGGTAAGTTACAGTTTGAATTGGGTAATTTTAATATTGATTTAAATCAGGAATGGACTGAAATTGATTACGCAAGTCTTATAAAAGAGCACTACAATATTGATGTTTATAACTGCGACATTGATGAAGTCAAGGAAGTGCTTAGAGAAAGTAAACTTGAAGTCCGACAATCCGATAATTTAGCAAAAGGTATTGATAAGTTGTGGAAGAATATTCGTAAAGACATAAGCGGACCATCCTGGGTTGTCAATACGCCACTTTTTATTAGCCCATTAGCAAAGATTAATCCAGACAAACCGACATCCGTACAGCGTTTTCAACCAATTATTGCCGGCTCTGAGTTAGGCAACGGCTTTAGTGAACTAAATGATCCGCTGGACCAGTTAAATCGGTTTACGGAGCAACAAAAACTACGCGATAAGGGTGATGCAGAAGCTATGATGCTAGATATTGACTATATTGAAATGCTAGAATATGGCATGCCGCCAGCTTGCGGTTGGGGTTATTCGGAAAGAGTATTTTGGGTATTTGAGGGAGTTAGTGCTCGCGAAGGAGTGCCATTTCCACAATTGCGTACTGAATTTGATCCGGTTACGCGGTCAATTTATCCAGAAGTTTTTAAAAAATCTAATAATAATTCACAGCTAAGCAAAGAGACATAATAATTTTAGTAATCAATAACTTGTTATGAAGAAAATATTAAGCTTTACATATAAAATATCAGATATTTATAAATTGAATTACATCTTATCAGGGTATTATTTAATTCAATTTATACTGATAATTTTTATTGCAAATTCTTATACACTACCGATATCAACTAGTTATATCACTCGTGATCAATTACTAAGTAAAGCTTATGGTAAAAATCTGTTAAGTCAAGCTAATAGTCACTTATTTGACGTTAATGTAAAAATTCTAATCATTATTATGTTATTAATTTCAATAATTATCTATGCTTTGTTGGCAACAAGATATCGTTATCATTATGAAAAATCCCTAAAACATCAAGTTAATACAGTGCGTTGGATTCAAAATGGTGTGAGTAACGGACTCATATTAATTATGGTCGGGTTATTGGCTGGCATATATGATTTAGCAATGCTAGGAGTATTATTTGTTTTGCCAATTATCGCTAATGTAATAATGTTAGTGGAAGAGAAGCGGGATAATCAACAACAGATAAAACTGTCAAAATGGCAAATACTAAGCTTTATAACAGCTGTAATACCTTTATTAGTTATACTTTGCTATGTTATATCAGCTGATATTTATGGTGTTAGTGGTATCGCTACATATTATTACTTTATATTCGGAACAGTTATCCTGTTCTATCTAGCTAACTTTATTAATCAATTACTTCGAGTTAAAAAGTTTGAAATGTGGAAGAGGTATATCTACAGTGAACAGGTTTATATGATTTTAGAAGCGGTAATAAAAACTGCTTTAATTTGGCAAATAGTAGTAGGAGTACTACGTTCCTAATGGCCAGTATAATTTTTGATTTTGATGGAACAATTGCCGACAGCTTAGAAGTTGTAGGAGATATCTTTTATGAAGTTACTAGACATCAGGGATTAAAACCTGATGAAATAGCACGAATTAGACGATTGCCATTAAAACAAGTTGCTAAACAGTTACATGTTCGCTGGTGGCAAATACCATTTCTAGTAGTACGTGGGCGCAAACTAATGGCCGCTCGGTTAGAAGAAATAACTATTTATAATGGGATACCAAATATTGTTAAACAGCTAAAAGAAGATGGACACAAGCTACTAATAGTAAGTTCTAATAGTACAGCCACAATCATTTCAATATTAAGACGGAATAATTTAGATGAATTTTTTGATAAAATTTATGGCGGAGTTGGTATTTTTGGTAAAACCCATGCGCTAAGAAGGTTAATTTTAGTCAATCGGCTTAGTCGGAAAAAATGTTATTACATTGGCGATGAAGAGCGTGACATTGAAGCTTCATTGCGCGTAAACATTCATTGTATTGCCGTAACATGGGGGTTCTCTGTTACTCAGCGCTTACGTGAATTACATCCATACGGCTTAGCACAGCAACCAGAAGATATCATCAGGATTATTAATCGAAAGCCATAAGGGTCAAGATGCATTCGCAAAAGGGTATATTTGCCATTTAAAAAATGTTAATTCTCCTGCCATTATTTGTTAATAAATTATGAGATAAATAATTATTAAACAACCTATAATACTTGCTCTCAAATATCTCTTAGGCTGTTACAATATACTGACATGGCAGGATATCAACAATGGAGAAGTAAACCATACCAACCTGGTCAAGCACAGTCCTATAAACTTAGTCGTAGTAAAATTGAGGATTTTGTAAAATGTCCGCGCTGTTTCTGGCTAGATCGAAGACTAAAAATTTCCAAGCCCTCAACTCCGCCATTCCAGATTAACAAAGCGGTTGATGAATTATTTAAAAAAGAATTTGACACTTATCGCCGGAAAAAAGAAGCCCACCCCTTAATGATTGAGTTTGGTGTTGAAGCAATTCCATACCAGCATAAAGATCTTGGAAAATGGCGACAGAATATGATTGGTGTCCAATTTCTACACCAACCAACCAATTTATTGGTGTTTGGTGCGATTGATGATTTATGGATCAACCCCGCTGGAGAAGTGCTGGTTGTTGACTACAAAGCAACTGCCAAAAACAGTCCCGTTTCTTTGGATGCTCCATGGCAAATCACCTATAAACGGCAAATTGAAATATATCAATGGTTGCTAAGTCATAATGGTCTAAGGGTTGGGAAGACGGGATATTTTGTATATACTAATGGTAGGTTAGACCTAGACGGATTCTTTAATAAAATAGAATTTGTCACAAAGATCATACCTTATGTGGGGGACGATAGTTGGGTTGACGCAACATTAGGTAAGATAAAAGAATGCCTTGAGCAAACTTCGCTACCAGCTCCTGCGGACGATTGTGAGTATTGTCAGTATGCCCAATCAAGAACAAAACTGACACTCCAGGCATTAGGTTACAAACTACCATAAATGTAAATTTAATCTTAAAAATTATATGTTAGACATACAATTTATCCGTGACAATCCAGAAGTAGTCAAAGAAAAAGCCCACCAAAAAGGTTACGATGTTGACATAAATAAACTCTTGGCAATTGATAAGCAGCGCCGTCAGCTCTTAACTGAGATTGAAACATTAAGACGCAAACGCAATACGTCAACGCATACTTCTAGTAAAAAGCCAACTGATGAACAAATTATGGCTGGTCGTGAACTCAAGAAGAAACTTACTATCCTGGAAAAGAAATCAGAGGAAATTAGCGAAACTTACCAGACTCTGCTTTATCAAGTACCGAACATGCCGCTTGAAGATGTGCCAGTTGGTGCCACAGAGTTAGACAATAAGGTTGTTAAAACTGTTGGAGAGCCAATCGACTATGATTTTAAACCTAAAAATCATTGGGAGCTGGCTCAGGCAAAGGATTTAATTGATAAAGAACGAGCCGCCAAAGTAGCTGGCAGCCGGTTTGCATATTTAAAAGGCCCATTAGTTGAGCTTCAACTGGCAATTATGCAATTTGTAATTCATACCCTAGGTGATCAACAAATTATTGAGAAAATAATTACCGATAACCAGCTTTCATTAAAAGCCATACCGTTTGTGCCAGTATTACCCCCCGCATTAGTGTGTACGGCAGCATATGAGGCGTCTACGCGGCTTAATGCCGAAGAAATGACATATCAACTGGCTAAAGATGATTTGTGGCTCAACGCTAGTGCTGAGCATAGCTTGTGCACCATGTATATTAATGAAGTTATTCCTGAGGAATCATTGCCAATCCGTTATATCGGTTATGCAACTAGTTTTCGCCGCGAAGCCGGTTCGTATGGCAAAGACACAGAAGGCATTCTGCGAATGCACCAATTCGATAAAATGGAAATGGAAGTTTTCAGTACACCTGAAACTGGGCTTGACGAACATAAATTACTGATAGCTATTGATGAATATATGGTCTCACAGCTTGGACTTCCTTATCACGTATTAATGAAATGCACAGCTGACATAGGTAAACCTAACGCCCGCGGTGTCGATATCGAAACTTGGATGCCAGGTGAAGGGAAATATCGTGAAACTCATACTGCCGACTATATGACTGATTATCAGGCTCGAAGGATGAAAACTCGTCTCCGCCGAAGTGACGGAAGCATAGAGTTTGTCCATACTAATGATGCAACCGCTTTTGCTCTCGGGCGTATAATGGTCGCAATAATGGAAAACCGACAGACTAAAGACGGCCATATTATAATTCCAGATGTATTGCTTCCGTTTATGATGGGAAAAATCGAGTTTTAACAAAGGAGAAGGGTAGCAAAATATATTATGATATCGCGGCTTGAGATTACCAGCATACATATGGATATTGATGATAACTTAAGGCACTATGTAACAAAGAAAATTGGCCAATGTGACCGTTTTCTACCTCGGCGGATCCGTCCTAGTCTACATGCCGAAGTAACCCTAAGAGAAGAAAAACTCAAAGAAAGAAAAATCTGCACTTGCGAAGTTATATTATATTTACCGCATGAAGTTATTGCCACAACCGAGAGCACTATCAATATGTATGCCGCAATTGATATAGCTGAATCAAAACTAACCAGTCAACTACGTAAATATAAAGCTATGCATACCAGCCCCAAAGTTTACCGTCGAGTTCTGGCGCGCCTGAAACGTAAATCATCATCACAATAAAATGGTTCTAATTTGCAGTATTAATAGGTACAATAAGTACTAATAATTGTTGACTATTTAAGGATATGGTAGTTTTGTGGCTAAAAATATTTTTTTGAAAATGCTGGGTAACCCCCAGGCAAAAACTCTCAAACGGCTTAAAAAACGCGTTAAAGACATTAATGCTCATACAGATGTCTATAAAAAAATGTCAGATAGTAAACTTAAAGAACAGACTTCAGTACTAAAGAAAAGACTAGAGAAAGAATCGCTTGATCAGATTTTACCTGATGCTTTTGCACTTGTGCGTGAAACAGCTACCCGAACGCTTGGACAACGTCATTTTGATGTTCAGTTGATAGGTGGTTTGGTGTTGCATGAAGGAAATGTCTCAGAAATGAAAACTGGTGAAGGCAAAACATTAGTGGCAACACTGTCGGTTTATCTCAACGCCTTAACCGGGAAAGGTGTCCATATTGTGACAGTTAATGAGTACTTAGCTCAGCGAGATGCCGGTTGGATGGGCCAAATATATAATTTTCTAGGCTTAAGCGTAGGGGTTATAATTGCCGAACAATCTTTTCTGTATGATCCGGAATTTGAGAATAAAGAACACTCCGATTCCCGTTTCCACCACCTTAAACCTGCTACCAGACAAGATGCTTATAATGCTGACATTACTTACGGTACCAATAATGAGTTTGGATTCGATTATCTACGCGATAACATGGTCCGGGAAGTTGATCAATTACGCCAAAGAGAACTGCACTATGCAATCGTAGACGAAGTCGATTCAATATTAATTGATGAAGCCAGGACGCCACTTATTATTTCAGCTCCGTCGGTAGCGACCGGTAATACCTACGATCAATTTGCCAAAATAGTACGACATCTTAAACCGGAAGAGCATTATGATGTTGAAGAAAAACATAAAACAGTTGTTCTTACGGATAAGGGAGTGGAAACCATTGAGAAGTTACTCAGCATCAAGAGTCTTTATGAAACCGAAAATATTCGTACGATATACCATCTAGAACAAGCTCTTAAGGCGCAGGCTTTGTTCGCGCGAGACAAAGATTACGTTGTTACTAAAGATGGAGAAATAATTATCGTTGATGAATTTACAGGCCGATTGCTTAAGGGGCGGCGATATAACGAGGGACTTCATCAGGCAATAGAGGCCAAAGAAGGCGTTGAGGTACAGCAGGAATCAATGACACTGGCAACCATTTCATTCCAAAACTATTTTCGTTTGTATGAAAAACTGGCTGGTATGACAGGTACGGCTACGACCGAAGCGGAAGAGTTCCACCAGATATATAAACTTGAAGTTATAGAGGTACCATCGAACAAAAAACTTATTCGAGATGACCGGGCAGATAGAATTTATCGCTCAGAAGCTGGAAAGTTCCGAGCTATTATTCGTGAAGTAAAATTGTTACATACTAAGGGGCAACCAGTCTTGCTTGGTACGGTGTCAATTGAGAAAAATGAGCTACTAAGTAGTTTATTAAAAGCTGCAAATATACCACATCAGGTATTAAATGCTAAAAACAACGAACGAGAGGCTTCTATTATCTCTAAAGCCGGCGAAAAAGGCTCTGTCACACTAGCGACAAATATTGCTGGCCGAGGAACCGATATTGTACTTGGAGAGGGCGTAGTTGATCGTGGTGGATTATTTGTTCTGGGTAGTGAGCGTCATGAATCCAGAAGGATTGATAATCAGCTCCGTGGTCGTTCCGGCCGTCAAGGTGATCCTGGGGTCACACAGTTTTTTGTCAGTACCGAAGACGATTTGATGCGAGTATTTGGTGGTGAACGAATTGCTAGCCTGATGGGCCGCTTAAAAGTAGACGAAGAAACACCGATTGAGAATCGACTGATATCTAAATCACTCGAAGGAGCCCAAAAGAAGGTAGAGGGTTTTCATTTTGACCAAAGAAAAAATGTTGTCCAGTACGACAATGTTATGAACCGCCACCGTAAGGCGACCTACATAATGCGCCGGGAAATCCTCCAGGCGATAGATATTAAGCAACGCGTACTAGCTTTTATAGAGGATGAAGCACATGCTATCGCTACATCGTCACTATTGACTAGTGATGATCTTGAAGATGCATTGCGGATGTTATTCCGATTTGATGAACAAACACTAGACCGGATTTTTGATACTGAGACGGATAAATTCGAAAGTGTTTTAGTAACAATAGCTAAAGAGTTTTATGAATCTAGAGAAAGTGCCTTTACCCCAGAAATAATGCGAAAGGTTGAACGGGATGTATATTTGCAGATTCTCGATAACCTTTGGATGCAACATCTTGAGAGCATGGATCATTTGCGCCAGGGCATCCACTGGATTAGTGTTGGCCAACGCGATCCTTTAGTTGAGTACCGGCGTCAAGCGCAGCGATTATTCGATGCCATGCAGGGAACACTTCGACACAACGTATTGACCGCTTTGTTCCATGCTGAACCTGTTAGCACTGAACAATTAGAGCGCCCGGTGGAAACAGCAATTACTAGAGCTGCTCGGAGATCAATTAGCAATTCAGGCCAGATAGTTGCTGACCAGGAAGAGTTCGATGCTAGTGATTTCCAAGTCAACGCCAAAACTGAAAGTATTGAAAAAAAGAAAATCGAGCAAAAACGCAAAAAAGCCCGTAAAGCCGAAAGACAACGCCGTACCAAAGGGCGTAAACATCATTAAATACGATAATCATAGCGGATAATGCTTAACGAATAATCATGAAGCATATTGTTACTGAACTTGAATTACCAAATGGTTGTAAGGGTTTGTTGGTTGATGTATCTGAAGCCAGTGTTATGTCTTTTATGTTCAATTTTCGGGCAGGCGAGTTCTTGGTACCTGAGGAAAAATGGGAAACGCCGCATTTAATGGAGCATCTTTTGCTTGGTGCTAACAAAGATTTTCCCAGGGCTCGGGATTACCAGGCAGAATTTGAAAAAAACGGAGCTTACAATAACGCCTCGACCGATATTTATGACGTATCATATGAAGCCGAATGTGCCGATTTTGAATGGTCACGGATATTAGATTTGTTACTACTGGCAATTACTAGTCCACTTTTTCTAGAAACAGAATTTAAAGCTGAAAGCGGAAGTGTCCGCGAAGAATTGGTTAGTCGTTCAAATAATCATTTCCGTCATCTCGGCATATCATTACGAATTAATTATGGCTTAAAAGGTACAACAGATCAGGAAAGATTAAAGTTAATGCACAATGTTTCTCTCGACGACATCAATTCGCACTATAAAAAAACGCATAAAACCACCAATTTACGGTTTATTATCGGGGGTAATATTACTCCAAAACGTCGTGAACGTATTGAAGAACTACTTGGAAGTATTAATCTGCCAAAAGGTCATGGTCGATATTTACTTCCCGATGAACAACCTCACCGCTTAAAAGAGCCACTCTATATTCGCAATAAAACCGTTGATAATATGTATTTTTTTGTTGATACATTTATGCGGAAACGATTAAGCGAACCAGCTATGGACGCCCTGGATCTGCTTAATATCATTTTAACTGAAACATTTTATTCTAAGATATTCGGAGCAGCCAGAGAGCAGGGTCTTGTCTATGATATGAGATCTGGATACGGCCAATTGCGCGAGGCTAGTAATTGGAGTTTTGGTACCCAAGTCACGAATGACAATGCCCCTGCGTTGTTTAATATTATGATTACAGAACTAAAAAATATTTTTAACGCCTCTCTGGCAGTTTCAGATATCGAAGCAGCTCAAGCCTATGCACTCGGTCGTTTTCAACGTAGCGCGCAGACTGTGAGGGGGACTATCAGGGGGTATGCCGGCCGTTATTTCTTCGATGATACGATTGAAGATTACGATCTGGTACCAAAACGCATCAAAGCTGTCACAAAAACAGCAATCATAGATATTGCTCATCAGATGTTTGCTGAAAAAATATGGGGTTTTGGAGTACTTGGCAACTGTGGTATTGATTTTGTCCGGCAGCTACATGAACAACTTGCGCCGCTTTGGGATTGAAGTAATGCCCGCTTGAGACGTTATACTGTATGTATGGATAATATCCGCCAACAGGTCCTAGGGTTAAAAAAAGAACTAACTATAGCACTTGAACGCATAAACTTTAGCCAGCTGGAAGATCAACAAGCCGATCTGAGCAAACAAATTGCAAAGCCTGATTTTTGGATCAATAATTCCAAAGCCTCGTCAATTACTCAACAACAATCTAAAATTGCCGGTCGTCTTGCACCCTGGCAAGCTTTACAAACAGCTGTTGATGAACTGCTTGAATTGAGCCAACTACCAGATAGTGATTTGCTGCCGGATATAGAATATCAGCTACAAGCAACGTCTCAAAAGTTTGACTTGCTTAAAGATGAACTAAAATTCAGTGGTAAATTCGATGAATATGATGCAATTGTAAGTATATATGCTGGCGCTGGCGGTACTGACGCGCAGGATTGGGCGGCAATGTTATTAAGGATGTATACTCGCTGGTCTGAGCAGGAAAACAATATTATTACGACAATTGATAATTCACCCGGTGATGAAACGGGACTAAAAAGCATTACCATTGAAATTAGCGGATCGACAGTTTATGGCAAGCTTAAAAGCGAACATGGTGTTCACCGGCTTGTTCGGCTTAGTCCGTTTAACGCCGACCATCTCCGGCAAACAAGTTTCGCAAAAGTTGACGTTTTACCAAAAATTGATAAGCCCGAAGAACTTGCTATTGATAGCAAGGATTTGAAAATCGATGTCTACCGTTCTGGTGGGCATGGTGGCCAGAGTGTCAATACAACTGATTCAGCGGTCCGGGTAACACATATCCCCTCTGGGATAACGGTATCGATTCAAAATGAACGGTCGCAACTTCAAAATAAAGAAACTGCCATGACAATTTTACGGTCTAAACTTGCACAGCAGCAGCTAGAGCAGCATAAACAGCATCTGGGCGAGATAAAGGGTCCGGTTCAATCAGCTGAGTGGGGCAATCAAATCCGATCGTATGTGCTGCATCCCTATAAACAGGTTAAAGATTTGAGGACCAATTACGAGACAAGTGATATCAGCGGCGTATTGGATGGCAATATTAATCCGCTTATTAATGCCTACCTAGAATATATTCTGAAAATATAAATTTACTCATAACGCCAAATTAATATAAGAAAAAAATGCCTTTGTTATAATAACTATGATGATAGTACTTGATAGAGTTACAAAAACCTATATTCGCAAAACTGGGCCAGTCCTTAGCAGAGTTACAATGCACATTAGCCCGAGAGAATTTGTGATCGTAGTTGGCCAAAGTGGTGCCGGAAAAACGACCTTATTGCGGTTATTGACTCGAGAAGAGAAACCAACAAGCGGTAAAATTATTGTCGGTGGAATAGATTATGACAAATTGAGCGACAAAGAAATTCCTATGTTACGACGCAAAATAGGAGTTGTCTTTCAAGATTTTAAATTGTTATCCAATCGTAGCGTATTTGAGAATGTTGCTTTCGCTCTGGAAATTGTTGGCGCCAGTAAGAAAGAAATTCAAAAAACAGTTCCTAAAGTTCTAGACATAGTTAACTTAAGTGGTAAAGAAAAAAGGATGCCACTTGAATTGTCTGGAGGAGAGACTCAACGCGTTGCCATAGCTCGAGCGATTGTTCGCCAACCCAAAATCCTTATTGCTGACGAGCCGACAGGCAACCTTGACCCGAAACATGCCTGGGATGTTATTAAAGTATTGGAAAAGATTAACCGCTTTGGTACCACAGTTTTATTAACGACACACAATGTTTCAATTGTTAACAGATTAAAACGACGTGTTATTACACTGGAGCACGGCAAAGTAATTAGTGATCGCGCTAACGCCGAGTATAAGATCTAGCTATGCATCGAAAATTTACTACACTTATCCGAGTTTTCCGTAATGGCATTATCAATTTCGCGCGTAATCTATCGCTTGCCGCCGCCGCTATAGCAGTTATGACAGTAACTCTAACAATCATATTATTCTCGTTGATAGTCAACGCGACGTTTAGCAATACGATAAATCAGATTACCAGCAAGATAGACATATCAGTTTATATAAATGATTCGGTAACAACTCAACAAGTAAATAATTTGATGACAGAGCTAAAAAACCTGCCGAATGTCAGGAAAGTGGGTTATATATCGCAAGATCAGGCGCTGACAGAGTATAAAACCGAAAATTCGACTAATAAGAGTTTATTGCAAGCGCTCTCAGTAATTGGCACCAATCCATTACCGGCCAGCATTGAAATCAGTCCAGTTAATCCTGATAAGATCCAAATAATAAAAAATTTTCTTGATAAACCACAGAATATTACACTTCAAGATCCCCAAGCTGGCACATCATACTCTGGTAATGAAAAAGCTGCGATCGATAAAATCGCTCATGCTACAGATATAATCCGTGAAGCAGGGGTGGTTGCCGTAATTGTTTTCGCCTGTATATCTGTCCTCATTATATTTAACACTATCAGAATGACAATTTTTAACCGCCGTGAGGAGATTAATATTATGCGTCTGCTTGGTGCTAATAGCTGGTATGTCAAGGGACCATTTATAGTTGAAAGTTCACTCTACGGTATAATCTCAGCCCTGATATCAATTTTAATTATAGATGTACTTTTCGTCGGATCGGCTTCAGCTCTGCAGGCTAGTAGTCTAGGTTTATTAGATATTGGTTATGCAAACCATGATTTTAAGGTCCATTTCTGGATTCTTTTGACGTTACAGCTAGTGGTTGGTATACTCATTGGTGCCGCATCATCACTAATTGCTACGCGGCGATACCTTAAACTTAAAACTTCCAGATAAATATCCTGTTCGGATAACAACTAAAATAAAGTCTTTTAAATTAATAATAATTATTTAGGTTATCAATTTTGGGTAACCGCTTAATCAGACGAGGGTATTTTACAATCTCTTGTGGGGTATGATATGCTTAAATTGCTCGTAAAAAATAAAAACACAATGAAACATTACAAGATTAAGTTAAGATTATTTTCGCGTCTAGGCTTTTTAGCTTTTATCTCTTGTTTAATAATTGTAGCCGGCGCAACACTGCCAGATTTAAAAAATGCCTTAATAGTTGATGCAACTTGTAACACCATTACAGATTGCGAACAACAGGTAACTAATAACAATAATGCTGTTGAGCAATTAGAAAATGAAGCAACTAGTTATCAAAATGCCATTAGTATTTTAAATGCACAAATTAACCAGTTACAAACTAGCATCAATGCTGAAACTGCCGAACAAGCCCAGCTTCAACAACAAATGCAAGCAGCCCAGGCTGAACTTAATCTTGAAAAATCAATTTTAGCTTCAGATATTACAGCCATATACATTAATGGGCAAATGACTGTTACTGAAGAACTGGCTTCTAGCAAAAATCTAAGTGACTTTGTAAATGCCCAAACGTATCGTAATGCTGTCCAGAATGAATTACAGACGACAGTTGACAAAGTTACCGCTCTACAGAATCAAATACAAATCCAGGAACAACAGCTACAAATGTCCCTTAAAGACCAACAAACCCAAGAAGCGCAACTCGGAAATACCCAAAATCAGCAACAACAGTTACTGGGTGACGACCAGAGCCAACAAGCAGCATTCAATACACAAACTGCCCAAAACCAGCAGGAATTAAATGCCCTGATTGCAGCCCAAAGAAGGGATAACAATGCCAGCGCGGGAGGATATTATTTCATTCACTTCCCAGGAACGATTACCAACGATCCCATCAATGGCACTTATCTATATGCGGATTCGGGGTTTAGTATGAGTACAGCTCCAGGGTGTAATAATAACGACGGACCTGACCAATGGGGTTATTGCACGCGGCAATGTGTGTCCTATGCTGCCTGGGCAGTTGCTTATTCGGGTCGTATAGCACCAGTAGATTGGAGTAACGCAAAAGATTGGGTATCGGCTGCTAAAAATGCAGGTATCCCATTTGATATAACTCCACAACCAGGAGACGTTGCAATTACAACTTCGGGTGAATGGGGTCACGCTATGTATGTAGAACAAGTGAGTGGTAACCAAATTTATGTATCGGAATATAATCAACAACTTACAGGTGAATTTTCTACACAATGGCGTCAATGGGAATAAACAGAAATAATTATTACTTATTGTGTTGTTTGGGTGGTTGCACCTAGTAGGACAACAACCCATTTAAACTTTTTAAATCAAACCACGAATTAAGGGAGAAGAATATAATCAAATTGAAAAAAATAACCCACGCAATACCAGTCTATAAACATTATTTAGCAAAAATATTCTATTATCGAGCAGTCAAAATAACTAGCCTGATAGTAATAGTTATTGGAATCTTTTTCTTGGGGTGGGCATTCGGTAGCGGCCGGTTTAGTATCAATCTTAATCATGGGCAAAATCCTCAACTGCCAGCACAACTAAATTACTCCAGCGTAAACCAAGTTTATAACTACCTAAAAAATCAATATAATGGCAAACTAACTACTACACAGCTGCTTAACGGTTTAAAAAGTGGTTTGGCTCAAGCAACAAACGATCCATATACGGAATATTTTACTCCGATCCAAGCGCAAGCATTCAATAATGAACTACAGGGAACAATTAGTGGTATAGGTGCAGAACTAGGAGAAAACTCAAGTAATGATATTGAGATAATTGCGCCACTTGCCGGGACACCTGCTGCTAAAGCTGGA
The DNA here is from genome assembly GCA_035510715.1 of Saccharimonadales bacterium (SeqCode). GTDB lineage: Bacteria > Patescibacteriota > Saccharimonadia > Saccharimonadales > UBA4665 > DATKGQ01. The sequence continues at coordinate 282 of DATKGQ010000040.1, read as the reverse complement.
CTACAACCAAAAGATATTATTACTGCCATAAATGGAAAAAGTACCACCGGTATGTCGGAAGATGAAGCGGTAAGCGAAATTAGGGGTCCAGCTGGTACCAAGGTCACTCTCCAGATTATTCGTGGGCAGGATCAACTAACTTTTACTATTACCAGAAACAACATTACCGTGCCAAGTGTTAATTACAAAATTTTAACAGGCAACATTGGCTACATGCAGATCAATCAATTCAGTAATGATACATCCAGCTTAGCCCAACAAGCAGCTCAGGAGTTTCAACAA
>DATKGQ010000039.1:0-7497 GCA_035510715.1 Saccharimonadales bacterium (SeqCode) | reverse complement strand
TTTTTCGGCTGATTTATTAATTGTTTCCACCAACTCCCAGCGCAAGTTAGCAATTTGCTCGCCGAGCTCGCTCAAGCGAATATCCCAAGCGAATAACTGTTTGCTAGCCGCTATCGCTCCTTGGCGGAGCAAGTTATTGCGTTGAGCCAGGATTCTTTTGTAGCGGCGGCGTAAAGTGCTATAACCTGGTTTAAGTTGTTCTAATAGGTCATCCAAAAAATCCCTGCGTAATTGCGGTGAACCGGTAACAATCAACACATTGTTGGGCTCGAACAAAACTATTGGCAGGCGTTTTAAAAAACTCAGCCGCTTTAGTGTCTGGTCATTAAATTTAAATTGTTTGGTAGCGGTTTCGGCTTGGCGTTCCAGATAGGCAATTCTAATCTCGCTGTTATCGCCATGCGCTTCCAGGCGAGCTGATTTAGCTTTATTATTAATAAGTTCAGCCGAGTTGTGGGTCCGGTAAGTTTCACCTTGGGCAATAAACAAAATTGCTTCCAGCAAGTTGGTTTTACCGCTGGCGTTCGGTCCGACAACAATATTTATGCCCGGTGCGAATTCAAACGATTCATTGTGATACGAACGGAAATTTTCCAGGTGGATATTGGTAATCATGCCCGACTAAGTACTAGCTTTTGAGCGGCATAATAATATGCAAATAACTGTCGTTGGCCGGATCTTTCAATAGTGACGGTTCCAGTTTGCCGTTAAAACAAAAACTAATTTGTTCGCCATCAAAAGCGTGTAAGCCATCCAATAGATAGCGCGAATTTAGTGTTATGCTGCCGCTGCCGGTAATGCTGGCTGAGGCGCTGGCGGTATTTTCACCCAACTGTGAGGCTACTGAATGAATGTTAACAGATTGAGCTGCTTCATCAACTTTTAAGGTAATGCTGCCGGCAGTCTCGCGGGCAAATAAGCTTGAGACTTTGGTGATATTTAAAAATTCCTCACGAGCCATAGTAGCAGTAACCGAGAACTTCTTAGGAATAAGCTTCTGATAATCCGGATAATTACCCTCGATTAGACGGGCTACCAACTCAATATCACCGGCCTGGAATAAAACCTGTTGGTCGTCATGGGTAATCTGGACATCGTCTTCAATATCACTTAAAACCCTTAGTAAATCATGCAACGCGCTAGCCGGAATCAGGAGTGAAGTTTCTTTCTTGGCAGCTGCTAATTTTGTTTCTGCCAAGCGGTAACTGTCAGTAGCTGCCAGGTACAGGGTTTTATCAACATTATGAAAATATAAACCAGTTAAAACCGGCCGGGCGCTGTCGTTGCTGGCGGCGAAAATAACTTGTTGAAGAGCTTTTTTTAGATCAGCGGCTGGTAATTTCCAGGTTTCGCCGCTTTTAATTGCCGGCATAACCGGAAATTCATCGGCGGCAATTCCGTTAATAACCGAATTGTACTGTTCGGTAGTAATGTGCAATTTATTATTGTCCAGTTCCAATTCAATCACACCAGACGGAACGCTGCTGATAAAATCCTGGGTCAGACGGGCTGGAATAGTTACCGCGCCTTCGCTGGTGATTTTTGAACCAATAAAGTGGGTGATGGCAATATCAAGATTGGTGGCGGAAATACTCAGGCGGTTATTGATGGTTTTAATCAGTATATTGGCTAAGATCGGCAGAGTACTCCGGCTGCTAGCTACTCGAGCCACACTGGTTAGGGCTTTGTTAAAATTTTCCTGAGTAACTTGCAGCTTCATGAATAAACTCCTTCTATTATTAATAATATATTTAATTTTATAGTTCTTATAGTAGGTATGGTGGATAGTGTGTATAAGCGACTATATTTAGAAGTAAAAAGCACTAAATTTGCAGTGGAAAATAAGCGCCTAACTTGTGCTAAGCAAGTGCTTAAAACAGGACTTGTCCGCATTAAGTACACGCTCATTAAATAATTAAAATTTAAGCAGTGGAAAAACGACCCGGTTATCCGCTGTTGCCCCACAGCTTGTTCGCTATTTTTAAGCATAAAGCCGCTCCTTAATCTCAGTAATTGCCCGACGGATATTGGTATCTAGCGCTGATTCCTTTTCAATTTTTTCAACCGAATGGATAGCGGTAGTATGGTCTTTGCGGCCGAGTTCATGGGCGATTTTTGGAAAACTCAAATGCAGCTCGCTGCGCAACATATACATCGCGACTTGGCGCGGCACAACAATGTCTTTATCGCGTTTCGGGCCGAGAATATCATCCATTGGAATTTGAAAGTGACGGGCGGTGCGCTCCACTACCTGCCGGGCGCTTAAATGTTTGGGCCGGTTTTTTAGCGGTCCAAGCAAACCAGTAGCAATCTCCAGAGTTGGCGACAAATCACGCATTTCACAAAAAGCCAGCAGTTGATTTAGGGCGCCTTCGAGCTCGCGGATATTGGTTTGGATGTTGGTTGCCAAAAACTCGGCGACATCCGGCGGCAATTCAACATCGTGTTGCTGGGCCTTGGTTTGGAGGATGGCGCAGCGGGTCTCAAAATCCGGAGTCTGCATATCGATTGTCATGCCGCCGACAAAGCGCGACCGCAAACGCTCAACTAAGGTTGGTATGTCTCTGGGCAATTTATCGCTGCTGATAATTATTTGCTTATTAGCCTGGTGCAGGGCATTAAAGGTGTGAAAAAACTCTTCCTGGATTTTTTCTTTACCGGCCAAGAATTGGACATCGTCGACAATCAGGACGTCAGCACCCCTGTAAAAGTCGGCAAAGTCGGTATTTTTCTTAAAACGCAGAGCATCGACAAATTCCTGGACAAACTGTTCAGTTGAAACATAAACCACCCGGGCGTGCCGGTTGTGGGCTAGCACCGCATTGCCAACCGCCTGGATTAAATGGGTTTTGCCGATGCCGACGCCACCATACAGGAAAAGCGGATTATATTTAGTGCCCGGCTGGGCGGCTACCCCCTGGCAGGCGGCGTAAGCCAACTCATTGCCCGAGCCAACCACAAAATTATCGAAAGTATAGCGTTCATTCAAACCTTGCCGGTAAGCATGGGTCAGACTGCTGACCTGGGATTTTAAAACACTGGGGGTGGTTACAAACAATTCAGGGTCGTCGCCAATCTCCTTGGATTCAACCCTGGAGTGGATTTTATATTCAACCTGGACGTTGGTGACGTCGTTCTTGGCCAGTGTTTGGACAACCAGGTCATTAAACTTGCTTTCCAGCTGGTGTTTGATAAAAACATTAGCCACGCCAACCACCAAAACATTATCAGATCGTCTTAACAACTGGGTGTTTTTAAACCATGTCATAAAACTGCCGCGCGAAACAGACAATTCGATTTCACCGAGCACAGCTTGCCATAGTTCATTATCTCTCATCTATTTTTTCCCTCAATGTATTCATACTATACAAAAATGACTGACTTTTCCACAATATTAGCGATTATAAAAAATCTGCAAAGAAAATTTGCCGGCAAGAGGATGATTTATGCACATAGCATAGCCCTATCTTAAAAACATGTGGATAATAGTTGGCTAACCGTGGAAAACTTGCTAGAATCAGTGAGTAAATATTGTTAATTTGACTTGAGAAAAACTAACTGGCAGGGTCTGCTGGTTTTTAATGACTCATGTTAAGGAAAATAGCTTTTAAAAAGCTGACACATTATGCCAAAACGAACTTATCAACCAAAAAAACGCCGTCGCTCACGCGTTCACGGTTTTTTTAAACGAATGTCGACCAGTGATGGTCGTAATGTTCTACATAACCGCCGAGTTAAAAACCGCAAAAAGCTTAGTGCCTAAAGAATAACTTTTCCGGCAATAAAATTGAAGCGGTCTTTAGTGGTCTGTTGGCGGTATAATTCATCTATATGATTAGTCGACAATATCGTTTTCATAACTATACCAGCGTGAAGCGGGTTTACCAGCGCGGTAACCGGGTGCGTGGCACACTGTTGTCTTTGCAGTACATGATTAATGACCGGCGCAGGAATTACCGAGCAGCCGTCGTAGTTAGCCGGAAAGTTAACAAGTCGGCGGTGCGGCGCAATCGGATCCGTCGCCGGCTATACGAAACAATCAGAAGTTATGGGGCGCAAATTACTAAACCCTACGACTTGGTTTTCACGGTTTACTCAGAAGAAATTAATGGTCTTTCGCCGCTTGAGCTAAATAAATTAGTTCAAAACCAGTTACAATCTGCCCACATCTTAGAAAATCCGGTTCAAACCAGCCAGCATGCTATAGTAGGGAGCAAGGATTCATAATGTTCACTACCGTTATTGTACGACCCATCTTTAATTTATTGGTGCTGATTGAAGCTATCTTGCCCGGCCATAATTTTGGCCTAGCGCTGATTATATTTACGATCGTTATCCGGTTTTTGATGTGGCCGCTGGTCAAAAAACAAATGCATCAAGCCAAAGCGATGCGCGAGTTGCAGCCTGAGATCAAGAAAATCAAGCAAGCAGCTAAGGGTAACCGCCAAAAAGAGTCAACAATGTTGATGGAGTTATACAAGGAACGCGAAGTCAGCCCGTTCGGCTCGATCGGCACCCTGATAATTCAGCTGATTGTGCTAATCGGCTTGTATAGCGGTTTGCGCAAAGTTGTCTATACGCCGAAATCGATTATTACCCTATCCTATCCAGTGCTGCATAAATTACCCTGGCTTAAACAATTATCCGGTAATATTCATCTATTCCACGCCACCTTTTTGGGGATTGTTAACTTATCGCAAGCCGCCCTGGGCAAAGCCGGGCTGTATTGGCCAGCCATGATAATTGTCATCGGCAGCGCCGTATCGCAGTATTATCAGAGCAAGCAATTAATGCCCAGCACCAAGGAATCTAAAACCCTGCGTAGTATTCTAAAATCGGCAGGCGAAGGCGAGAAAGCTGACCAAACTGAAATTAACGCCGCTATCGGCCGGGGAACGCGTTATTTCCTGCCGGCCATGGTATTTTTGTTTACCGTCAGTTATCCTTCGGCCCTGAGTTTGTACTGGTTTACCGGCGGCGTAGTTGCCTATATCCAGCAGTCGATTGCCCTCAAAGAGGATACCACTCAGCTGGATTCGGCGCTGGCCACAAAACCAACCAAGGATGTCAGCAGTATCGCAGAAGCTGAAATTGTCGAACAACCATCTGGGGCTCCCCAGGCGCAAAACAAAAAAATCCAGAAAAACCGTAAGTCACATAAAAAGCGGAGGAAATAATTATGAATGAAGATAATGAAAAAGCCATCCAGTTTGCCAAAAAATACCTAGAGGACATATTGTCCTTTTTTGGCCTTAACACTGATGTCTATGCCACATCCAGCGATGATGAAGTTGTTGAGCTGCACGTTCCGTCAACCCGGTTAAACAGTTTTCTAATCGGTATGCACGGCGATACTATGCGAGCTTTGCAATTCATGGTCAGCAACGCTCTTAGGAACCAAAACTTTTCGCTTTACCGAGTTAACGTCGACATTGCTGATTATAAGAAGCAACGCGCTGACCGGCTCAGTATCCATGCCGAGGGCTGGATAAAAAGCGTTAAAGATACCGGTAAACCGTTTGAACTAAGGCCAATGAACGCTGCCGACCGGCGGATCGTTCATAAACTGTCGGTTGAAATGGGTATGGCCAGCGATTCAGTCGGCGAGGGCCGGGATCGCCACATTATCCTAAAACTTCCCGAAGACGAAAAAGTTTAACCCCTAAAAGATCATCCAAATAATTGACGGGCTTATCTAGTGGCTAACTTTATGTGTTTTAGATTACTATCTACCAAAAGGATATTGCCATAATCGTTATGCATTTTAATATTAAATTGCATAACGACACTATACATTTTAAGAGCCTGCATCTATATAACCTGAACGCTTTTTGTAGAAAAACCCATAATATCGATATTCTAACTATTTTTTCTTTTTCTCTCTGTTATTCTTTCTTTTCTTTCCCCTCTATTTATATATAGTATATATAGAAGAGAAGCATGCCTAGAGCTGAATTAGGTATCAACGTTGATACCTAATCTTACTGTAATTAACAGATATAATAATCCCTATTAATTGCCTCTTTATTATATATAACATATAGAGCGATAAAGTATGTGGTAGGTTGTTAGGTGTTTTAAGTCAAAGTGAATCAGTCTCTAATGGAAGAGCATAGGAAAAGGCCAACAGTGTAAATATATTTAATACATTAAGGTTTCTCAAACGATCGATAAATGTCCAAAGTTTGCTCAGCCATTTTCTGCCATGAAAACTCAGCTAACCGTTGCTTGCCAGCAGCAATTAATTTTTGTTGCAAGTGCTGATTAACCTTGAACTAGTTTTTCAAAGACATGTGATAAATCATTGTGTTGGCTAAGAAAGTAGTTACCGCATAAAGTCAGAATATTAGTTAGTGTCTCTGGCCACACAACTGGTTGTCCTGGCTCTAATTTAGAAAAAGTATACCTGCTGTTATCGAAAACAATATCAAAATAAGTCAGATAATTTTTTGAATAAAGTTCTACATTCCAAATTTTATTGAAAATCAATTTTGCCAACCTATCTTTATTAACCAATTCTCGGCCCAGAAGGACTTTATCATGTTTAGCGTTCTCCATATTTGCCCGGTTTATCCGTTCATCTAAGTTGGCAGTTAAATATAGCTTGACTAGATTATGGTTTTCATTGTGTAAGAATGGGTAGCTCAGCGAGTCAATAACCTGAGGAATATTAGTATTTATCAATGATAGTAGTTGTTTATTAGCCTCTTCATCAATGCCGGTATCTGCCAATCGAAGTTTATTAAATTTTCTAGCATTATCTGAAAGCCAGAAATTATTGTCGTAAAGAACATCTGAACTTAGTAATTTTCTATCAATAGCAACTTGTAATAGTAGTTTAGACGAGCATATATATTGTGCATCGAACAATGACGCTAAACTTTTACATATTACTGACTTGCCAGCTGCTGAAGGACCGGCTATGGCAATGTGAGGGTTCATTTATATCTAATTAACCCTTATTTATCATAATGATGTTTATTTAGAAGAATTATATATATCTAAAGTTTGTTTGGCCATTTTCTGCCAAGAGAACTCAGCTACCCGTTGCTTGCCAGCAGCAATTAATTTTTGTTGCAACTGCTGATTACTTAGAACTTCTTGCATGGACCGGGTGATATCAGAAGTGTCATAAGGATCAAAATAACGGGCAGCTAAACCATAGATTTCAGGCAGACAGGTTGCTTTGCTGCTGACTACCGGCACGCCGGCGGCCATTGCTTCTAGTCCGGGTAATCCAAAACCCTCACTTAAACTTGGGAAAACATACAGCGCACAGTGTTCATATAGCCAGCGCAGTTGGCCGTCACTCACAAAGCCGGTAAATATAACGTTTTGACAGCCGGTGTTCTTGACGTGGGCCTTAAGCCGCTCATAGAGCACATCGGTTTTGCCAACCAAGACTAACTTTAAATTAGGATAAGCAGTGTGGAGGCCAGAGAATGCATCAATCAGGCGTTCTAAATTTTTGTGAGGCTGCGGCCGTCCGACATACAT
>DATKGQ010000038.1:0-4787 GCA_035510715.1 Saccharimonadales bacterium (SeqCode) | reverse complement strand
GAACCAGAAGCAAGCGTCGAACTTCCTGCCGAACCAGTTGTTGAACCAGAACAAGTACCGGTACCACTAGTCTCGTCCGGATCATAGAACGGCGTTTCACCAATAATGCTGTTCAGGGCGTTATCGGCTAAAACATTATTTGCCCCTAGTCCGAACACTAGTACCAAGGCTAAGATTATAAGCAGCGAGCCCCTGGTAAATTTATTGGAAAAAATGTTTTTAATGAAAGTAATCATGATGCTGGCACCAACGTAGACCCTCCTGTGGGATTGGCTATGCCGTTGAGCAAGTCAATGCCATTATTGTAGGCCTGCTCTAAGCGCCATCTGAAAACCAGGTCATTGGTATTCGAATAGTTAGCAGCCCCCCCGCTGACAGTATCCGACGGACATTGCGAGGCGTTATAGGTGCCGTCGGAACAATCCTCAGCATATTGATCTGTGCCATAATTGACGCCATTATAGGGTTGGCTGTATGGCCCTAAATATTCTTCCGAACACATACCACCTGTGACATTACCGTTTGAATCGCGCGTTATAAGGATATTAGAACCCGACAAAAGCTCGCCCATAGGTTGGGGTCCACCATTGGACTGGGTATAGCACTGACTAAAGGTACTTACTATATTAGCCACATTAGCCGTATTCACGGGATTATTTAGAATTTGCTCATTTTCGGCCGGTTGATAAGTCGGGTTATTTTCAATTAAATTTTGTTCCTGGGTTGTCCAGCCCCACTGGACAACACCATAATCCGATGTGTCGGCAGCACTTGCCGCAATAGCGCTTCGGCCGGTTATCGAACCGATAATATTGCCCAGAATTTCGACCGGGTTAAATACTTTGCTGATATCAGTCATCAGTGAAGAAATAATCGGGCCGTTAGCCAAACTATAAAGATCAAGCCCGAATCTGGTCATCAGCGAATTGGGGTTGCTGAAGGCCAGATAGCGTTGGTAGGCACTCTGATTTTTATTTTGGTCGGCAATATACTGATTGTCGGCCAGATTGCTTTCTGCCACCTGAGTCTTATCAAGCGGTACGCCGTAAAATTCTTCTTGGTTATACTGGTTGGCAACGACATCGCCGCCGGCGTCGGCTTGATTATCAAAATCAGGGCCCTCACTTAAACCATTGTCTATTATATTTGCTTTTACAAAGGTAATTAACCGGGCAACTTCCGTCAGGCCGACAGTAACTCCAGCTATTGCAAAACCGGTTTTATTGAGACCGAAAACCTCGGCAAATTTGTTGCCCGAGGCGATAGCCGCCTCACTCAATTCATCGCCAGTAAATAGTTGAACAATCCTACCCCATACGAGACCTATAACGGAATCAGGTACTCCTTCTACAGTCGGCGCAGTGGGGCCAAGCAAAAGGGTTCCAAGAGCTGCCAGAGCGGAGAGACCAAGTGCCCATTGGCTTGTCAGATCCGGACATAAATTCAAAAACTCTTGTACCGCCGGAATATTTATTCCAAAGGCGGATAATATAGTTGTTTCACCGCCCGGCGACTGCTGGGGACTGATAGTTGTGCTAGAGTTTGCGGTGCCGCCGCTAGCCCTGATTTCCGGATTACTTTGGGTGATATCGCCTAATTTTCTGTCAAGCGCACCGACCGCTTCGGCGTTTGTGTCGCCATATTTCTGCTGATCGGCGGCTGACTCGACATAATAGAACGTTTTTTCGGCTTCGGTGTCCTGTTGGTCAATCACGCTGGGCGTATTAGGGTTCTCTATCGAACCGTCATAAACGATACAAAGTGGTATCAATGCCTGCAGTGGTCCACCAAAGATTGTTTTAAAGAGACTTGGAGAGAGGTCTGCCGCCATTTGTGTTACGGCTGTATCAGCGGCGGCATCGGCGCCACCGTCTTGGGCAAGGGTTTGTGCGGTACTTGGAGTATTGGCGTCACTTTGTACTTGAGCATTCGCCGTCGCGTCGGTGCTATTAATAGCTGCCACTTCACCCGCTTCGGCTCCGGCGCCACCCTCGATATCATCAAAAGCTTCTGTTTCCTCCTCTCCGTCAGCCTGTTTCGGGCTATCTTTCTTAAGAGCCAACAGTTTTCCTGCCGTCCAGGCTTTCAAGCTAATACCAGCCGCAACTCTAGCAGCGTTCATAACTTCCGACCGGGCCATAAACCCCACGCCCTCATCGTCAGCTAAAGTATTTACGGCACCAATTATCTCAGCCGCAGCTTTCGGCCCGGCCGTGAATGTAGCTACCGGGTGCAGAACTTTCTCAAACATAGTAGCAGGAATTTCACTGAGATCAACTTCCGTGTCGCCAATTACCTCTGAAGCTATCCGCTGTTGTCCAAGTACTCCTCTTCGCTCATAATTAACATGTATTAATCCCGCACCGTCGAGCTCATCAATCAAATTCTGGGTTTTCAGCAGTTTAATTTTAGTCCACAGCGAAGAGTTACCAAATATAGCGTTTAAACCGGTTTGTTCGGCATCACTCTCCACACTATAGGACAGCGCCTCTGTTTCCAACTCCGTATCAGTGGTGTTGAGCAGCCTGGTAGACCGCGCGAACTGATATTCGGCAATGTGTTCGGCCAGGTTGGGAATTTTGAACAAGCCGATTATAAAAATAATGATTATAATACCAACAAACAAGGTGATACCACCACCGGCTGCCAGGCCGATTGCCAGCTTCTTTTTTGTGCTGCCACCTTTCATTCTTGATTTACCGCGTGATTTTCGTCTTCCCTCAGAGTGGTAATTAAAGGGGCTAGCTTGGTTGGATGTGGCCGGTGCGGCCTGATCAGAGGCGGCATTAGGATTGTGTTCACGACCATCCAGATCGGTATTGCTTTCGGCCTGAGGGGTTTGCTTAACGCCTTGGTCTAGCTGTTCGCGCCGGGATATATCGTCTTTGGCGCTTTCTGTTCTAGAATCACGTTTTCTGTTGGGACCTTGATCGTCGTGAGCGTCCATATTTCAGTTTTACGCCGGCACTCCGGTTATATCTGGCCGAACCTGATTATTCAAATCAATTGCTCCCTGCGGTTGATTAATCTCACCGGCTTGGGGGGTGGCAATAATGGGCTGGGGATTAGTGGTAATTAGCCCAGTTTCAGTCGGGCTGGCAATGACTTGGATATGGACATGATTCTGGCCGGCAAAAAACAAGCCTTGTCCGACCGGGAACTGGCTAAGGCGTTTCTTTTCCTCGTCAGTCAGCTTAAAGACATCGCTTAACATATCAATCGCGCTCGGTGATTGTTTCATTAATAATTGCATAGAAGCATTGGCCACAATCGCCCGGCCCATCCGCGACCCCATAAAGTCCTCAACATCTTGGGTAACTGTTGTGATGCCGAGATTATATTTACGGGCCCGTTTAGCCAGGCTGAACAGGAAATTAGCGGAATCCTCGTATTGCATGAGTTGCCAGGCTTCGTCAACGATCAGCATGCGTCTTTTCTGGTCCATTTTCGTACGGTTCCAAATATAATTCAGCACGATATACATCGCCACTGGCCGAAGCTCATCCTCCAGATCGCGGACGTTAAAAACAACGAAAGGATTGCTGATTTCGATGTTTGATTGTGTACTGAAAATGCCGGCAAAGGTACCGGTTGTGTACTTACGAATCCGTTGTGCTAACTGTGGCCCGCTACCGCCCATATGCAGCAATGTTTGATAGAGATCATTAATTGTCGGCGGCGGCGCCGTGTGTGTCAGCGGGTCATTGGTAATGCCGGCTTTGGCATAGGTGTCGATCAGCGCAACGTCAAGGTCAGCCTCTTCCGCCGGACCAAGTGCCGGCACCAGGGTGGTATTGCCGCCTATCAGCTGAGCCTGGGCCCCACCCATCATCAGCCGGAGCAGCCCATGGAGGGTAATTAAATTACTGCGCAAGGCATTATCGGCTTCCTTGGTTTCAATCACCCGCGGTAAATCAAACGGGTTAATGCGGGTGTTCGAGTTAAGGCTTAAACGGATATAGGAGCCGGCCACGGCATCACACAACCGCTGGTATTCGTTCTCTGGATCAATGACAAATATTTCAGTTCCCAACATCATGCTGCGCAAGGCCTCCAGTTTAACAAAGAAACTTTTACCGGCTCCGGATTTGGCAAATACTACCGAATTGCCGTTCTCTAGGCTAAAACGGTCGAAAATTACCAAGCCGGAATTATGCATGTTAACACCATAAAGAATACCGTGATCATCGGTCAGGTCAGCGCTGGTAAAAGGAAAACTGGTGCTTAGCGCCCCGGTACTCATATTACGGCGAATCTGCAGCTGGTCGGTAAATTGCGGGACAGTACTGTTCAGCCCCTGTTCCTGCTGAGACGTGGCCGGCTTAGAATAAACGAGTTGCTGGCCGAGCATCGACTCAACTTTGTGCGACACAAACTCCAACTCATCAAACGACAAGGCGTAAACGGTAAAATATATCCCGAGCCGGAAAAACAGCTCCTCACCAACCTGTAATTTGTCCCGGATTTCCTCGGCATCTATCACAGCGGCTTGTTTCCCCGGATCGCGGACCCGGCCCTTCTCGTTGTCCAACATGATGCCGGCTTCCAGCTGAGTAACCTTTTTGCGTAAATTTTCAAGCACAACCTGACTCTCTACCGGGTAAATAACTATCGAGATATCAATCACCTCATCAATATTTACCAGCCCGCTCATCCAGCCGGTAAAAACCTGCCGCGGATAGCCGTAAATGTAAAAAGTCCGCGCAAAACGGGTACCGATTTGAAAATAATTTGATTGGAACTCAAGTGAGCTTGGAGCGATAAAATCCCGTAAAGCGGTGATACCT
>DATKGQ010000037.1:0-17927 GCA_035510715.1 Saccharimonadales bacterium (SeqCode) | reverse complement strand
TAATTGTAGCGCACTCTTGTAGCCCAGACTTCTCCTGGGCTTATTGTTTATGATGGACATATATTCATCAACCTGAGTTTGGTTAATTGTAGATAAGTCAGTACCTTTGGGTATATAACGCCTGATCATTTTATTGAAGTTTATACCGCCTTGCGGCTGGCTAATGTTGACGTTGAATTACCGGCCTCACTAGAGGGGCTAGTGGATAAATGGCGCGAGGAAACGCTTAGCGCTGCCAGCTATATTCTAAGGAATATTAAAGCCAGAATATTTGGAGAACACTCTCAGGAGCGTTATGGCAGCGGGTTAACCAAGCGGCAATACCGAGAGCTCGGTGCGAAGTGCCAGGTGCTGGGTATTTCCGAATCGGACATATCGGCTCTTGTCAATTCCGAGTTACAAAGCGAGAAGGCTCCTTGTTTTTCATCTTATCCTGGCCAAGATGTTACTCCGGCCGAGGTGACCTCAGGCAGGCAGCACGAACTATCCTTAATTCAGTCTATGGTTGCTAATTATGTCTTTGCCCCATTAACGCCTGAAGAGCAACCCTAAACTGTCCCCCTAGAATACTACTCGTCCCATAAAAATGAATTACCGAAGTGTCCGTACCGGGCAGTTAGCTCATATTGGGGACGGCTTAATTTTAAAAATTCAATTATACCCTGAGGTGTTAAGTCATAACCCTTGATGGTCTCGATTTTATTATCTGCCCGGATGACGGCCTCAACCGGTTCATTAACGCCGATAGCGTAGGCCAGCTGACAAAAAGTTTCTTTGGCGCGGCGTTTTTTAAGATAATCAACGGCAATTTTGCGGGCCATATAGGCGGCCGACCGGTCGACTTTGGTTGGGTCTTTACCGCTGAAGGCGCCGCCGCCGACCGGGATTCTGGGGCCGTAACTGTCAATTGCAATTTTACGTCCGGTTAAGCCGGTATCGGCATCAAAACCGCCTTGGCTCCAGTCTCCGGCCGGATTGGCAAATATTTTAACTTTCTTGTTTTTAGGCTGGTCCTTCAGCCAGTCATCGATCAGGTCTTCTAAATCTGATTTGGAAGCATTTTGGAAGCTAGCGACGACTGTTTCTAGTTTGCCGTTTTTAATTGTTACCTGGGTTTTACCGTCATGGGGGAACTTAGCAAACAAATAACGGTTTAGGGAACGGCTTAGGTCGACTTCCAGCGGCATCAGATTGGCTGTTTCGTCAGTGGCATAGCCGACCATGATACCCTGGTCACCGGCACCGCCGTTACTCACAGCCCGGTTAATATCCGGGCTTTGCTGGACGATGTTGACTATTACTTTATAACTGCCATCAACGTAGCGGCGGGCAATTGCAGCGTAGTCAATTTGGGCTGGCGACGTTATCTCGCCCATTAAAACCAGCATTTTGTGGCCACCGGCTGCTTCCACGGCAACTCTTGACAGGGGGTCCTGGGCAAGGGCGGCGTCTAAAATACTGTCACTGATTTGATCGCAGATTTTATCGGGGTGCTTGGGCGTTACTGATTCGGCGGTTTTTAAGTTCAAAAAGATCCTTTCTTGTTAATAAAGAAAGGATCTTGATATTTTTTGGGCTTCTCGTATCCTTCCTTTAGTTAAGGCTAGGTTTAGCACCTTGCTTGAATTCAGGCAGGTTGCCGGCAGGTCATCGAGCTAGGGCTCTCGCTGCGCTCTTGATAATTAATTGTTAACATACTCATTGTAGCATTTTAACTGGCGACTGGCCAGGGCAGACCAAGCGCTTCAGCAATATATCTTTCGATCCTAAATGCCGACACAGCCTTGGCAAAACCCACAACCTCTGATCTTGGCCCTTTATCATATTTTGCCAGGCCTCTGACAATTAATTCACAGTCTTGGTTGGTAAAAAGAAATTGCTCGGGAGTTTTGTCATGAAAACCGGTTTCATTTTCAGCCATTAACCGGGAGGCCTCTAAAAAATCTTCCGGGGTTTCAACTAGCTGCAGGGCTTCAATTATCGCGGCGCAGAGTGGCGGGGTATTGGCATAAAAATATACGCTGTTGCCGTCTTCGAAATGAGTTAAGGCCGTCATAGATTGGCATACTATCACAATCTATTGTTTAAGGACAAGCTTTATAAATCTGATTTTGATAAATTTTTGAGATGTTTTTTGGTATAAACATAATGAATTAGGCTGCTGAGGGTTACCACACCGATAAACAGGGCAATTACATTACCGGGGCCGGTGTTGGTCAGCTGGGAGCTGGTGGTATTGGCGGTGCTGGTTGGTGTGGTGGTTGTAGACACTGACAAGGGTGAAGTTGCCGGCTGGGCCAAAGTTGATTTGGGTTTTGTGCCGGCCTTTGATTTTTTCGGACATTTCTTAGAAGTGGACTGAGATGAACAGGTAGTTGACGACACAGTTTTAGGTTGGCTTTTAGAAGTAGTAATCAGCCAGTAACTGGTACCGCCAATCGCTAGTATTACAACTACTAAAATAATTATCCTACCCCAGGCTATTTGTCGGCCGGCTCCATCATTCATATATATACTATCTCTTAATTTATTACTTAACGCAAGTTTATTAATTTATAAATTAAACAACTTACATTTACCCCTTAAGCCTCTTGGGGGTTCCGGGGCCGAGAATAAATTGATCTTAGGTTCAGCCCAAAGGCAATGTCAACACGCCATTTCTGGTTTCTGGCTTCATCGTAGTCAGTGTAGCTGTTATACGGTTTGAAAGCATTTATAAGAATCTTATTCATCCAGGTATTGGCGTTAAAACTTTCTCCTTTGGGCAGCCAGGTACTAACTACCTCAATATCGCTGGCCAGAGCGCCCAGATCCTCTTCGCCTTGCAGGCTCAGGATATTGCCGTTTTCACAATCTATAAATGTCCCGCACAGGGTGGCCGGATAGCCGTTGATAGTCAACAAGCCTTGCCGGAACAGTCTGATATTAAAATGATCGTTATCGGCAAGGCCCTCGGCTTGCAGGGCAAAATACGGCAGTTGCCGCCAGATATCCGTCTGAATACCCGATAAGTCCCTGATGCAATACGCTAACTCACTAACTCTTTCGTTTATATACTCCTGAGATAATGCCCCAAGTTCCGGACTATATTTTAATACTTCAGCCATGGCCTTGCTTATACCATACTTATCAAAATAGTTCTGTTAATTAATACTTGCATGACTATATTCATCGGTGACAACTATTGCCCCCAGGTAGCCTCTGGCTAAGCGGGTAGAAAGTTCAGTGAATTGTTTAAGGCCGATAGTGTCGTTGTTCGCGGTCACAAATTTCATTATCTCATCAGCGCCATTCAGCAACTGGTTACATTCGACAGCCTTCACTTCCGGATCATCGGGATGAGGTTCGGCATCGCTGCTTATCAGATTAACCATATATGGACTGCCCTTAATACCTGAATTAAAGACATATACCGGCTGATAACCCTTTTTTTCTGACCTGATTTCGTTATATCTTACTAGGTCCTTGAATACCAGGCGAGCTTCCAGGTTGCGATTGCTTTGCTCACTTTCAGGGTTGCTTGGGCTACCGACATTGGCATCCATAACCAGTGGATTTTCAGCGACAATGCCAATACAGCCAATCGTCCGGTCATTGGACACACCAACAATGCTGCCAGCTTCTAACCCGGCGGCAGATCTAAGCATGTCAGCCTGCATCTTAAGTCTTTCCGGTTCGCCTAACGAAACTACGAATATAAAACTTTCAATGTCATATGGTTCTCCGGCATCCATGCGGATTAACATTAGTCTGGCTGTGGCAGCGGCTAATAGTTTTTCAGCCAGTTGGCGGAGGCGTTGTTTATCTATAAAATTTGCTACTACGTTATCAATGCTCTCGGCAGGGCTATCTAATACTTCAGTCATCAGTTACTCCTTAAACGATACGTTATTAATAACATAGTCTGGCAAGTGTTCATAAGCAAGCATCAGCACTAAGTTTCATAGAAAGAATATCTACCACAAAGCAAGCAATATATATCTTTAATCGGCTATACTAATAAAGTATTATGGCAGAAAACTTCTCATTACTGATTGACGCGGCAACTAATGATGTCCTGAGTCATTGCCGTGATAAGGCCGGGGTATTGGCAATTTTGCTGATCGGCTCGGCGGCGCAAGGAACTTTTGACAAATACTCGGACGTTGATTTCCTGTTAATCTTTAATGCTAAGCAAAAGATAGCTCGTAAACAGTACGTTGATAAATCCGGCGCAATGGTTGAGCTGCTGTTTTATGATTTAACAGAAGTTAAAAACATTCTTAAGAAAGAAAAGTATGCTCTTGTACGGAATACTTCACACATGTTGGCGCACAGCAAAGTTATTTTATCTAACGACGGAGCAGTGGTAGAAGAACTGATTAAAAATGCCCAGACCAACATGAAGACTAAGACCCGCTACAGCGATAAAGAAATTTTGATGCATCTATATTCAATTAATGACTTTCTCAGTGACGCCCGGCGGGACGTCGATAACCAGGACCCGGTAGCCTTCTACTTAGACAGTAACAATTTAATTCAAAATATGATTGATCAGCTATTAAAAATTAACGGGCAGTATAACGTCAAACCCAAGGACATGAAGGCTTTACTGTCAGCTCTTGATAATGAATTCTGTTCGCTTCTAATCGCTTTTGATAAAGAAACTGTCTTAGGGAAAAAATTGCATATTCTGGAAGCCATGAAGGCTGTCGCCATCCGGGTAGCCGGGAAGAATTTAACTGACACTTGGGAAATATAGTTTTATTAGGGGGGTTAGTCTGACTTAAAAAGTCGAAGCCGGTAGGTATTTAGCCGTCCATTCCAATTATCATTTATCGCTTAATTTATATATCAGTTAGTCTGACCTAAAAAGCGGATGTTCCGGGTTGTTATCCAGTTTATGGGCAGGAAGCTTGGGCATTAACTGCTTAAAACCGACAACTATACCTTCTGTAACTCCTTCAGGGAGATCTTTAATTTTGGCAAAATAAGCACGTTCACCTAGTTCGCCATAATGATATCCAGGCCTGTCGAAAAGAACATTGGCTATTGTTAATGCACTCTGGACTATTGCTATCTCTGGTTCATTAAAACCCCTAATGACTAGCTCTTCATGCACAATCCTACCGAATGCATGGCCGGCCATGAAAATAGCTGCTCGTATATCCGGTTCTGGTTCAAGTTCCATATAAGTATATTATACAATTATTATATATATTAACAAAAGTTAACAGGGGAGATGAAGATCTTTGTAGACGACTTCGGGCGGTATGGCAGGGGTTACAGTCCACGGATCAAACTTTTGACGAGGAAGTAGCCTGCGAGATTGACGAAATTCGTCAATTACTTGATGACGAAAGTCTCCCCAATCAATCTGATGATACTACATCTTCACCAGAAGAGGTAGCCTAACATGTCTTATACTCGAACGCGTCGAAAATCTTATCATTCGGGATCGAATGATAATGGTACGGTGATTTTGTGTTGCTAATATTCTTCTGTAGCTATACTAAAATAAAGAAAAAATACAGAACGATAATAGATAACTCTATAATTGCAAAATACTCTTAGTAGTTGTATAATATATTTCTTAACACTTTGGTGAGAGTTGAGTTTTATGAGTTATGATCCAGAAGCATCGATTAATGAACAGCGCTCTTTAATTGGCGGCGCTTTGAGTTATGAGTTTTCGGATTGTAGTATTGCTGCTGCTGACCTTAGCCAACGAGTTCATGATCTAATGGCAAGAACTAATTCCGGAAGTATCGGAAAATATTATCTGCTAGATGATGAATCTAAACAACGCTTAAAAATTGTTGACTTAGTCAGCGATGATAGAACTAGTAGTTATCAACTGAACGGGCAACCAGCAAGAATCGTTTTAGCTAATCAATCAGAGATAATTAAGGCAGAGAAGACGGTCGAAACTAAACAAAAACGTAAAATACTTAGATATTTAGGTAATAAAGTTGTATCAAAAGTAATATCTCATGAATCAGAAAATTTAGTTGGTGATCCGTTTATTGCTGTGGCGGTTGGTTGGAATACGCTTTTGCCACTGGCCACATTCGCTAAACGTGATCATGGTTTATGTAGCTATGTTCAACTTGGCCAAGAAATGGAAGACGATAACTTTTACGTTACAACAGCTGATGATAATTCATCCAGGCACGATTTAATAGAGAACCTCAGAAGTTTATTAATGTACAGCCATAGCGGTCATGGCGACAATCGTACAAAAATTGAGCATAATGGGTTACAGCAATTTATCGACCAACAAGCCGAACGTCAATTTATCCCCTTAGCTCGTGCTTATGAACGTCAATTAGTTGAAACTTGTTTCGCCAAAGCTAGTATCTTTAAAGATCAAAGAGAATTAAGTGTGGCTCAAAATGATGAAGTGTATTTACCTTGTAAATATATCACCTACACAGTTATACCGCCCTGTGTACTAAAAAATGGCAGCTCAGTGGAACTAGTATTAGCCCAAAGCCCCGTCAATCAGGATGAAGCCAGTGGTCAATTAGAACTTTTGGCAATAACCCGTCAAAATTTAGCTATTCCGATTGCCAAACTATCAGATAGTTTTAAAAGTATAGAATTATTTGGTATTGATGGCTTAGATGAAACCAAACGAGCGGTTATAATCAGACAGTTGCTATATGCAGTCACTAGCCGATCAAACGATATAAAATCAATGCCTGTATTTAATTATGATCGTAGAGAAAATAGCAAGCGCGGCGAAGAATTAGCCATAATTGAATATTGTGGTGATATTGGTTTGCTGAGTAAAAAAGAAGTAAACAGTACTAGGGTGCAAAATCGTGATGGTAATTATCACAGAAATTCAATTTCAAAAGACATTAGAACAAAACTTGATTTGTTCTTTGCCTATCCGGTCGAAAGTCAAATACCATTCCCTGATTCAGATATATTAGAGTTAGCGATCAAAAGATTAAATCAGTTACAAGTGCAAGACCGATTATTAATGGGGATGCTGCAAATTGATGAAAAAACGGTTGAACGGGTAGGCGAAGTTCGCAGTTGTGACGAAATATTAATGCGCTATGTTAACCGGATATATCAGACCGAAACACCATTAAGCGCCGTGTTTAGTAAAATACAGATTGGTAAAACCGTGGGTGATGCTAATATATGTACTTCTATCAAACACGAAGATAACCGTTATCAGATACGGATAATTGGAAGACCGACCTCAATGCCAGACGAACCACTCAGGACACTCATAACCCTGGAATTAGATCCGACAAAACCGTATTTAGGTCAAGCCGACAATCTTGATAAACTTTTTAGCGAAAAAAATGTTGCTGAACTAATTGATATTTTTTCAACTCAATTGGCAACGTGCTATGACGAACGAGCAAAGGCTAGCTAAGATTGTCGTCCGGTCGTTCACGCCGCTTTAGTTAACCGTTATAATTAGTAACAGAGGTATTTCAGGTTAAATAAACCGGATCCCGACATTCGGTAATTTCAGAAATAAACAATAACTTTTAAGCTATACAATACAATATCAGTTCTTGATTTAGCGCGTGCATTGCTTGTTTGACTTTTTTGCTTGTTGTAGCAGGAGACAATAACCACCTAGAACCAATCTCTTTATATGTGGGCGGCGAAAAAACTAACACAATGCGGTCAATGATATCGTCATTATCGATGCGAGAGTTGGTTGGATAAAAACTATCATCAGGTTCAGATTTTACGCCCAATCTGTCGAGAAGCAATTCAACATCCAATGCTCCCAATTTAGCCTCTGTCGCCATTTTATTAACTATATAAGTTAGATCTATTTTTAAAATAGGGGGATTATGTCGGTTCGGATCCTCGTCAAATATCATAGACCTGACATTAATTTCGTCTGTTGACATTTTACTGGGGCTTAAGTATTTATACTTATCTAAATTTTCATGAGTTCCAGGGGTATCTGTTTTACGTTTAGGTTGGGAATTGGCACTTTTTTCTTTATCGTTTTGGATTTTAGCCCATTCATTTAAGAATGGAGCGCCAGGGGTTACAGGACTCGAACTTTGACAAGGACGTAGAATGTGATGTAGATGAGATTCGCCAGTTGATTGATAGTTCTGAACTCCCCAATCCATCTGATAATACTCAACCATTGCCAACTAAAAAAGTCTAATGCCAATCAGTTTAGAAACTATAATCTGTATGAAAGCATAACCTCTCGCGTTAAATGGCATTATTACGCTACTCGACTCGCGATAATCGGTATTATATGCTAAACTTAAAATATGTATATTCAAAGACATGAGCAGAAACGAATCGAAAAAGTTCTCAATAATAACCTTATCGCTATTTTATATGGAGCTCGCCAAGTAGGGAAAACTACTTTAGCTAAAGAAGTGTCTAAAAACTTTACAAATCACCTGTACCTCAACTGTGATGACCCCAATGTTGTCATCAGTCTGACCAACAAATCAGCTGTGGAACTTAAGTCATACCTCGGTGATGCCGATTTGGTGATTATTGACGAAGGGCAACGTATTGAGAATATTGGTATTAGTATAAAACTAATCCATGATACCTACCCAGCCATAAAATTACTGGTGACTGGTTCTTCGAGCCTAGATTTAGCCAATAAGGTTGCAGAACCGCTTACTGGTAGATCTGAAGAGATTTTATTATATCCTCTCAGCATTACTGAGGTGTCTAAAAATCGCCTGGAGATGGATGCCAACTGGCGAACCATGCTTGATCGTGGTGGTTATCCGGAAATATGGCAACTCTCTGCTCAGGATGCCCATACGAGACTTAGCAATATTGCGAATAATTATGTCTACCGTGATGCCTTTGGGTCGCAAGTTATGTTTGACCAGACTATTATTAATGATCTGTTACGACTCTTAGCTTATCAAATCGGCCAAGAGGTAAGTTATGGCGAGTTAGCGGGAAAATTGTCAGTAGCTAAAGAGACCGTGATGCGTTATATTGATTTACTAGAGAAAGCCTTCATCATTCAAAGACGTAACCAATACAGGCGCAACCAGCGAGTTGAGGTAGGGCGTCTACGTAAAGTTTACTTCACTGACCTTGGTATCCGTAATGCGATCATAGAAAACTTTAAGCCACTTGAAACGCGCGATGATACTGGTGCTTTGTGGGAAAACTTCTGTGTTATTGAGCGGCTTAAATATTTGCAGGCACAAGAACGACGGGTTCGATCGTATTATTGGCGCAATGCCGATCAGCGTGAGATTGATATCATTGAGGAGGAATCTGATGTGTTGAGAGCCTATGAATGTAAGGTTAATAATAAAAAGACAGTTCGTGTACCTTTGGCTTTTAGTAAGATGTATCCTAAATATACATTTAATGTAGCTAACACAGATAATTTTTCTGATATATTGCTTGCTTAATTATGTAATTTGATCTTAAAAAACTCAACGTAACGCCGTTGAGATTATGCCAATATATAGAATGCCCGCAAATATGTAATATATTAAGCTATAATACGCGCAATATGCGGAGGTTATAATCTGTAATTGTAAGATGTTAATCTGATAAAATCTACGTAGCAGGGGTTACAGGACTCGAACTTTGTCGAGGATGTAGAATGTGATGTAGATGAGATTCGCCGGTTGATTGATGGGGACAAGCTCGCCAACGAGCATTCTGATATAGAAAGATCACTACCCGACGAGAAGGACGATTTGTTGTTATAGAAGAGCAGTTAATACGTATTATTATGCTCTGCTTTGCTACCTGTAAACTAATTGTCCCAAATTAATAAATTACCGATAGGTAAGTTAATATAAGATTCTTTGTTGAAAAATATAAACTGGTAACTTATGCTTAATACAAATAGCTAATGAGAGGGGTGATTGATGAATCGTATTTCTATTACCGGTATAGTTTATCTTATAATTGGGGCGATTGTGGCGAGTAACCGGGGCTATCTGGGTGATCTTGGGACTGTCGCTCATTTGCTTTCGGCATTTTTGGCTGTCATTCTCTGGCCACTTGTTCTTCTGGGAGTAAATCTACATTTAGTGCTCTGACATATTGATATCATTTGTCTGTTTATGACAAATCTTAACTTTGAAAACAGTTGTCTTAAGGCCCAAGCAAAGTTTCTTTAACAGCCCGATTGCCCCGGCGGGGTAGGAGTTTAGTTATTGGCTTTTCTTAAAAATAACCTATAATCCTTTTTAGAAGTATGCTAACAAAAATTAAAGAACTTAAAACTTATATAATTAAAAATCCGCTGCGGTTTTCAATTATGACGCTTTTAGGTCTCGTATTTATCGCCAATTTAGGTACGACGTCATATCTGTTAAATCAAAATCGTTTAGATAACTATTATCTGAATAATTCGTATGTCGACAAAATATCTTACCTGATTGTGAGGGCAATTGATGGGGCTAATAAGCCCGTCGTTATAGACCCGGTTACCGACAACGCTTATTTACCGGATGCCAAGTTAGTCTTACCGCCAACGCCAGAGAAATTAGGACAAATTGTCTATAACTACATGGGGGCGGGCAACGGCGTCCCGGCCGAAGTTCAGATTGCCGATCAGGGAGACATTAATGCCGCCAGCACACCTATTCTGACAGGGGCTAGCCTGACAGCCATTTTTAATGCCGTTCCTAAGGCCCAGTCCTGCACAAGAGGAATATCAATTTATTTCGGGCCGTTTAATGCTTCGAAGCTAACCTTTACTAAAAAGCTGGCCAATGGAAAAACTCTTTATTTTTATACCGAACCGCTCTGCCAGGATAATAACTTTTTGAGCTACGTTGAGAAAATCAATAGTTACTAAAAGTATAACTACTGACATCGTCTAGCGGTCTTGTTTTTATGCTGCCAGACTTAATTTGCTTTAAAAGTTCTTTTATCCCAAAGGATTAAAGAATACCGGCGTAGCCGTAAGTAGCTCCCGGGCAACCAGCCATCGCCCAGCTATAACCCATCGCCGATTGATTATATGCAGATAATTCTGTTAGACCGCTCGTTTTAGTATTTAGCTTATACAGAGTGTTGCTGTCTTTAGACACAATCAGGGTGTTTATATACCAGGCGTACGGCTCATAGCCGCTTGGCAGCGTGGCCACAACTTTGCCGTTAGCAGCGTTACTATTACCGACGTAAATTGCATCTTTGCCGCCTACTTTCTCATACCATGTTGTCTGTGAACCTGACGGGGAAGAAATATAAAAATGATACGGCTGATTATTTGCCAAGTAGTTGGTGGTCTTACTGACCGTGCCATTGGTATAAACGTAATATAGATTGCTAAGATTAGTACCGTACTGTGGATACAATGAAAAATAGAGTGAATCAGGCGAATAAATATTATTCGTAAATACACCGGTCTCTTTAGTATTTAGCAATTTAACCAGGCCTGATCCATCAGCGTTAAACTGGTAGACGGCTGAGTAATTGCTGGCGTTATTATCACAGACTAGCTTGCCGGTAATAATATAGACGAATCCAGTACAGACAGCGGAGACCTTAGATAACGTAATCGAAGTTTTAGTGCTTGGGTTATATGACATAATGTTGCCCGGCTGCGAAGACTGCCCGAGCTGCGACGCAAACGATGTACTTAAATAGAGGAACCTGCCATTCAGCCAGCCAATGAACTCGAAGGAAGCTTTGGATTGGTCGACGATATTTAGGGAATTGCTGGCCGCATCATACATATACAGTTTTGTGTAATTCGGATCCCTTTGGGAACGGAGCGCGACATAATCCCAATTCGGGCTGGCCAGTATGGCGGTTTGATAGGTATTGCCAACATACTCACTGCCTATACCGTAAAGGCTAGGCGGTATGTAAGTATTTTCATAGCCCGTGCCGGAGACAACAATCTTACTACCGTTTTGTTTGTAGACGTTGGTCATAGCCAAGTTAAGCCGGCCGTTATCATTTTGCAAAAAATAGATATTGCCGGAACCCTTATTTGCTTTCTGGTATACGAATAATCCGACGCCGACTATCGCTACTAAAATAACTAATACGATTAATAACTCAACGAGACTGAAACCTGCAGCACTCTTTTTTGTTTTTTTCATCTAACATTAATCATATTAAAACTAATTGGTATTTACAATATGCTTATTGTTACGGCATAAGCAAAAATCAAGCGGCATGAAGTTACACTGACAAGTTGGGTTGCATAAGTTTATAAAATAGTATTATCGTTTGTATTATGTTACTATAAGCGTTCGTATAATTTATTGTGAAGAGGATGATTTTTTAATGGATGCCTGTGAAGCAATTAAAAATAATCTGCCAATTGATGCTTTATTGGTTTTAGGGCATAAAGTCGACGTCAATGGTGAGCTGTCGGCCCGTAGTTTACGTCGTTGTGAAGTTGCTGTTCAGGTCGCTGAATCCCTGCACCCCAGAATAGTTATATTCAGCGGTGGTTGCTATTGGCGGCAAGTCAGGCAAGGTGAGATTCCTCCTGTTAGCGAAGGCCAAGCAATGCTGGAGTATGCCAGAACATATTCTGATACAGAAAGCGGCCGGCCATTATTAGATAACATTGATTGGTCTGCAGAAGGGGAATCCAATAGTACGGTTGCTAATTTTGCTAACAGCAGCGAGCTGCTTCAGCTTCAACCAGACGAAATGCTGGGTTTCGTAACAGATAATTTGCATGATTTATATAACCGACCCCAATTTATCGGCCGGTTGGTATTTCCTAAACATAGGGTAGAACCCATTACTTTTAGAACTATTATCACCCAAAATCAAAAAGATGAAGAGCGTTGGATAAATTACGTTACCCGCGGGTTTATGTTTGGCGTCAGATCAGGTAATATCCCGGCGATTATGAAGCGGCAACGAGTTCTAGAAGCTGCCAATAGACGACTAAGGAATATCGGTTCATTCTTAGTCAGACGAGCACCTAATGGTCCAAATAGTCAAACCGCCAGTGAACCCTTTGGCAACAATTAAGTAAAACAGACTTCACATCTAGAGGATAATTACCCAATCTATTTTATATTTTTTCGTGAAATTCTAGTGCCTCGCCAGCGGCTTCTTCCCTAATAGAAGTCCGTAGCGGTGTTTCCTTAAGCATTAAGGCAAGCAATATTGCGATAAAAGCCAATGGTATACCCCATAGATAGACTGTATGAAAAGCATGGGCAAACGCCAAAAAGAAACCGTGTATGACCGCCGGGGGCGCTTTAGCCAGCTGAGCTGTACCGCTCTGAATTATGCTGGCGTTAATTGCCGGGGCACTGGCTACGTGAGGTACAAACTTCGTTATGTTATGGCTCAGGCGATTAACTAAGATTGCCCCGAATAGTGAAGTGCCGAAGGCGCTACCCATCGTCCTAAAAAAGGTAGCCGCCGATGTAGCGGTACCCAGGTCTTTGCGGTCGACTGAATTTTGGACTGCTAGCGTCATTACCTGCATGAACGACCCGATACCAATGCCTAGAACCACCATCCAAACCGATAAGCGCAGATATGAAGTACTAAGCGTGATGGTGCTGAATAAGTAGAAGCCGATTGTCACCAGTATTGTTCCAATAATCGGGAACAGTCGGTAGCGGCCCCAATGGGAAATGATCCGGCCCGAAATTATTGAAGCAACTAGCATACCAAAAACCAGCGGCAGTAACATCAGTCCGGATTTTGTAGCCGAGGCACCGCGAATAATTTGTTGGTACTCCGGCAAAAAGATTATGGCACCAAACATCGCAATGCCGACCACTAAGCTAAGCAGGACAGAGACGGTAAAAATTTCGTTTTTAAATAACCGTAGTGGCAGGATCGGTTCGGGTACATGGCCTTCCCACGGGATGAATAGTCCGAGCGATAGTAAGCCGGCAGCTATCAGACCAATAATTGTTGGTGATCCCCAGGCATAGCTAGTGCCACCTAACACAGTTACTAGCAATAGGCAGACTACGCTGGCTGTTAACAGTGCTGTGCCGACAAAATCAATCTTGTGCTCGGTTCGGTGTACCGGTAAGTGTAACCTAAACCAAATAGCCAAAAGAGCCAATAAGCCGATTGGTATATTAACGTAAAATATCCAGCGCCAAGATAGACTATCAGTAAAGAAACCGCCCAAGAGCGGGCCAGCAATACTGGCCACCCCAAAGACCGCGCCGAAATATCCTTGATAACGACCTCGTCGCCGAGCTGGTACCACGTCGCCAACAATGGCTAAGGCTAAAGTAATCAGCCCGCCGGCGCCAAAGCCTTGCAAAGCTCTAAAACCGATAAGTTCAGTCATATTTTGGCTAAGGCCACAAAGCACTGAACCAATCAAGAAGATAGCAATACTGAACATGAATATTTTCTTGCGGCCATACATGTCGCCAATCTTTCCATAAAGCGGCATTGCGATAGTGCTTGTTAATAGGTAAGCAGTTACCACCCAGGATAAGCGATTAAGTCCATGTAAATCGGTAACGATCCGCGGTAGAGCAGTTGAGACGATAGTCTGGTCTAGGGCGCCGAGTAGCATTGCCAGCATTAAGGCAGTTATCACAACCATTATTTCTCTATGGCTACGCTCCTCTGTATGCTCTAAGGTGTTTATTTTGGGGACAACATCACTCATAGTAAATCAGATCCTTTACCTTTATATGTGTTTTTTAACAAAAACAATTACTATATATTATACAGTAGATATGGTTATTTATTATCACTTAATGGGTGGCTGGAATTTATAGATAATTTTAAGACGTGTAATTGTTTAGTATTCAGGGAGTAGTGCTTAGGATTGTTTGACATAGTTTTCTTGAATATCACTAGACTTTGCATACGACAGCCCGCCACATAATTTCTTGCCCTATATAGTATATATAATAGAAGGGCAATAAATAGACATTACTAAATCCGTTAACCACAGCTCAAATGGGTATCATCGCTTATACCCATTTCAGTACAATAACGTGCTTAAACAGCTATGCAAATATGTCCTATTTTTGGATAATCCGCTGATAATTAAATGTTTTAAACATTAATACCGGCTTAATGCTTAACGATTATTAATGCGTCCTCAATAGTAGAGAGTTTTGCTAAGTTTAAATTAATTTTCTGGCTCTAGGAGAGGGGAAACAGTAACAGTCTCTGATGAAGCTAGGGCCATAGCCCCGATGATCTTAAGCATGCCGGCAGCCTGATAATAAAGTTCATCGGCTGCTTCTGTAAAGGGATCGGGGAAGTTGTTGTTGTCAATATCGACTTGGAAAGCCCGCCAGGCTTTATATGGTTCAAAAATGCCTTTAGTTTCGCCGATCTTGGCGATAAAAAATCTCTTGAAGCATCCTCAAGGTTATAGTGGGGTAACCATGTATAGTGCCTGTCTAAAGGCTTCAGGCTCAGGCCCGGTGATCCCAGGTAATCGGCTACTACGACCCTGGAGTAGGGATGCCCCGGCGGTTCCGGAGCTTGAATACGGCCGATTTCTATTTTTTGGGGAGTTGTTAATTTCTGAACCGCGATTAACCCGGTATTGGTGGCGATCCGCTTAGTTGCGGTTGTCCGTCGGTTTTTCTTTAAGTACTTGGTTATTTTGATTGTAAGTTTTCATACCGATCTTCCATTTTGCCTCCGTTTAATTACATTGCCGTTGAAGAATATTTATCAACTTATTTCTCTGTACCGTCTGGTGAGAAAAACAAGCTTTGCCATAATTCTCCCCCTTGGCCTTCGATTCTAATTACTTCCGCAACCGTGCTTAGCGAGATGCGGTCATGGCGTTCAAACTCTTTCCCGTTAGGGTCCCGGATTTGGTCCTCGATAATCTGGGCTTCCGGGTAAAGGCGGACATGGGTATCGAAAGCTTGAAAAGCGCCTTCTGGCAGGGTTAAGACGTACAGAGGGTCGCCGTCAGCCTGGCTGTTCTCAACCAGGGTTGCGGTATGCGGACCTTCCGGGTGCATTTCTAACCAGGCGTTAAACGATTCTTTAACCCTATCAAACCTTATAAGTGCCGTCAGTCCGGTTTGGGTGCTGATCATGTCGTTATGCATACCTAAGTTTCTTTCTTCGGTGTATTTATCAACGGACTTTTTGCGGACGCCGGTAATAATCTTTGCTAGTTGTCCCTGGGTTATTACTCCGTCGTCACCGGTAAAGTCATCCAAGAAACCGCGGATAACGATTTCGGCAATCCGGGCGGGTCGTTGAGCCAGTTGTTTGGTGCGTTTTCCAACCGCTTCGTTGCCACCTAAGTCTTCCATACTTGTCATCGTCTTCTCCTTAAATATTTTTAAATTTATCCGCCAATAAATTCAGTCAGCGGCTGAGTTATAAAGCACCCCGCTAATGTTTGCTCAAGCCGAAAATAACCTAGCGCCGATCCTGTTCTGGTAGCTACATTAACTTGTAGCTGCAATTCATCTTTGCCATTGTAAGGCCTTTTAACCAGGCAATTCGCCGTGCCGACAATTACATCACCGCCTTCTGGTCCGATATCCAAACTTTCCCGGCACCTAGGATCGCTGGCTATCTCATCCATAAAGAAACCGCCTAAATCAATAGAAGAGCTTATAGCTTCAATTTGGATATGCCGATCGGCTATATCCGGAATAGCAAATATTCTGTGAAGCATCATTAAATTATTAAGTACTTCTTGGTACTTATCACTTAGTTCCACTAATACGTCTTCATCTACCACTTTTATTTCTTCGGGTCGTCTTTCACTCATTACCTTATTCTCCCTTTATGACTGATTATTATCAGCCAGCATATTTAGTATTTGGACAGGTATTTGCTCGGTAATCACATTACTAATCTCGGCGGCTATCTGCCGACGGCGCCCGACGCTTTTGACGGCGTCATGTAAATCCAGGGCCGCTTCTTTTAATACCAGCGGCAGGATCGACAGATCTGATCGACGGCCAGGACCGGGCTGGCCAGACGTTACTTGTTCCGTTCCGCTCTGATACCAGGCTTCCGGGGGAAGGGCAGTTTCCAGCGAATAATCATTGTTATTAGTTCTTGTCATCTTGATGGGCAGGCTTAAAAAATAATTATAATCGAATAGTCTGGAAGCGGTTTTCCGCTGACCGCGCACTCTGATTGCCGTAACTTTAGGTCCATATCCTCCAAGCCAACCGGGACTCAAAACCCCGGGCTTTATAACCCGTTCATAAAAATCAGGACTAACCATGGCATCGAACTTATAGGCATAGTCTTCGGGATAACCGCTTTGGCCAATTGATACAGCCGGGGATTGGAAGTTTTCTCCGGAAGCATTTGCGTAGATAGCCGTCGCGAATGATTCGGTTACATGATTGGCAATTAAAAAACTTTGGAATTCCTCAATGCTGCCGATTGTCGGTACTTCGATTGTGGCAATCCGTTTTAGATCTAGAAGACTGCCTAATTCAAACTGTTCATCGGGAGTTGTCGCGCTCTCACTACGTTCACTCATATTAATCTCCTTATGAACAATAAGTATATTTTCAAATTGCTATCAATAGCAAGCAGCACCATTATACGAATTTATTTCTGGCCCAAACGGGCTGTGCATCATCAGTATCACTAATCGGCAGTGCGATGCCTTGTCTCAGTAAAATATCGTTAACCTGGTACTTAACAAGCAAGCATTAGAAATAATTAGACAGACTTTGAAGTACTGCTTTCTTATTATCTGGTGACGGGAAACTTGTTAGATTTGTGGAGTGATAATAATTGCTCAGTATTATTTAAAAGATCAATTCAAGCAATATAAGTCCTGTGATTTGGCTAGAAAACGTTTATAGAACTTTTCGGCTACGAAACCTAAATTCAGGCCATTAGTAGGACACTCACTACTTTCGGAGTATTCCTTTCTCATTAGCTAATTGTAGCGCACTCTTGTAGCCCAGACTTCTCCTGGGCTTATTGTTTATGATGGACATATATTCATCAACCTGAGTTTGGTTAATTGTAGATAAGTCAGTACCTTTGGGTATATAACGCCTGATCATTTTATTGAAGTT
>DATKGQ010000036.1:0-29139 GCA_035510715.1 Saccharimonadales bacterium (SeqCode) | reverse complement strand
ACAATGGTTTCCCGGTCGTAGAGCCGGCATTGAAATAGTAACTTGGTATTGTCAGGTATTTGGTAATAGCACTTCCAAGAGAGTTCATAATATCCTGGATGCTTGATACGGCAGGACAGACAAACCAGCTTAACGGATTGTGCCAGACAATACTGCAAGTGACTGTCTGGCCCTGGCAGGAGGCTGCATCCGGGTTAGCAGTACAGTCTGTAGTAGTAGTTGGAGTACCTCCTCCGGCTGCGAAACCTTTTTCGCAGGCAGTATTATCGGCTCCACTATAAGTTGAGCAAACACTATCATCTTTTCCAGCTTGAGCGGCCGTATAGCCGGCTACGCAAGCAGCCTGCTGTTCGGCAGCGGAATCTGTCGTTGTGCCGGTAAAATCAGATAGCGGACAAAACTGCTTATCATTAAATACATTCGTGGCAGCCGTCCATCCAGCCTCACAATCAGTATTTTCATTACAAACACCCGTATTTTCATCGCCCAAATTATTGGTTGAATCGTCATACCCTTTCTCGCATTCTTGAAGAGCATCGCTTGCACTGCTTAGACTGAGCGGTTTACAAGATGTAATGGCCGCTGAACTAGGTGTAGAGTCCGTAACCATGTGGTTATAACCATCTTCGCAGGCAGCGAAAGGAGTGGTGCCATTCTCCTTATTTGTGCCAAAAATATCACATTTGCTTTCCTGCTCGGCAGTTTTTGCATAAACTTCGCCATTCTCGCAAGCGCCGTTAAGGTTGGTGTGGTTTTCTGTGCCAGCACTACCATTATCTGGGTATTTGGAGCAATAATCACTCTTCGCCACGGAAATCACAGAATTGTAACCTGCCTCGCAAGCCTTTAAAATATCCTGACCGTCGGTACTGGATATTTTCACATTAGTAGTGCCAACCGAATTA
Source organism: Saccharimonadales bacterium (SeqCode) (assembly GCA_035510715.1). GTDB lineage: Bacteria > Patescibacteriota > Saccharimonadia > Saccharimonadales > UBA4665 > DATKGQ01. Next base: position 28,234 of record DATKGQ010000036.1, on the reverse strand, counting down.
ATATTATTGAATACTGACGTACAGAAAGTGGCAGCAGAAGGTTGATTAATGGTGCCAGAGGGGCCGTTTTCTCCGTACTGGCAGGCGGTGTCTTCGGATGCCGCCAGAAGGGCTCCGACCGCTTTTTGATTTGCAGATGAATAATAAGTGTTATCGCAATTAATTGCTGTAGTCGAGGCGGCGGAAGCCTGTGTTTGATTGATATTTAATAAAGCAAATAGAGGAGCAGCAATCAGTACACTGATCAATAAAGTAATATTTACAATCTTTTTTAATCGTTGCATCGCTTATTTTGTTTATACCACAAAAAGCTTACGTATGTAAGCAGTTCTATTATCTATTGGTATTGGTGCACAGCCAAGCCTAGTAATCCTAGCAATATGTGTTAATCCTTATAGCATAAGCCCGTAAAGCAATTGGCAATGCGGTTAGTGAACTTTTCGGATCATATTATTTATGGTTTATTACCCGGCTTACTGAAATTAGGTTTGAATTTTAGATAAAGGCCAATGGCCGATCATCAATTTTTTGAATGTATTCTTGATTATAAGGGTCAATAAAGTTATAGTAACAGAAAATGATCCTATCATTGAAAAACAAAAAAATTATAAGTAGTTTCTTAGGTTTGTTGATAGTACTGCTGATGCTCACGCAACTTATGGCTCGCACCAGCGCCCAAAAGTGCTACGCTGAACAACCAGAAGCCAACGATACCAACACAAAAACACTCACACTGTTAGACAAATGTGGTAGTACCACAAGCAAAGATACCAATGGTGCCCAATTAAATGCAAGTGATTGCTATTATGAACAAAATGTCCTAGCCACGATTAATGGCACTACTAACACCACGTACACGAAGTATGACTGCACAACGCTGCTTTGCCAAGGCGGGTCAGCTCTATCTAACGGTCAGAATTGCCCGCCGCAAGATCCTTGTGATCCAACTCTAAAAACCCCCTATGCCAATAGCAGTGCACTTTGTTCTAATATCGTCCAAAACTATATTAATCCGATTATCCTTTTTCTTGGTGCCGGCGTCGGCTTGGTCATTGTTATTATGGTGGTAATTGGCGGGATTGAGTACACTACATCGGGAGGCGATCCCAAACATGTGGCGGAGGCGAAAAACCGGATTGCCAATGCCCTGCTGGCCTTAATTGCCTGGATTATAATCTGGGCATTCCTGGAATGGATTATACCGGGAGGCCTATTTCACTAATAAGTAAGTATGAGTAGAGATTAAAAGATGAAATACCTTAAATACAGTCTAATAAGTTTGGTACTTATGCCCCTGTGCTTTATATTATTCTCGCCGCTTACCGCTTCAGCCGCAGCGAGCACACAGCCACCGTCGTGCGTAAGCCCGGTACCGGGTACTCCGAATTATTCATCTACGTTTTTAGGACTGGTGCCATGGTATCAATATATCCCTAAAACTGATTTCTGGGAAACAGTTGACACAAGTACTAATCCCCCCACAACGACTTGCGGGTTCCATGTCAACTTCATGCTTTACGATACCTGTAGTTATGCTGGCCAACAGTTTATTATCGGCGGCAACGAAACTAAACCATGTACCCAGGATGAGGTTGATAATCATACGGTGATTAGTGGTGTGAATCAAAAAACGCTTAATGTGGTCTGGCTGGTCGGCTTAGCTATTTTTGAAGATTTATTAAGGATAGCCGGTCTGGCCGCCGTCGGATTTGTCATATATGGCGGTATTCGCTATACCACTAGCCAGGGCTCACCGGAACAGACTGGTGCTGCCCTTAGCACCATTATTCATGCTCTGGTCGGGCTAGCTATTGCTATCATTGCGGCAACTTCGATTGCTTTTATCGCAAAACTATTTAAATGAACAATATGTTTATAAGCTTAATTACAATTACCGCGCAAATACAAAATCCATTCCCGACAGTTAATGCCAATGGTAGTTTTGTCACGACCTTATTAAATATTATATTTAGTATTCTTGGCGGTGTTACGCTGTTGTTTATCGTGCTTGGCGGTTTCCGGTATGTTATCTCTAGCGGCGATCCGAAAAATACGGCTAAAGCTAAAAATACCATTCTATACGCGCTAATCGGCTTGGCGGTAACATTAAGCGCAGCGGCGATTGTTAATTTTGTGGCGGGTAAACTATGAAACGGATGCTTTTATTAATAGCGGTAGTTATGGCACTGCTGGTGCCAATGGTGATGAATTCACAGACCGGTTACGCGGCTGGTATTGATAACGGCACTGATATTAATAACGGCAATAGTAATATCGACTCAATCTGTGGTATGGGGGTTTCCAATAGTTCCTATTGCCATGAAACGGACACTCCGACAAACCGAATTTACGGAAAAGGCGGGGTCATTGTAATAACTTCCTATATTATTGCCAGCATTGCCGGAGTAGCCGCCGTTATCATGATAGTTATCGGCGGGATTAGGTTTATGGTCTCCGGGGGCGACCCTAACCAAGTCGCAGGTGCCCGGAATTCGATCATCTTTGCTCTTGTCGGTCTGGTGGTTATAGCAGCTGCTGAGACACTTTTTCTGTTTGTAATTAATAGTGTTTAAACTTATGATCAAACGATTTTTTAGCAACTACCCCGCATTTACAAAATTAATAATAACCCTAGTTGGAGTTGTATTTATTGGCGGCCTGGTAATTGCCACGCCGGTAACAGCCGCCCGGACATCGGAAAATAGTGTTTGCGGCGGTATTGGCATTGTCAGCGGTGGTAACGGTACAAGCAGTGGTTGTTCTAGCGGCGAAAGTTTGCACGGTGTTTTAGCTGACATTCTTAATATTCTCAGCGTCGTGGCTGGTTTCATCGCCGTTATCATGATTATTATCGGCGGGTTGCGTTATGTCATGAGCGGCGGCAATGATAATGCCGTGGCCAGTGCTAAAAATTTAATTATCTATGCAATTGTCGGAATTATTGTGGTTGCTATAGCGCAAGCGATTGTCCATTTTATACTTGGTGCATCAGGTTTATAAATGATGTAGATAAAAAAATCATGAATATATTGATTATGTTAGACAAATAGACTATCGTATAAATGAAAATGTATAAAGAAAGGTAATATCAGAATGCTTCGTAAATTAAGAAATCTATTAATAATTCCTTTTGTTATGGGTGCGCTGATAACTCCGGCCCTGGTGCCGGTTGTAGCACATGCTACCCCGTCTAATATGGAAAGTAATATAAAAGCAGATGAATGTGGCGGCAGTAACACTAATCTAAATACCTCTGGTTCAGCTACACCGTGTAAAGCTGATAGTGGTGGGCTCAATACACTGCTAACCCATATAATTAATATATTTTCGGTCTTAGTTGGAGCAATCGCCGTTATCATGATTGTTATCGGTGGTTTCCGGTATGTTATCAGTAGCGGTAACGACCAGGCCGTGTCGGGAGCCAAGAATACAATTATCTTTGCTCTTGTCGGTTTAGTGATTGTTGCTCTTGCTCAGTTCATTGTCCACTTCGTTATCGGCAATTTACCATAAGCTAAGCTCAAGTTTCGACAAATGGAAATGGCCCGGATTCCCGGGTCATTTCTTTCTTAAAGTAGAATAACGTCAGACCAAAACATAGTTAATGGCAACAGCCACACTATTTAAACAGTTAAATAACAAATTTGGTAGCTATCAAATCGCCTTACAGTATCTGAATTTTCTTAACAGTATCCTGTTTGGCTTTAGTGAAACTGATAGTTAAGACGCCGTCTGTCAAACTGGCCTCCGGATCGTCTTCCTTGACCGGTACCGGCAGCGCGATGCTGCGAGAAAATTCGCCCCAGTAACATTCCTGGACGAAATAGTTCTCAACGTCGTCTTCGTTGGCCGAAAGTGTACCACGGATACTGAGTGTATTATCGGAAATACTAACGTCCAGATCACTTTTATTAACACCGGCGGTACGAGCCTTGACGACTAATTTTTCCCTTGTTTCGTATACGTCGACAGCCAACTGGCCTGGCAATACATTAGTACTATCATCTTCATCCCACTCATCTTGTGCGACAGCCGGCTGGGTCGGATCAGGCGTAGTGCCTGCATCATCACCCAGGAAAGCGGCAGTCAACTCATCATCTTCCATAAGAAGATCATCATCGCGATTACGTCGCGCCATAGTTGTTACCCTCCACGTGAGTTAATATTTCAAGACATTGAGTTTTTGTGTTAAATACAGTATAGCTTAGCGCGCAAACTGGCCGCAACTGTTAAGCGGTTATTTACAACACATTAAACACAACATCTTTCGCGGTGACGCAGTTGGCTGCTATAATTACCTCTGTCCTGTCGTATCTTTGGATAGCCAGAACCGTTGTGGTCATGTGTGTCAGTATGACAACAATATAAAAAATCGTTTAACTTTAATTAAAAGAGTTGTAGGTTAATGAATGGAAGGGTGTCCGAGTGGTTTAAGGAGATGGTCTTGAAAACCATTGTAGGGAAACCTATCGTGGGTTCGAATCCCACCCCTTCCGCCAAGCGTATGATTTTAGATAACAGGTCTATTTAAAATTACCCTCCAACTAGCCGGCGATTAAATTTGGTAACATTTTACTATCTGTGGACCCCCCTAAACTTATTTAGCGGCCGACGGAGCAATCAGCAGCACTGACTGATTAGCTTGTACAACTTGCCTCCAGTGATTGTGTTTTAAGTCTTGGATTAACTTCGTAAATCCAAAATTGTTCATAACGACCGCGCAACGGATATTGTATTTGTCAAACTGAGCTTGTTGAACACGTTGTTTCGATATTATATTGTCGTAGGTTGCAAGATACTTGACCCCGTTGCTGTTTCGCCAGCTGGGCATACGCCCGTCAATATAGACCGGCTCGCTGGGTAGTTTCCAAATCAGGTAACCGCCGTAATCATAAGCGTTGAAGAGATTACCGGCACACGGATGGGCTGATAAGTAAGCTACCGCCTGGATAGGGTATGATTGTTTATTTGTTGGCAAAAAAGGCCGAAGGCCATATATCGTGCCTCCAACAAAAGCCAAAATAATGAAGCTTAGTACCCACTTCCGGGGACTATCGAACTGACTGGGCATACGTTGACGGATGGCATCCAAATACTTCTTCGTGTCTTGTATGGAACCGCTGGTAAAAAGCGGAAAATTCCGAGTTGCCGACAAACCGGCCGCAAGTAATACTGTGCTAAAAGGAAAAAATTTCCAAAAATGCCGCTTGGTATGTAACACGCAATAGGCGTAACCAACTCCAAAAAGCATCACATAGGGAATAGTGGCGAGCGGTATATGGAATGTGGCCCATTCCCTAATCTCATAGTGCAATGACGTATCGGACAAGGTGCGCCAAATCTCAACGTACAACCGCGGGCCGTAAGGGTTACAGAAACTAGCCAATATAGCCAAAGCTAAAATCAGCCCCCAGAACAGTTTCCGCTCTTTAATGGCAAGATAGACGATATACACAAAACCGATCACGAAACCAGCATGTAAGTTGGCCCAGACAACAAACAAGACAGGAATCAGCCAATGGATATAACGGGAGCGGCTATGCGCCAGACGGATAAGTACCGCCAGGAGCAAGACGGTCCAGGTAACAGCCCTGACGCCGGCATACGGTGTCATGGCCACTGCCGCTATTAGCAAAACACCAAACCAGGCTTTAGAGCCGTTTATAAACAAAGAAAGTGTCCAAAGAAACGCAAAAACCATTGCTAAAAGCCAGAACTTGCCGATTTGGTAAATAAACGACACGATAACATTGTTACCCCACTCATGGTCAATCCAACGAAAGTTACGGGCGGTGTAAGTAAAAATATCATGAGCCGGAATACCAAATTCCCGGATGTGATTGCCAGCCTGCAGATGCCATCCAAAATCAGGGTCTAATTGATTCCAGGCGATGAACAAGAAAAGCCCGTAAATAGGCAGAAATTTTACAAAGAAAGTAAACACGGGATGCCGCTGACAATAATCAAGCCAGCGCTTCACAATCCGGCGGCCCTTGGTTAAAGTTAAGGCTTGTAGGGTTGACAAATAATAATCCTTTTTAAAAAGTTTATTCCCTTAAGTCTATTGTAATATATCGTTAACTGATATTTTAACGGTAAGTTATGCACCTATGTTTTAATGGTATATTAGTGTTGTGATATGGCCGTTGCCGATTACTCCAATAGCATGAATCGTACCGCACAAAGTACGATCTTATAGTAAAATAAGCAAGTCGGGAGAGGTACCCAAGAGGCTGAAGGGGGCAGTTTGCTAAATTGCTAGGGGGGAGCAATCCTCCGCGAGGGTTCGAATCCCTCCCTCTCCGCCAAGCGTAAATTTTTAAAAAGGCCTATCCGTTTTAAGCCAATTTTTTTAGGGAGCAGGTCGTTTTATTTAAAAAAACCAACAATATAGGCCCAAAAACGTTGATCAGTAAACTGATGGGGCGAATTGAAGGATTAATTATGCTATTTAACATAAGCCAAGGCCCATATCAATGAAGAAACTTATTAGCTACGTCATACCCATATTTAATGAGTCCGGCAATATTGATGCTCTCTATAAAACTTTATCTGAGCTGACACGACAACACAAAGACTATGATTATGAATTCATTTTTGTTAACGACGGCAGTCAAGATAACTCTTATGGTAAACTTGAAGCCATTCAAACCAACGACCCAAAAGTTATTGTTATAAATCTGTCTCGTAACTTTGGCCACCAGCTGGCTGTCACCGCCGGCCTTGATAATGCCGCCGGTGATGCGGTAATAATCATGGATGGTGATTTACAAGATCCGCCGGAAGTCAGCTTTGAGCTAATACAAAAATGGGCCGCCGGCTATGATGTTGTTTACGCGCAAAGGAAAACCCGCCAGGATTCTTTCTTAAAGAAATTGTCAGCCAACCTGTTCTATGTCGTTTTGGAAAAACTAGCCGATATTAAAATCCCGCGCAATACCGGCGACTTTAGACTGCTTGACCGTAAAGTCGTTGATAGCTTGAACTTATTCCATGAGCATAATCGTTTTTTGCGCGGTTTAATAAGCTATGTCGGCTTTAAGCAAACCGGTGTTTTGTTCGATCGAGCTGCCCGGTACTCCGGTCAGACAAATTATCCGCTCCGAAAGATGATCAACCTGGCGGGCAATGGCATATTGGGGTTTTCCACGTTTCCTCTAAAAATCATTAGCCGGTTAGGTTATCTAGTGTCTGGGATCAGTTTCCTAGGCATTTTATATGCCCTACTGGTTAAGATCTTTGACAGCCAGGCTGCGGTACCGGGTTGGGCTTTTATTGTCATTGCGATACTATTTGTCGGTGGCGTTCAACTGATTATATTAGGCGTCCTGGGCAGTTATATCGGCCGTATCTACGCCGAAACTCAGGCTCGGCCGCTTTACCTGATAGATTCTATCCTGAGAAATAATAATAAAAGTGGTTAAGTTTAAACTAACTTGGCTGCATGTCCGTTTCACCATGGTCGGATTATTAAACACGTCGACCGATTTTGGGCTTTACAGCGTACTTCTAATACTTGGCTGGATGCCGCTGCTAGCCAACACAGTATCAACCTCTGCCGGGATGCTACTAAGTTTCTTTCTTAACAGACGCTTTACATTTAGAGCCCATCATCAAAATAGCCGGCAACAAGCACGGCGTTTTTTAATTGTTACTTTAACCGGTCTATGGCTGCTCCAGCCGATTATTATTTATCTAGTTCGAGACCTAAGCAGCAGTTTGTTCCATTTTAATAAGACCAGGCTTTTGCTTAATTTGATAGCCAAATTAATATCGATAATATTTTCATTCATCTGGAACTATTTATGGTACAGCCGATTTGTATTCAAGACTGACACCCTGAAAGATGATGCGATAATTGAGCCTAGGTTATAGCCAGTGTACAATATCGCTAGTGAACGATAAGCAGGATACCGAAACAACCAAGCAGCCAAAGCCCGAGCCGGAGTCAAACCCGATACCGGTTACTGGCTGGAAATTCATGGCTAATGATAGCCGTGGCATTGGCGGTAAAACAGTAGAAGATCCCGGGATAATGCCACCAGCTGCCGACACTAAACCAGTAACATGGTCACATTCTGAATTTATCGCTCATCATAAATCGTTCCGATGGTATGCGCTACTCGGTTTAATAGCGATTATCGTGGCCGCTGTTGACTATATTTATGCCCGTGATGTGACTTCAGTAATAGTTATCGTAGTGGCGGCGGTTATTCTAGGTATCGTTGCCAATCGTCTGCCTAGGACAATGGAATATCAGCTCGATGATGCCGGGCTCCGAATTGGCGAGAAAGTTTACGGCTATAATGATTTCCGGTCATTCTCAATGGTTGAAGAAGAATCGGTTCCAAGTCTTGTTTTCCGGCCGCTGCGACGCTTTATGCCACTAGTAATTGTCTATTATTCGTCTAAGGATGAGCAAGCTATTATGGATGTACTTTCCAGGCATTTACCGCTTGATAATCATCGCCCTGATGCTATTGATAGTCTTATGCGCCGGATACACTATTGAAACGGTCTAAATTATTAACCCATAGCGGGAGATTATAAAATAAAAACTTTATCGATCGAATATACCAGCCAAATCGCCAGACAATCCGACAATAAGCTATTGCCCCTTTTTCAGTTTTGCGATAACTTTGGTAGTAGCTAGGCGTTAGCATGAAAAGAAATATTATTGAGAAAACAATTGAAGCACCGGCCAAAGCTTTGGAATATGGGCTGGAGGGCGGTCAAAAACTGGCCAAAAACATACCTTTGAGCGGGCATAAACCGCTTAAAAAAGCGAAAGATTATTGGTATTTACTGGGCCCCGGACTGACTACCGGCGCTTCCGATGATGATCCGTCTGGGATTGCTACTTACTCCCAAACTGGCGCCCAATATGGATTCGGTTTATTGTGGCTGGCAGCCTTGACTTTCCCGCTGATGGCAATTATCCAAGAAATGTGCGCCCGGATTGGCCTAGTCACTGGTCGCGGTTTGGCGGGTAATATCCGGGCTCATTTTGGCAGAAAGGTACTTTATATAAGTACCCTGTTCCTGTTTGCGGCCAATACTTTTAATATTGGGGCCGATATCGGGGCAATGGCCAATGCCGTCCAATTAATCATCCCCCGTTTTAGTTTCACATTGCTGGTTATCGGTTTCATGCTGCTAATCCTGCTACTGCAAATATTTACTCCGTACGTAAGGTATGCGAAATACTTGAAATGGTTGGCACTGATATTATTCGCATACATCCTATCGGCTTTCTTGGCGCACCCCGACTGGCAGACCATAATTAAGCATTCCGTAATTCCCCACATTACTTTCAGTAAGGATCAAATACTGCTTATTTGCGCAATTCTAGGCACAACAATAACGCCGTATCTTTTCTTCTGGCAAACCTCTCAGGAAGTCGAAGAAGAGATTGCCGTCGGCCAAACCACTATTAAATCACGCACCGGCTCCGGCACCGCCGAAATTAAGAAAATGCGTATCGATGTCTGGTCGGGCATGTTCTTTTCCAACGTTGTGATGTTCTTTATCATTGCTGCTTGCGCCAGCGTGCTTTTTGCTCATGGCATAACCAACATTAACACTGCCGCCCAGGCTGCTCAGGCGCTGAGGCCGTTTGCCGGCAATGCAACCTTTTGGCTGTTTGCGGCCGGTATTATCGGCATGGGGTTACTGGCTATCCCGGTCTTGGCCGGCGCCAGTGCCTACGCTATTTCTGAAAGTATTGGCAAGCACCAAGGGCTAAACTCTAAACTGAAACAAGCTTCAGCTTTTTACGGCGTCATCATTATCTCTATGTTTATCGGTCTAGCCCTGAATTTTCTGGGGCTTAATCCTATTAAAGCTCTTATTTACTCAGCCGTCTTGAACGGCATTGTGGCGCCGGTTATTTTAGTTTTAATACTATTGCTGGCCCGCAATAAACATGTCATGGGTGAATGGAAGAACGGTAAAGCCGCTGCCGGCTTTGGCTGGTTGCTGGCGTCAATAATGGCCGTTTCCGGCATTGCGGCAATTTATTCACTTTTCGCTTAGCATGACTAATCTGTTCTATACTGTAACTTACAGTTATGTTTAGAAAGCTTTCGGCACCATCGGTAAACCGTCAAACGCGAACAGGGTTTTTAAAAACCAGTCCCTACCGGGAAATTATTCTTTTTGCCATTCCGATAGTCATTTTGCTGACGGTTATGGTTACTGGTTTTGTGTATGAGGGCAGCCAGCAGTTTTCTGAATTAGCCCAGGCCTTTCTACACGGACACCTGAACTTTCTGAGACCTATCGGCGGTGTCGGCCAGGATCCTGTTTTATATCATGGAAGAATTTACTGGGGAGAAGGACCATTCCCGGCCTTGTTGCTTATGCCTTGCGTCGGCCTGTTTAATTTATTCCACATCTTTTTCTATCAGGGCTACCTGAAGTGGATTTTAATACTCGGTATTTTTTATTTTATCTTTAAGCTGGCCCGAAAATTGTCTTATACCATAGAGGACAGTCTTATCTTGATCCTTGGATTTGCCCTCGGCAGTGTCTTTATAGGCGTTATGTCAATATCGAGCAGTTGGTTTTTTGCACAGGTCTTAACCACGTTTCTATTATTTTGGGGTTTATATGAATTCTTTACCCATAAACGTTGGTGGCTGATCGGGATAATCTGCGGCCTAGTGTTAATAACCAGGGCTACAGCTGCCCCGATATTCATATTCTTCGGCCTAGAGTTTTGGCAGTCGATTGGTAAGAATCCCCGGAAACTGGCTAAAATTGCCCAGCTTTGCCTGCCGGTGGCCGGGGCAGTTATTTTATTGGGAGTTTATAATTTTATTCGCTTTCATAACCCCTTGAACGGCGGTTATACCTATCAGTTACTTTCGACAGCCTCAGCTGAATCCCGATCATACGGGGTATTTAGTCTGACCCATCTGCCCGCCAATTTATACAGTGCTTTTTTAAGGGCGCCGATAGAAGTATTGAGGAATACCAGCTCCTGGACGTTAAAGTTTCCTTTTATCAAGAATAATCCTTATGGAATGAGTATTTTTTTAACTTCCCCCTACTTACTCTATCTTTTTACCAGAAAATGGTCATCATTTGATTCCAGAGCCCAGCATCTGATTATCGCCATACTGGTAAGTTGTTTGCTAGTGTTCTCTTTTTATGGCGTCGGTTTCGATCAATTTGGCTACCGTTACTCTTTGGATTTTCTGCCTGAATTATTTTTATTATTCATGATCATGTACCGTTTAAATCATCGTCGTTTATCGCGAGGTATAAAGTTACTGTTGTTAGGCTCAGGGATAGTAAATTTTTATCTGTTGCTAACATTTATATAAGTAAACTTACCGGCGGCGGCCATTGCATCTGTTGTTGCAACTGATGACATAATTGCGCCATACCATTAAAAATGTTTGTCATTTCCGCAATAAGTTAGTGTAAGAATTCAAACTGCATTTTTCGAATATTTAACCATAATTACTTACGAAGATTAAATCAGGGAGGGATAGATGTCTGAGCTAATTATGCAATCTGCCGATAGGCTATCAACCGATACGCGTTGGAGACGTAGTTTTATTCAGAGGATGCATCATAAACTGGCTGTCAAGCAAGCGGCTTATAGCGATGGCGAGAACCACCGCTTCAGCAGCAATAACTTGTCACCGCCGGTAGACTTTTCGTTATAAACTTTTAGGTATCCGGAGTCGTTGTTCGCGCTTCTCGTAAAGGCCGTTGATACGAATGTCTTGCGGGGTAAGTTGGTGGCGGTTTAAACTTCTTGGCCATAGGCCAAGGTAGTGTACGGCGGTCGCTTCAGTGACCCATAATAAAACCTGGACTTGTAAGTAAATCCAAAACAGTAATCCGAGAACAGTCGATAAAGTGCCGTAAAACAGGCTTAAACGGCTAAGCTCATGAACCATGACATAACCGCCTAAAATTTGCAGCAGTTGCAAGCCGACCGTAACTAACAAAGCACTTTTTAGGGCGGTCTTAGTGCTTATCCGGGCGGTTGTGCCGGCTTTAAGCAAAAATACAATCACACCGAAAAGCAGTAGAATACCAAGACCATCAGCTAATAACCGGAACAGGAAGCTATGGTTTAGGCTGGTGGCCAGGGTAGCTAAACCTGACGCCAGCAATAGCCCACTGCCGCCGACCAGAATGATATATAAATTCCGGAATGTCGATCGGGGTTGTCCTAAACGCCTTAAACGCGGCACGAACCAAATATTATCAAGCGTATACCGCCAAGCTCCGGCTAATCCCCTGGCCCCATAGAGGGCGATCAGAAGGCTAAGTATTAATGCCAGACCGGTCCGGTGTAAGCTGTGGATATTGGTCTGCAACTCATTGCTCATAGCCGGAAAATAATGGCTAATCGTCGAAACAACCTTAAGTTTCACGGATTGATTGTGCCTAAACAAGAGTTGCATCAGCGATACGGCGATGATTAACATAGGGAACAGCGCCATAAATGCGTAGTAGGTAATCAGGTTTGCCTGGTAGGCGGTATTATCTTCGGCGTATTTTTTTATTACAGCGTAGCTGAATCCAGTGGGGCGGTGTTTTAGCTGGCGGCGGTTTAACCGATTAAATAATGCTGATGACATCAGTAGACCTTTTTAATAACAGAAGTTCGTTTATACAATAGTCCATTTGTGTAGAAAAGATTACAGCCAATTTTCTGATTATGCTTAAAATTATAGCTACTCTAATAAGTTTGACAAGGAGATGAATCATATGGCAAGTAACAAATTGTTCTTACATCAACTTGAAGGCATATCTAGCGAGAAGTACCTGAGGCGAAAGAAATTTATGAAGCGGCTGGTCTACCAAAAACGTTATAAACGATCCCGTGAACTATTGGGCAACACCCGTTAAGTTGGCCGTCCTTTAGCGGCCGGCAGTGGTTGCCTCACTGCCCAGAGAGAACTCTAGGCCGAGTCTAATAATTGGATTCTAACTGATTACTGGCTGTTTCTGTTTGCCAGTTGGTATATTATAGTAATCATCGGATAACATTTATTAGCTTGATCATTGGAGATAGTGTGGCTAGCAACTATCGGACTAATAGTTACAACTCTTTCGGATTGCGTGCTTCTTCTTTACTAATCTGTTTTGAGTCGATTATCTTACTGCCAATAGGGTTATATTTAACTACTATACTGCCTGGGTACCTAAGACAACTCCGGCGGAGTGGTTCTTTACTTGCAGTAAATGTCTGGCTGATACTGATGTGGGCAGCCGATAGCTTAATTGCCTCTAGTGCCAAATGTTTACCAAAAACAGGGGGAAGCTTTTTAAAGATAATATGATTCAAAAACCAAAGTCGCTATACCTAAAAGTCGTGCGCATAACAGATCATTATTTAGGTCCGGCAGCTGACCGCTTTATCCGCCGCCAAATCGAGAACCATTTGAATAAACATCCGGAAGAATTGGCGCAAGCTGACCTCAAAGAACTTATCAGCTGGATTGAAGTGTCGATGGCGGTATTAACGGCCGACCGGAAAATAATCCGCGAATACCTGGCTAAGTTACAATCGCTGATAAGCAGTAAACATTAACCCGACATGACAAAGGCTAACCAAGATTTAATTAAGAAGCTGGAAATCCAAGCCGCCAGAGCGCTTGAAGAGAAAGCTAATACCGAGGCCCTGTTTGCGAGTATCGGCGAGGGCGTCATCGCAACCGACACCAAGGGGACTATTATCCGGGTAAACAAACCGGCCCTGGAGATTCTGGGTTATCGTAAGACGGATCTTATCGGCCATTGGTTTACCGAAGCAGTAGTAGCTGTTAATGTAGACGGCTCGATTGTAGATAACCAACAACGGCCAATTGCCAAAGCTTATCTGACAGGCCGGACGATTATCGAGCGAATTTATTATATGAGAAATGACGGGACAATTATCCCGGTGCTAGTTAACGTCTCACCGGTTCTGATGCGGGGTAAACCGATTGGCGCAATTCTGATTTTCCGGGATATGAGCGAAGAAATGCGAAATGACAGACTTAAAATGGATTTTATCGGCATCGCTTCGCATCAGTTGCGTACGCCGCTGACAGCGGTCGTAACCTATGCCCATATGCTCGAAGAAAACTTCGGCGGCAAGCTGAGCGATATTCAGCTGTCGTTTGTCAACGTCATCATAACAGCCAGCCGGAGGATGAATGAATTAGTCGGCACGCTTTTAAATATTACCCGGATCGAAGCCGGTAACATCCGTGTCGAGCCAAAACTTGTCCAGATTGAAAATATTGTCCAGGAAATTATGGATGAGCTGAAACCCGAGGCTGATAGCAAAAGGATCAAACTTGATTTAGCGGTCAAGGCCGAACTGGAACGGATCAAAACTGACAAATTATTGGTCCACGAGGTGTTTGCTAACATCATCTCCAACGCGATCAAATATACCCCGCCCGGCGGTAAGATAATGATCACCATTACCGACCGCTTTAATGATATTGTGGTCAGTGTTAAAGATAACGGTTACGGAATCCCAGTTGAAGACCAAAGGTATATCTTTATAAAATTTTTCCGCTCCAGCGATGCCATGAAGCATGATGTCAGTGGTACCGGTTTAGGGCTCTATCTTACTAAAGTACTGGTTGACAACCTTGGCGGTGAAATTTGGTTTAAAAGTCTAAGAAATAAAGGTACGACGTTTTTTGTGTCTTTGCCGCGGTCCGGACTAGAGAGAAAAGCCGGACAGTTCACGCTTGAAATATAGTTAAAATTCATTACTTGTAATGTGATAAATCCTATTGTGCAGAAAATTAACGATCGACATAATTCATTTTGTAATATAATTGATGGAATATGGCAGATATATTAATTGTTGAAGACGACCGTGATCTGAATAATGCCTATAAGCTTATTCTGGAGGCTGACAAACATCGTGTTGTCTCGGCCTTTGACGGCCGGCAGGCGTTATCCAAGCTTCACAACTTTGAGCCTGATTTAATTTTGCTTGATCTGCTTATGCCGATAAAGTCCGGCGTTGAGTTCTTGCGCGATTACGGCGTAGACCACAAGAAAAACCGGGCTAAAATACTGGTCTTTACCAATCTTGAAAACTCCCCCGAAATTGATGAAGCCTTCCGGTTGGGCGCCGATAAGTGTGTAATTAAAGCCTGGACAGCGCCGCATGGTCTGGTGAAAGTTGTTAATGACGTCCTCCAGCCGAAACCAAAAGCGGCTACATTGTAATTTTTGTTTCAGCCAAGAATTGATCAGCCAGTAACTGGTTAAGTTTTAGTATATTAATTTGATAGGGGTTATGAGCGCGGTAAGCGATAACCTTCTGGCGTTTTAAGTTGCTTAGTTCAATCGCGACTGTCTCACGGGTCAGGCCCGTCAGGTTAGCGAAATCTTGCTGCGTAAGAATAATATTAAGTTTAATCTGGGCATTGTTAAGCGGCGTGCCATGGGCATGAGCGAGGTAATGCAGCGTATAGATTAATTTGGTATTGGCTTTCGACTGGAGCAAGGCGTTTAAGCGCAGGGTCACGGCAACGTCGCGGCGGACAGCGCGCTCCAGCTCACCATGAAGAATAGCTTGGTTACTATTGATAAAAGCCAGGTAATCTTCCCTCGGCAAGCGGTAAATCTCGCATTCTGTAAAGGCTTCATAATAGAATAAAGCGCTGGGAACCTGTTTTAATAACCACGCCAAGGGGAAAATGTCGTTAGCCGTACTCAGGTACATTAACTGCTCATCACCCTTAGTGCTCAGGTTGTAGGTTTTAATAATCCCCTTTTTGATAACATAGGCATACTTTGGCACTTCCCCCTGAAAGAGCACAATCTCACCTTTCTTGAAAGTTAGTACCCTGAAGTTCTTAAGGAATGTTGCCCACAATTGTGTAATACGTCCATCCATGTTCCTATAAGTGTAGAGCAGATGGGTATAAATTACGAGCCGAATTGTGGCATTAGTAGCTTGCCTTAAGCTGTCGTTCAGCTTAAATTGCGGCTAATCAGAAATGTGAAAAAGTAAAAGCCTCAAGCTGAAAAAATACTCGTTTTTATAAAGAGTTTACTTAGACTATAGAGACTCTATCATATATTTTTTCTATCTCGTATTATTAATAGCATATGAAAAAACCGGTAATGCTGTTTGGAGTAATTGGGGCCCTGCTCTACAGCAACTGGCTGCTGGGCTATTGGTTGAATTACCGGGTGGCCAGCGCTGGTTTGGCCAGTGATCTGCAAATGCATAGCCAACCATATAGCTGGTTGTTTATATTGGGAGATGTATTATCGGGCCTGGCAATTGCCGTAACGGCTTATTTGCTATGCCAGCACCGCTATCATTTGTCGGTTTATTTAGCAGCCGGCTATTTTTGCTTTGGGGTGATGACTGCCGCCAGCGCCTTAATACCGGTCCATTGCGGCCTGAATTTGACCCTATGTGCGGTGGGTAACGGCCAAACTTTCAGTCTCCATAACATTACCGGAGGAATCGCGTCATTCGGGCAATTCATAAGTCTGGCGGTGCTTTGGCGGCTAAGCATCAGATCTAAAATGCCACGTTGGCGGCAATGGTCAACGGCTGGCTTTTTGCTGCTATGGAGTGCCGGCGGTCTGTTATATATGTATTTATCGCTCAAGAACGTCGACGGAGTCGCGATGCAACATCTGTTTCTGCTATTGACCTGCGTCGGGCTGGTTCTCGTGCCGCTTGGCGTTGAACTGTCCAGCAAAGGGTCCGATCCCCTAGAAGAGGCATAATTAAACTTATAAAACAGGAAGTTTGGATGAACGGTTGCTTTGCTGGCCGCGCAGCTAATTATCCCCGGTATTCCCAAAGGCTACCCGTTTTAATATCACGTCCTGCATATTAGCCATAATAGCGGGTACGATTGTAAATTCCCCGTATCTGTCGTTGACCATGTCGGCGGCCCTTGCCAAGGAGCGGGTGTCCAGCCGCGAATCATCAAATAATCCCAGCTGTTCAGGGTTGGCTGGGTGAAGATTAAAGACCGTTACGCCCATATTAGTTACCCGGGCCGGGATAGCAACGGTATTCAATAATCTTTGGGCAGCTAAAAATATATCCTGGGTGGAGTAAACGTCTTTTTTCAGTTTGTGGCCCTGCGACCAGTACATCCGGTTCTCGAAATTAAGCCATAAATGAATACCGCCGCCGATAAAACCGCTGCCGCGCAATCGCCGGCCGGTCTTTTCACAGAGTTTCATCAGCAGCCGCGACAGTTCTTGGATATCCGACGTTTTTTGTCCCAAAGCATACTGCTGGCCAAAGCTTTTCCGGCCAAAGTCGACATTATCTATCTCATGCCCCCTAAGCCGCAGGTACCAATGTAAACCGACAATACTTTTGAATACCTGCTTCCTAAGCACGCCGAGGGGGGTGTCCAGGAACTGCAACGGCGTATATATGCCGGCCACGTTTAGCCTGGCCCGGTAACGCGTGTTAATCCCGGGCAGGTCAATCAGCTCCAATCCTCCGTAAATCTCTCTTAGATTTTCGCCGGTGATGATGTCAAGCCCGTCGGGTTTATGCAGCCCGGCGGCCAATTTGGCCAGGAACCGGTTGGTAGCAATACCGACATTTACTGTCACGTACTCGCCGAGAGCCTGTTTGATATCCTGTTTGATGTCCAACCCGATCTCGGTCAGACTCTTGCCCCGCTGAACGGCCCTGGAGCCTCTAAAATCGACGATAAACTCGTCAACCGACTTTGGCGTCACCTCGTCAGTGTAGTTCAGCAGGACCTTCCTAAACCGGCGGTGGGCATCAAAATATTTTTCCGGGTCCGGCATCATTACGATGACGTCTTTAGACAGCAGCCGGGCTTCTCTGACGTTAATTCCCAACTTAATGCCCAGCGCTTTAGCCTCATAGCTGGAAGCGATTACCGCCCCACCGGGGCTGTCATAAGCCGCCACGGCTACCGGTTTATGCCGGATTAGCGGATTGGCCTGCTGCTCAATAATGGCAAAACAGCTGTTAAGGTCAATGTGCATGGTTAGCGGCAGGTTGTAGTTAAGAGGCAAATCCATCGCTTACCGCCTCCAGTGTCCAGTGCAAATTAGCGGTATTCAGGTTCAGGCGGAACCACAGTGTTTCCTGTTTGTCTACCAGCTCGAATATGTGATGCAGGGTCGCGCCGTCTTTAACCGTATGGTGATAGCCGATTTTACCGACCGCGTAGTCATTATTCTGCCAACCGATGAGATACGGCAGCGCCAAGTGCTGTTTAGCGCTGTAGTACATAACCACACTGACTTCCTCGTTAATCTTTTCACGCATTGTTAACTCCTTGCTAATTTAATATTTAAATGATATAAAGTTTATATTATGGGATTAGTGGATGAGTTACTGGCATTAGATCCTGATACAGTCGAGACGGCAATTCGTGCTGCCCATCCTGGTGATCAGGCGGTGCGCAACTTTGCGGGGTTAACTGCCATTGAGCACACAATCATTGCCGATTTTAGGGAAGAATTGCGGCAAGCCGGCGTGGGGGTAGATACAAGTGAACTTACGATAATGTTCTCCACCGGCGTCAATAAAGCCCTGACTGCCTTAGCCGAAGTTGCCGAAGCGCTTAACCAAAAAGGCCAAACCCAGTAGCGGTGCCAGGCGATTATGTGCGGCCGCTATACGCTTTATCAGACTGAAGATTTAAAAGACAGATTCAACCTGGTAACTAAACCGTTAATCCGCGTTAGCGACAACTATAACGTCGCGCCCGGCCAATATATGCCTATTATTACCAGGGGCGAAAAAGGCAATACTGTAAGCCTGATGAAATGGGGGTTAATCCCGCCTTGGGCCAAGGATATCAATATCGGCTACAAGCTGATTAACGCCAAATCAGAAACGGTATTTGAAAAACCGATGTGGCGCAGCCCGGTGCTTAATAACCGCTGCCTGGTGCCGGCCAGAGGCTTCTACGAATGGAAAGTGCTAAGCGACAGTAAAACAAAACTGCCGTTTTATATTCATCCCAAAGATTTAGATTTGTTTGTCTTCGCCGGTCTTTGGAGTACCTGGGAAGACGTCGAGAAACGATCTATAATGTCATTTTCAATTATGACTACCGAGCCAAATAAGGAGATGGCTGAAGTTCATAACCGTATGCCAGTAATATTGCACCCGGAAGACGAAGCTTCCTGGTTGGAGCCTTCGCGCCGTGACCGAGGTAGCCTAGAGCCCCTGCTGCGTCCGTACGAAGACGATGGACTTGATATGTATAAAGTGTGCGAAGATGTTAACTCTCCCAGAAACAATGACGAGCATCTCATCTATGCCCTGGAGTAAAGAGTAGTTTACTTCTACCACATGAAGTGTTAATAAGCCTGTATGTGGAAAGGCCTAAGCCAGTACATACATTGCTGGATAGAATTATAACTTAAATAGAAGGGTCAGTGAATGCATTTCACTGAATATATAATAGAAATAGCTCTAAGTGTGGCTCGAATTATAACTGACATGTAGTTTGTACATTGTCCTGAATTTGACCTGTCATTTTAGTCTGGATCAATTGCCTAGCTAGTTATGGCTGGCGCAAAATCAAGAAAGCTCACATTCCCAAGGCTACCTGTAGCCCGGATTTTATAATATTAAATAATTCAGTATTTGTTAATTTATGCCCAGACTCTGGCGGGCTGTATTAATGTGGCGATGGATAACATCATCATTCCCCGTATACATTTGGCCGACAAGCACTTCACGGATAAGCCCTAGCATTTGCCCTAAACCGGTTGTCATCTCCTGGTGCATTTCGGCGTTGGAGGTGTCTTGTAAAAGAATATCATCCAAGGGGATAATTCCCCGGGCGTATAAAAGCATATCAATTTCATGGTTTGTTTTTAACTGTATGAGACGGTCTACTTCCTCGCCGGTAATGTCGGTTATCTGGGCATCAATAGCAAACTTTGGTAAGCGCTTTGATATAAAACCATCGTGCGGGGAATCTTGGCGCCTGGTAGCGGCACGTACTTCATAGCGATTTTGTCCAGGCCATGTATTTAGGGCATAGCGAGCTAAAGTCAAAAAGTAGTGTTCATACAGATCGCCGTTTGTCATTTTGTTAGCAGCCCGCAAAGTTTCACTGACCTGTTCGGCAAGTACCCGCGTACTTAATTCCTGGTAGTCATCGTTACTCAGCTCGCCGCTGGCCTTTTTGAGTGACAAAATCTCGAATCTGGCCTCGAATTTAGCCTTAAGGGCATCAGACAAGGCGCGTTCTTGAGCTGGTGTCAACTTCTGCTGTTCCATAAGCAGATCCGTTAACCCGTGGTTAACCTGATACGCTAAATCGGCCGCGAAAATTCGTTCGCTCATATGATCTGTATCTGGGATACGGGCGATATCAAGCAAAACTTGACCAGTAAGATTCAAATGGGCTAACTTAATATCATCTTGCAGAGCACGCTGCATACGCTCCGGAATTTGCTTATGACGGATTGTGCCGACTTCTGTAATAAACCGTGTCACCAGGTCATGGTCAATTGCCTGTGTTTTAGTGGGATTTTCCCATAGAATACCGGCAGCTAA
This sequence comes from Saccharimonadales bacterium (SeqCode), assembly GCA_035510715.1. Classification (GTDB taxonomy): domain Bacteria; phylum Patescibacteriota; class Saccharimonadia; order Saccharimonadales; family UBA4665; genus DATKGQ01. The sequence continues at coordinate 7,707 of DATKGQ010000036.1, read as the reverse complement.
CAGTAATGCCGGACTGGCGCCGTTTAATTTGTTAAAACTGCCGAGGCCTAGATACCACTCTTCGGCAACGTCAGCTTCAGATAAACTGTCGACATATCTGTTATGTGTCCGGGCTTTTGGGTTATACAGCCGGACAGCCAGATCTTTTTCTTTTACGGCGTTGTGCCAGGCTTCTTGTCTGCATTCTTGACCTGATAAATTAGCAAACTGCTGCCAGTAATCATCGTAAGGACCAACAATGGCCAGCAAATCTGTTGCCGCGGGTACGGTTTCGGTAGTTCTATCTAGTAATACTTCTGTCATAACCATTTTTGTGTTTAATTATATGTATACAGTAGCAAATTAATGCATATAAGTCAAATTGGTTATCAAGTAGACTTAGTATATAATGTTTATATAATATGACTAAAGAACTACTACTGATTGCCTATCCGCCGCTTGAGGTTGTCGCCGAGCAACTAACAATGTTTGAAGGTTCGACAGAACGCTATGGCGATTACACGGGGCAAAAACCCGGCACAACGATTACGGATAAAAGTGTCCGCAACGTTGATGATGTATTTGAAGTTGTTAGTATTGCCCCTGATATAATGGAGCGTATAACTAGTGAACTTGGGAAAGTAACGATCATCGGGAAAACACGTGACGGTGAACAAGCGATTGTAAATATCGATCCTTTCGCAGAGTTGACTAGTGTAGGCACTATCTTGATCGGCGAGTAGCTTACTACTCATTGTTAGTCTTAGTTCAATAACTTTTGCGGCTGAATTACTGCACCTTGTAGCATATATCCGGAGTAATCTGCCCGGGTTTAGCATCCGCGCCGGACAAATTCCCGGAAGATTTATTCCCCGGTTGGTTTGATCAAGGCTTATTGCCTAATAGGACCAAACCTGACTGGAAACCGGGTGACCCAATAGACCCGAACGACAATTGGGAGCCTCAATACCGTGAAATGGCCCGCTGGCAAATTATGCGTAGCGGTATTACCCCGGACCAATTGAGCGAAGAAGGCATAATCGACGCCGCTGATCTGGAACTGGGCCATGCCAGCAATCATGCCGGAGCATTTGGAACCATGCCTGACGCGCGAGACGCATATCTTGTCATGCCCCGTTCCTACCAAGATGTTAATTAGTCAAAGATTTTTGAAAATGTTGGTAATCTATCCTGCCGCTTTGCTCTAACCAGTTGCCGCCCCATTCCCAACCGCGACCCAGCATGAACCTCACCAACGGGTGGTCATGGAATAGTGTGCCAGGTTTATTTATGTCCCAGACTGCGCCGTCCGGATAAATGATAACTTTACCATCCTGATAGCGGATATATGGATTTTGGCGCGGGTTAATGTCAAAAGCCAGGCCTTGACCGTGCGGCGATACCCGGTTAGTACCGGATACCAGCCGATAATTAAAGCCGGAAGAAACGTTCGCGTTCATCAGTTTTTTATCATCCCATAGATATGTCGGGTCGCTGGCTGGAGATACTTTCTCGACCGGGAACCGGAGGTTATAAATTAATTCAAAGAACGCTTTAACATCTTTTAGCACTGCTTGGTGGATCTCTATAACGCCGCTGTGAAGCTGCTGGTCGAATCCGTAGTAATCAACAGACAGGGCGGCTTGACGACTGAGTATTTTATCTGGGCAAGGTAGATTCGGATTTGCCAGTACCGTTTGATTATTAATATTATCGTTTCGCATAAGGATATCTTAGTAAGTCCTTGTTTATAAAAATTTAAATCTACTTCATCTCAAGGCGTTGGTACCAGGTCTTGGCATTGATAAGCTTTATTTTATCCCAATCTACCTTCTCCCATTTGTCCCTTGTAATAGCTTTACTGGCAAGAATCTTTAAGGCGGCTTGGCGTTTGCTAAATGCCATACCCATAGCCCATCTCCATGCCCGGTCATGCGGTGAATCCCGGTCACCTCTTTCCTCATACTTACGGCACTCTTTTACCCAATTTTTACCCAGAGCCGACTTAACTACATCATACTCAAACAGGTATATATGGCGATGATCCATCTCCTGGGCTTCGTCACTATCCCATTTAGACTTTCCAACTAGACCAAGACTTTCTACCCCTAAAGCATTGCCGCCAAGCAGACGATGAGATAATTCATGAATAATTGTTATTAACTTAAATTCAATAGAACGATAATCTCCTGCCAGTTTCATCGAACAATAAGGGTTCCCGGCATGACTTCTACCCCCGTCAATAACTCTTGCTGTAATTCTCGTTTGCTGAAAATCCAAACCTGTAACATCTACGAAAGATTTTAGAATTACATCCTTATACTGCTTCCAGATCTTTTTATACTGCTCTGTTTCCAAAAGCACTTTTATACTATTTTCGTTAGGTTTAATAATCAGATACATATCTGTTTTATATATTAAATATACTAATTAGTACAGCGTTATGAGTGGGACTCATTTAACAATCTATGCTAGCCGCAGTAAGTTAGTATAATAGCTTCAGGTTATCTGAACATTATTTGGGTAAGCTTTAAATATGCATCACACACGTAAGAACATCTTCTGGAAATGCTGGATATGGTCTATAACCGGCGGTATATTATTCGCTACCGTATTTTGGCTTCTTTCTGATGTAGGCGACTTATTCCATTTATATTACGGGGGAGGCATTTTCCTTTATATACTTTTCGGCTTTAGCATATTAGGCAGCTATATTGGGGCGGGTATCGTTGGCTGGCGCATTGCCGACAAGTATTACCACCATGCTGTTAAACGATTTATGAAACAATACCGGCTGTACAGTATATTCAGCCTTATTGTTCTGGGGGCGGTTATATATTCTCCAGCTCCCTACCTTGGTTTCCTGTGGAGTATACTGGCGCCGTTCTGCGCGTTAACGGCGCTTTCTAAAACGTCGAGTCCATCCCCTAAAAAAGTTTAATAATCAGAACAGGGCAGTCCCTAGAAGACAGAGCCTTAATCGTTACTGATCATTTTTGCTATTAATAATCAAATATATTGCGGCGCAGACAACGGTGTTATACTTCTATAATTAAGGGGTAATCATGTCTAAAGATATAACTTCGATATCAGAAAGTTCTTTACGCGAACAAGCTAGCAAAGATGGTGTCACGCATCTTTCAACCGGTGTAGCAGTATTAAAAGATGGGAAAGTGCTCATTGTCAGACGGGTAAAGGATGATTTCCTGGGTGGTAAATATGAATTACCAGGGGGCGGCGTGGATGACGGCGAAACTATAGTTGAGGCAGCCAAAAGAGAGGTTATGGAAGAGACCGGTCTAAAGATTAATAAAGTAATCGGGACATTTGAGGGGTTTGACTATACCACGAATAAAAAGCCTCATGTCAGACAGGTAAATTTTTTAGTTGAAGTAGAACCGGGTGATATTATCTTATCAAGTGAGCATGATGCTTTTCTTTGGGTTGATAGTAAGGCGGTAGATACCCCCGAGATGACTGATAAAATGCGCCAATGCATAAAGCAGGCATTAGCTAATTTTGGAAAAGTCTCCTCTTTTTAAACAAAATCAGGATAGTTTATTGTGGTCAGCAAGCGATGCCCTGCCTATGGGCTATTAATATGAATTCCCGAGCTCTTTCATTTTGGCTTGAAATTTAGGATTTTTTTCTAGTTCTTTATGAAAATCGGAATGGTAATAATCCGATAATAATTTTGACCACATCTTCTCATGTGAATTAATTTCAGGGTCATCAATTAAATATCGCGGATAAGTATAAATTGGCTGAGGACAACTATAGTATCCGGCGCCGCGGATGTCGGCATCAATTAGTTTTTCCGCGAATGGATTATTATCCTCCCATAATTTCACTGATTCTACGATGGCTCTGTCGGGATATCCCAATAAAATCCCGAATACCATATGGTAAATGTTCTCTTTGCTATATTTTTTGTATTGAATACGCGAATGCAAAATGTGATAAATTTGCTTTTGGATAGCTTGAAAAGTTATTGCCGTATTTAATAAGTCTAATCTATCTGTCCCCAGTAGTCCGCTATGACTGACAACATAATTAAGCCCATCTCCAAACATAAGATCATATGAAGCATACGTCTCATTTTTTCTGACTGTATTAATATTAGTTTCAGCCGTCAGCAGAGAGTTGAGTGACTTTATTACTTCTAACGAATAAGAAATTTCTTTAGACCATTTAGCTAGGACTTTTTTGTTATCACTCCAAAAAACGCCGTCGCAAAAAGCCCGAGCACCGCACATTGTCAGTATGACGTTCGGTAAAACCCAATACGCTAAAATTTCTTGGCCGCAAGATTCTTGAACCTTAGCTAAAATTGAAATGGCATTTTGGGCGTTAGGTCTCATATAGATTTAATGATAACAGAAGTAATAGGGTTGTCGGAATAGCCTGTTGTATTGGTGCACCGAACTGTACAAAATCCCAACCAATTCACCTATAAACACACTTTGAGCAGTTTGAATATTATAAACCCGGGAATTTTTATTAATATCTCGTAATCTCTTGGAGATATTTGCTTCATTTTAGGTAATGGCTTAGGCTCTATAATATTGGCAATTACAAAACCAGCATTAGTAGCTTCAGAACATATTTCTCCTAAGGGTTTATGCCATGCTGTAACAGCAAAATCACCTTTTCCCTCTAGTATCCTGCGTTTCATGTAGTTACCTTCAACCGCAACCTCATTGGTTTGGCGATTTTTAGTTAAAGTTAATCGTTGTACTTTCATTTTTTTATCGTCTCGGAAAGTTTCCATAGCGGTAGCTGCCGGGTGGTCTGTTGAGAATAAGAAATAAGATTTTGGTTTTAATATCCGGTAGACTTCGCTAAATGTCTTTGACCAATCTTCAATGTAGTGGATCGCTAAACTTGAATAAGCAAAATCAAAAGAATCATCCTCAAAAGCCAAATCTTCCATGTCCATAACTTGGAATTGGCATTCAGGGTAATTACGCTTTGCAATTTCAATCAAATTCTTAGAAATATCAATACCAACCACTTTACTTGCACCATGCTCAGCCAAATAGTGGCAATCTTCCCCGCTGCCGCAACCCAAACTAAGAACAGTCTTTCCTTCCAATTCAGGCAATAAGTCATGCATCGCTGGCTTCTCATACAGCGAATGATAGACTGAGACATCAGGGTTAAGAACGTGTTGTGAATATCCTTCGGCGTTTTTGTTATAGAAATCAATGGTGCGTTTGTTTGTTGACATGTTTTGATTATAACAAAGAGTCTACTAGGGAACTTTTCATTGCATATTGCTCATGTTTGATACACCGCATTAGACGAAGTCCGGACACTTTTAGTAAACCAGAAAGTGTTTGGAGTAGCACAATAAACAAAATCAGACCTGTTTAAAAGGGGTATTTAGATAATTAAACTTATTGTTAATTGATAGCTAATAATACCTAATTTGGATTGTTTAAGAAGAATTAGAAAATCCACTAGTTCCTTTTTTATGGTCATCGATCCAGTAATAAGTAAAAATGCTACCAGATATTAAAACTGTTACCAAAAAGTAAAGGAAGTTCCGCAACTTAGACCCTGACCCATTATTGCCGCTGATTATTGTGTATAAGAAAAACACAGTGTACCCAAGCCCCATGACAAATGTTACAAGCATAGTTAACTGTACAGCGTGTTTCCTAGATGAGTCTTGGCGGATAGACATATCTTGTTTTTCAGCTCGTTTTGTCCGTACAAATAAAGTTATAAAAATTGGCAGAAATACAATTAATACTACCAAGCTAAACTTAATTCCAAATCCACTTCCATTAGAGCCGATACTACTTATAAAACTGTCGAGAATGACCGCAAATGAAACAGCTGCAACCCATAAAGACAGAAACATTATTGTATATTCAAATCCGCGTGTCGAAGAGGTATGAGTTACAGCTATAGGTTTCTGATTATCGTTAGTACTCGTATTATTCATTGAAGGAGGTAATGGTACACTCAACCCTTCCAGGGCACTATTAACAATCTTGATATTCCATCCTCCAGCAATAAGAGTATCTCGGATTTCTTCATCTGACTTCCCGCGCTCACGGGCTTTGCTTATGAATATACTTATTTCGTCCATATAATACCTTAGGTTAATTTCATTCTATCACAGCACTAATAAGCATAAGTAAGGTACTTCGTAATCAAGGCGGTTTAAACCTATTATAAACATTGTGGCATGAGGGATAAATAATGTTGCTCTAGAAAGTATTACCACCACGATTCTGTTGAGGAAGTGTGTCCAGTGGCGGGCGCAGTAGTGTCTGGTTCCCAACCTTTACTAGATTCAGTGGCACCTTCCCAGCCGACCGCGGCTGGAGCTTGTTCCAATGCAGCTGATTGTGCACCACCATAAGCTTCACTTAATTTTTGACGCGCCATACCGACTGCTTGTTCCTGAACGTGACCTCGAACACCTTTTACGGCACCTGTAGCAGCTTTTTGGGCGGTTTTTCTAGGCCTTAAAACAGCTCTGGCGATTTTGAATGGGCGGGCATGCATGTTACCTTCGTTATCATATTTAACAACACCAGCATTCTCTAATGCTCCATGGACAGCGGCATTGCCGACTTCCATGCCAATACGCTTAGCAGTCTCCTGTAAAGCTGGATCTTTTACCGCTTCTAGGGCTCTCTGAAAACGCGTTTGTTGTGGAGCAGCTATTTCTGCTGTTCCGGCGTAACTAAATCCTTGTGATTCGTAATACATAATTTATTTTTTGTATATTATTGTAATGACATAAGTATATTAGCATAAACTAGATGACATGTCAATGTACTGGTGCAACATTTGAAAAAATCCACCCTTTTAGTGATGGTAACGGTCGTGTTGGACGTTTGTTGATTCTTGCACAGGCTCTTCACGCTGGCTTAATACCGCCATTGGTACTTAAAGAAAGAAAGTATGCTTACTATAAGTACCTAGAGATTGCCCAAACAAGCTATAATTCAATACCTCTACAAATATTTATTGCTGAATCGATGGTCACAGCTAGTCAGTTACTTTTTGAATAACTATAAGAAATTTAGTACGCCGTAGTCACTGATGTCGGAACCGTATTACTTGGTTACGCCCTCAAATAATTTCATAGCATCTTCTCTTAATACTCCAGATACTATTTTAATTTGGTGACCTGCATCTCTAGCAAATTCTCTAATACCAATCTCTCTTTGTCTAAAGAAGTTCCTCAAGTCTAATCTACTAGCCCCTATTATCACCGTACCAATTTCTGCCTGAAAGGCAGCGGAGGCGCACATGTTACAGGGCTCGCCTGAAGCCACTAGTACGTAATCATTTAAGCTCATGCGCCCCAGTAATTTACATGCGTTACTAATTGCAATAAGTTCAGCGTGCTTTGTAACATCCCGTTCGGTTAGTTCTAGACAATGCCCTGTTGCGACAATTTCGTTATTCTGTACAATAACTGCTCCAAACGGAAAATTGCCTTCGGCCTTTGCTTTCTGAGCTTGGCCAATAGCCTCAAACATAAATTTTTCGTACATTTGCTAATGATAAAGGTATTCTGAGATTAAAAAAATGCTTAAGCTTTGGTACGCCGTAGTCCGAGAAGTCTGTATCTTAGATGTGTGTAGGCGAAAGTTTACACTAAAAAGAGGAGATCCTGCGTAACGAAGTCTGGGTTGAGCTAGCACTCATATCCCACTGTTCTAGCGTCTGGTCTCCTCTGTTGGTGTGTCGATCTATCTC
>DATKGQ010000035.1:0-16712 GCA_035510715.1 Saccharimonadales bacterium (SeqCode) | reverse complement strand
GCCGACAAGTTATGTATTCCAAACATGAATGGGCAGGCCTACATTATTAAGAAGCAAAGTTCCAGCGTTGTGGCTAGACCCTAAACGCAAGCCAACGTAAAAGTTATTCGTACATCAATAACAGATCATGCTAGTGTTCTTCGGATGATACAATGTTGGGTATGAGTATGAGAGGAAGTATTAACTTTATTTTGCCTAACGGTTCGAGAAGAAGAAAAGCTGCCAAAAAAATGTATAACTCTCTTAAGGACAGGCAGTTCATTGCTGTTAATAGCGCCGATATTACGTACGATCAATGGATAAAGCAGTGTGAACCTTCCATTTGGTCCACAACCAACAGAGCTCATGAAGGACCACTCATCAGCATCGTCGTTCCCTGCTATAACACTCCGGACAAATACCTAGTTCCGCTTGTTGAGTCCGTAGTAGGGCAGGTTTACCAAAATTGGCAGCTGTGTTTAGCTGATGGCTCAACCGAGCTAGATGCCAGACAAAGAATCGCAAGTTTAACAAAACGCGACAAACGCATTACCTACGTTAGCATTAGAGACAATCAAGGCATAGTTATGAATACTAATGAGGGCCTAAAGAAGGCCACGGGTGAATATGTTACCTTCCTAGATCATGATGACGTTTTCTCGTTATATGCTTTGAATGAGGTTGCAAAGGTAATATCGGAAGATCCGACTGTCGACCTACTCTATTCAGACGAGGATAAACTTAGTGACGACGGCAGGGAGAGGCTCATACCTTTCTTCAAGCCTGATTGGTCGCCCGAGCTATTGTTGGGAGTAAATTATATAAATCATTTATTAGTTGTGCGTCGGACTATGATAGATAAGGTTGGGGGTATGCGTACTGGCTTTGATGGTGCACAGGATTTTGATCTCTTACTTCGCTTAACTGAAAACACCAATAACATAAAGCATATACCCAAAATTTTATATCACTGGAGACTCGCCGAAGGATCAACTGCTAAAACTGTTAAGGAAAAAAACTATGCCGATCGAGCCGGTCAGCGAGCCCTTAAAGATGCAGTGAAAAGGCGCGGAATTTTGGCTGACGTGATAGAAATTCCAAATAGACCCACCAACTACCGTTTGAGGTTTCGACTACCAGAGCATCAGCCAAAGGTTTCTATAATCATACCGTTTAAAGATAAACCGGATTTATTAAGGCAGTGTGTCGGCAGTATATTGGCCAAAACTAGCTACAAAAACTACGAGATTATACTCATATCCAACAATAGCGTTGAGCAAGAAACACATTTATACCTTGATCAACTTCGTCAAGAAAAGCACTGCAAGATATATACCTGGGATCATCCATTTAATTACTCAAAGATAAATAACTTCGGCCGAACACAAGCGAATGGAACATTTTTGGTGTTGCTAAATAATGACACAGAAATTATTACGGACAGTTGGCTTGAAGAACTGATAGGCGTAGCCAGCCAGCCAGCTACTGGAGCCGTCGGGTCGCTGCTATATTATCCAAATAAAACTATTCAGCACGCAGGTGTTATTTTGGGCATGAAAACCATGGCTGGACATGTGTTCAGGCGCAGACAACCCAACGACTGGACAGATTTCGGCCTGCCCAGTTGGCCGCGTAACTATCTGGCCGTAACCGGAGCCTGTTTGGCAATAAAAACCAGTAAATATGATGAAGCTGGTGGCCTTGATGAAGTTTTTACAGTTGCCGGTAGCGACGTAGCACTAGGGATAAGTTTGTTTAAAAAGGGTTATCGTAACGTTTACTGGCCATTCGTGGAATTGATTCATTACGAGAGTGCTTCTGTCGGGACATACAATAATGGCATACAATTAGATTATGACCATTCTCTAGACTATTATCGTCCGTATCTAAATTGGCATGACCCATATTTCAATAGCAACCTAGATTTAATGAATGAGCAGATCGGCCTAAGGAGCAGATATGAGTAGTGCGGTAAAAAAAGCGATGCATGTTTACCGAAATCAAGGCTTGAGCGGTGTAATAAGGAAGATCCCAAGCACAACAAAGTACCGAGCTCGCTTAATAACCCGGAGATTGCCTTTTCACAGAGAGAAAATTGATGAAAAACAGTTACGCGAAGAATATCATTTTGTATCCAATGATATATTTGAAATAACCAGCCGAGATATCGAGCTAAGCAAAAAAAATAGTAGCGGGGCAAAACCAGACAACATAAAAACTGCCACCTGGTTTGTCCCGTATTATGATCATTTTGGCTTTAATGGTATTCAGACCATTTTCCGTTTTATTGAGAAACTCAGTAAAGAAGGGGTAAAAAACACCATTGTCATTTATGATAATCCGGCAATGGATGTCGCCAAGCTAAAAAGTGAGGTAGCTAAATCTTTCCCAGAGGCGAAAAACTACCAAGTTATCGTGTTCAGCGATAATCAACTTAAAGATCTCGATAAGCTTCCGCCTAGCGACATAGCTTTTTGTACTATCTGGGTGTCGGCTTACTTTCTGTTGCGTTACAACAAAACGAAACGGAAGTATTATTTTATTCAAGATTATGAGCCACTCTTTTATGTAGCCGGTTCGACCTATGCCTTAGCCGAATCAACCTATCGTTTTGGGTTTTCGGGTATCGTTAATACTCCGGGGCTACTTGCGGCCGTAAATCAGAAGCATGGGCTGGGAGGCGTCAGCTTTATTCCGGCAGTCAATCACGACCTTTATTATCCTTGCCCAAACCGCAACAACAAAAAAGTTCGGATATTCTTCTATGCCCGTCCAAATAATCCTAGGAACGCCTTTAATCTCGGAATTATAACTATCAAGCAGCTACTTAAAACATATGGCGATAAAGTCGAAGTTATAACTGCCGGAGCAGAGTGGGACGAAAGTACATATGGCTTAAAGGGAAAGATCGTCAACAGAGGATTAATCAAAAATCTAGAAGAAGTGGCGGAGCTCTATCGTAATTGTGATATCGGTTTTGCATTCATGCTAAACAAGCACACAACATATCAAATGATGGAATACAGCGCTTCTGGAATGGCAACAGTCATGAACGAGAACGAAGACCACCACTGGTTGCATAAAGATGGCGTTAATTGTCTACTGGCTGAGCCTTCGCCTGCATCTATGGCTGAAAAAATAGGTCAGTTAATTGATGACCCAGATCTACGCAGCAGACTAGTTACGAATGCCCAAGAATCACTTGGTTATACCTGGGACCAGCAAACAGATATGATCTGGAATGAAATAAATAGCCCAAAAGGAATTTAAATATTTTGGGCTAATGTAAAGTCGTTAATAAAAGCCGAGTCAACAATTTTGGTATTTGTCTGATTGCCACCATATGCTACATAAGACTGGTAACTACTAACATAATGCAGTGCGCCGCCTGATCCATAGTATATTTCACCATTGTCTATATCATAAAAGAAGTTAGTGACATTTATTGCTGGTTGAAAGCTAGCAGCTATCTGGTTACTAATTGTTTGTGCAAGGCTGGTATTAAGTCCAAAATTTATTGCTTGGTTTGGAGTTATTGTTAAGTGATAAACATTCTCACAATAATTGTAATTTCCATCAGGGGTCTGGGTAAGTTGTAAGTTGCCACCAATAGGATAGCCAGTAGTTATGTTACTGGCATATTGATATATATCACTCCAATTAAACCCATAACAATTAAATGTAGCTGGATCTGGAATGCCTAAAAGTTGATTGTTATTTACTACATAAATTTCGCTACTACCAGTAATGCCAATAAGTTTTCCATTTCCAAGAGCGTCAAGTCCTTGAGTAACAGTAGTCATAATATCAGGATTTATACTGGTAACGTTTTGGGGCGTGATTCCTAAAGCAACATAATCACTATAGGTTGTTACATGATGTTTTTCTCCACCAGACAAAACGTAAACGTATGGATTTGACCAGACGAATGACCCAAGTGTAACTGGAACTAGGTTTTGAGTAAGGCTAGTGGCGTAAAACTGATACAAAGCACTTGGCCACAGCTCTTGTTGACTAGAATTTAGCAGAATCATTTGGCCGTTATTGATCAGATAATCATTGCCATTTGGAGCGGTGTACCATTGCGCCAAATTAGAGCCCGTTGTAGGCGGGATAGTATCGTTCGCAGAAGCTGGTGGCGTAAAAATAGGGTTGCTGGAGCCAATAGACCAATCTTGTTCTATCTCAGTACTTGGGACTATATGATATGTAGTACCATCAAAATAGTAAACCGTAGAACTACCATTAAATTCTATTGCCGTGGGAGTTGTAATAATCAACGGACCCAATGGTATTGAGGAGTAGTTATAGCTCGAAAGAGAAAGAGCTTGATTGGGAGCGTACCCAAGATCCGTAAGAGTTGTATTATTGGCTATCGGCGAAATTTCTCCATTTTGTGCTTGGTAGTAAACAGTCTCATAACTTGCCAAATTATATAAGTTGGTACCCTGCTGCAGATATTGTTCTTGGAATATGGCTCCAAGTTGAAGAGTAGAGGTATCGTTGAAACAAGCGAATCCCCAGTCTGTACAAATTTGGGCGCTTGGAACATGGTATTTAATACCATTATTGACTAAGTAGACTCCAGAGTTATCCCATACCAAATTTGTTAGAGTACCACCATTAGAATATTGATCAATCGTTTGATCAGTAGCTGGCATTAATTGATAACGGGCAAGGCCATAGTCTTGGAGTAACGCCCAACTTGGAATGTAATAAATAGTGTTATTGTCGGTGTTGGCTAGGAAAACTTCGCCCGTAGATGTCTGATAATAAAGAATTCCACCTATTGGTTCGGGAAATAGAGTTGATCCAAACCATCGGTTAAATATGTTTACAAAATTCTCATTCCCAGAAACAAAGGGCGTGTAGTAATAAAGAGCAGCGGTAGATCCGTTGTCAATAGTTATAGTAGAATAATCTCCCGGTGTATATGTCGCATCGGAATAGACACAGTATGAATTAGTATTATTGCTACTACTGGGATAAGGACAAGTTTCTGATGAGGCTTCTCTTAGTACCCAGCCGGTTGCCGCAAGTGGTCCACTATAGTAAATATTTTCATCTCCCGGATCATGTCCAGCGTAGCTGGTAAGGTTACCATAAGCACGTTGTTCGGCGAAACGTAACAGCCAAGCACCAGCTATTAGCTGTAAACTAAAGCCGTTATATGAGTAGTTGCAGCCGCCGGGGCACGCATAGCTCATGCCGATAAAAACACAACCACCACCTGAATATGTACAAGCCATGCCGGGTGAGGGATTTGTAAAATGACAACCAGCTGAACCAGTTATTATACTTTGCTCTTTTTGCATAGTTGTTAAAATAACCTGAGGGTTCACATGATAAATTTGAGAAGCGTCATATATAGCTTGCCCGGCAGAAACATTCGCCCCGAAAGTATATCCGTGGTTAGTACTAACACTTGCAGACCACCCAGTCGGATCGGGTGTTGAAAAACCATTTTTGGTACTAATACAACTGCCTGAGAAGCTATTTAGAAACGTATCTATCTGAGAAGCACTCATGGTTGTTGTATTCTCGAAAACGTAATCATCGATAAGTTCTGATGAGTTAAAATTCGCCAAAGCATAAGATGTGTGGAATAAGGCAAATATACCGATGGACAAGCCAATTAATAAGAATAGATATAAACAAATTTTTTTCACGGCTGAACGTTTAACCCAAGGGTATCATTAGTAGACCTACTTTGGCTGTTAAGTGTAGCTGTGGCCGTTATTTGCCAGGTGCCCTGGGTGAGTCCAAGTTCTTGTAACTGCCATGCCCAAGTAGTAGCTCCAGAACTGCCAATTAGTTGGCTCGGGAGCGATTTGGTGACTCCATTGCTACTAGTAAATTTGATTGTACAGGTGGCCCCTGGTGTACTTGAGCATGAAGACTGCAATTGGTTCGGGGCGGGTGAACCACTAAGGTTGGGATCGTGAAAACTCACAAAAGCCCCTGATGGTGCCGACAAACTTACTGTCGAAGACGTATAATTTCCTGGAGTTAAGCTACTGGGGGTAGTGGCTTCTGACGATGGAGCCGAAGATACCTTAGTTGGGGATGCGGGTCCCAGGCTATTGGTACGGTTATGGGATTCAACCGAGCTTGAGTTAGGAGCTTTTTTTTGATCCAGTAGATGTATAGTGCCGGTTGTCACTAAGACGGCGCCGATTCCACCAACAACAATTAAACCTGCAAGCGCGACCAAGGGAAATTTAGAAGGGAATTTTCTATGACTCATATGTTTATTTTAGTATACTTTTAAGTGTACTAATTTTAGCATTTATACAAGTAGACATCAATATTAAACATACTTCGGCTACCCATGAAATAAATGAGAAAAAAATTGCATAGAATTTTTCAGACCCATATTTTATTTGTAATTATTGCCCTTGTTTTTGGACTGGCATTCATTTTTGTTATCCCACCGTACTGGGGTGTTGATGAGGACGTACATTTTGATCGAGCCTATCAAATATCCACCGGTGTTCTGTTGGAAAAAAAATTACCAACAGGATTATATGGGGGATATTTACCAACAGGAATTGTTGTGCTCAATAATGATGTTAAGTCTGACCTTTTGGCTATTAAAGGCAATGTAGGTGAAGTAAATAGTAGGCAGCTTAATATTTATAACCGGCTGGATGCTACCAAACTGAGTGGCAAGGTTCAAACCCGTGATTTTACGGGATCAGGCGTATATTCTCCTTTAGCTTACCTTGCTCCAGCTCTCGGTATTGTAATATCGAGAGCTATTGACCCTACGGTAGGGAGCGTATTAGTTGGTGCTCGTTTAGCTACGTTATTTGCCTACGTAGCTATAGTAAGCGGGGCTCTATATTTGTTAAGAAACCACCGTTCAAGATGGCTTGTATTTGTTGTTGCTCTTTTGCCCATGTCTATCTTCCAGGCATCAATTATTAACGTTGACTCTCTTGCCATAGGATTAAGTATAATGCTGTTCGCTCAGTTAATAGTGATTTGGACTCAGAAGAAGGAGCTAAATAACCGTCAACTTGCGTGGCTTACCTTAACAGCCATGGGGCTTACCTTAAGTAAACCAAACTACTTCATTCTAGTGTTAGCTATATGTTTTTTACCAGTAAGGTTACTTGGGCAGAGGCGAAAACTATATGTTCGTTTTCTCCTACCAATTTTAATTACCCTGGTGGCACTGTTTTGGAACCACGAGATCAATAATGTGATGACGGTCAGCTCTCATAGATTAGATAGCCCAGTATTTCACATCAGTGCCTCAGTACAACTTAAACACATTATTCTCCACCCATTGAACTTTGCCTACTTAATTGTCAAGTCCTTGTCCTCAGATTTTTGGGATAAAGGTGTCTTCGGTGTGCTTGGATATAATTTTGTAAGCCTACCCACTTTCATTATTAGCTATTTAGCAATAGTACTTTCCTGGGCGGCTTTTTATAAAGACGGTATCAAAAGCTCGGTAGAAAATGTTCGCCAGGGAATAGTTTTTGGTTGTGTAGCCGTTTTAGCCGGACTCAGTATTATTACGACACTCTACCTTACCTACAATACCATAGGAGCCTATATAATAGATGGCGTGCAGGGCCGTTATTTCTTGCCCATATTACCTTTTATGCTGTATGGTCTGAGCCAAATTCTGCCAATACGCACTTCTATGTCAGAGAGATGGATGAAAGGTCTGCTTTCCTGCAGCCTTATAGTATGCTTGGCCTTTTCTTTAGCTTGGTATTATAAAATTACGTACGGATGATTTTCTTGGCTAGTTCACCAAATTTTCGCACTCCGATCATGGAATTTAATAAAATGTTGTTATCCCTTGAGGTTGAGAAAGACCAGACTGGCTATTATAAGTGCTATTCCGACTAGCTTTGTAACCGTATAGGCCTCTTTAAAAACAACAAAAGAAGCTGCAAATATGACTATATTGTCAACCTCCCCAAATTCCGATCCTTTTGTCATAGCCATGAGCATATTGTTATTCGCACAATTGGTCGTGGTATGGGGTCAAAAAAATCAATTAAGGTTACCCCAGCTAGGACTTTTGACTGTAACGGCACTTGCCCTCACTCTAAGTAAGCCCGAGTATCTCTTATTGGCAATAGCTATTTGTTTTATCCCCGGCAAATTACCGACCCAAACCCAAAAATTGTATGTCCGTTTTGTTCTTCCTTTTTTGTTAATTTTGACCGCGCTACTCTGGAATTATGAAGTTAATAATATTACTACAGCAGCCGCACATCTCCAGAGAGGCCCATCGATTGTAATTAGCGAGTCCGCTCAATTAAAAAATGTTCTTCTGAATCCTTTTAGGTTTTTATATATAACACTGAAAAGTGCTCTAGAGAATTCTTGGTTTAATGGGATAATTAGTCTGTTGGGATATAACTTTGTGGTTCTCCCAGCAGTTGTTATTGGCTATCTTGCGATAATACTTTCTTGGGCAACTATATATAAATCTAAAGTAAAAACCACTCTATCTCAAGATTATAAAAAAGGGAGCATATTTTTAGGGGTTGCTATTTTATGTGCTGGGAGCATAGTTACAGCTTTGTATCTTGCTTATAATTCCGTAGGTTCGTCGACGATTGGCGGCGTGCAAGGGCGCTATTTTCTACCTGTGCTACCGTTTTTCATGTATGGTTTGAGTTATATAATCCCCATAAAGATGAATATGTCCAAGAAATGGGCAACTTTACTTTTTCCCGCTAGCGTCATAATATGTCTGATAATATCTGTTGCTTGGTATTATAAAATCACATACCTGCCACTTTAACACCTAGGGTTGTTTAAGTTTATTTTTTTAGGTTCAAAAAAGTTAGACCCAGTATGATCAATGCTATCCCAATTATTTTTGTGGCAGTAAAGGACTCTTTAAAGACAAAGAAAGACGCCGTAAATATTACTAAGTATACGAAGGCGGCCGTCAAGGGGATAATATACCCTAACTCATATCTTGAAATTAAGTAAGTATAAACAGCAAAACTGATGCCATATAAAGCAATCCCCGACAGAGTAAATGCGTTGAAATTAAAGTGCAGTTTATTGCCGATGTAAGCTACTAGCGCCCCAGTTTTAGAACCCTGTTTGAGTAAAATCAAAGCGAGTGAGGTGGTAACTATGTAAAGGGTAATGAGAATCTTTGTCACAAGCCTAGTTTACCTAAAAACATCCTATTTTAATACAGGTGAGAATTTCACTCAGAATCTTGGCCACTATATTTATTTGCAATATTTGCTAGATACCATTTGTATGTTCGCTTCAGGCCGCTATCGAGGTCGATTTCGTGCCGCCAGCCGGTATTATGTATCTTCGATACTTCCAGCAGCTTTCTCGGCATACCGTCAGGTTTAGTGCTATCAAAAACCAGCTCTCCTTCGTAACCTACGACTTTTTTGATTAATTCTGCTAGCTCTTTGATAGAAATGTCTTCACCGGTGCCGATGTTTAGGAATTGTTTTTTATCGTATTTTTCCAACAACCAGACGACCGCATTTGCCAAATCGTCAACATATAAGAATTCACGGCGGGAGTTGCCGGTACCCCATATGACCACTTCAGGGGCTTGGTGGGTCTTTGCCTGGTGCATTCGGTTAATGAGCGAAGGGATAACATGCGCAGTTTCCGGATCAAAATTATCGTTTTCTCCATAGATATTTGTTGGCATGCATGACGTGAAATCCATTTGGAATTCATCATATATATATTCGCAAAGTTTGATTCCAGCAATTTTGGCATAGGCATAAGCCTCGTTGGTTGGTTCTGGTTTGCCCTCCATGAAGTAACTTTCTTTCATTGGTTGAGGACAATCCCGCGGATAGATGCATGAGCTGCCCAAGAAGATGAATTTTTTAACATTTGCAATTTTTGCGGACCAAATTAGATTGTTTTGTATCTGAAGATTCTCCATCAGAAACTCTGCCGGATAAGTCATGTTCGCCTTAATGCCTCCGACCTTTGCCGCACTGTCGATAACATATTCGGGTTTATCTGTGCTAAAAAAGTTGCTCACTGCCAGTTGATCCATTAGGTCTAGTTCGGCACGAGTCTTAAGGACTAGGTTAATATAACCCAAATCATGAAGGCGTTTTGTGATGGCGGATCCGACCAATCCTGTGTGTCCAGCTACGTAAATTTTTGCAGTTTTATCTATAGCCATATTCCCTACGCCAGCAGTTTACAAAGCGTATCTAGTTCCTTATCGGCCATGTCTGGGTTGTTGCCAAAATAAAAACCATTGGCGTGAACCAGGTCGGAATTAGGTCTGTGCACGCTATCCTGTATATATTTTTGAAAAAAAGGTTGCTTTGTTATGTTGCCGGCTATAACGGGTCTAATCTCGACATCGGCATTTTCAAACTTTTTGCGGTAAGCCCTCGCTAGGTCGGAGGTTTTGCAGATAATTGGCATCGCGAAATTCGACACAATATCCATGTGAGATAAATTGTACTGATAAAAATCTTTATTTGTCTTCATTGCTGAAATATACCGGGTAAAGTTTGATACGCGCTTCCGAACAATATCATCCCAGTACTTAATTTGAATATTGCCGATAAAACCAGCAATCTCATTAGGCCTGAAATTTGAAGCGAGATCGTAAAAAGTATACTTCGCATAAAAATCATCAATACCATGTTTTTCCCGCAATTGTATCTGCGCATCGGCATTAAGATTGCGATCCCAGCCATGGGAGCGCCCCATTACCATAAGCTGATGCAGCTCATCGTCATCAGTGCAGATCATACCGCCCTCAATCGTCGACATATGATGCCCGACAAAAAAGGAAAAAGTCGAAGCCAAACCAAAATTACCGAGCTGTTTCCCGTCCATCTTAGAGCCTAAGGATTCACAGTTGTCTTCAAGTAGGATGATGTTGTGTTCATCACATATCTTTTTGATCTGAGCCAAGTCGTCGCAAAAACCGAGTACATTAGTCAGGAAAAGACATTTGATCTGCTCCGCGGACTCATCGACAATTTCGGGCGAAACGTTGAGAGTTGCGATATTACAATCAAGTGCTACCGGCACCAGACCCAGTTGGATTAAAGGCATAACATTCGTTGGCCAAGTCAGAGCAGAAAAGCCAACCTTGTCATCCTTGTTTAGTCTTCCGGAGTTTAGCATAGACTGGACAAGTAAAAAGTTGGCGACACTTCCGTTTTGTACAAAAACCGCATGTTTTCGTTGCTGTTTGATGGCAAATGCGGTTTCAAACTTGGCACACTGCTCATTCATGCTGAATATGTTTTGTTTCAAAATAAAATCAGCCAAAGCTTGTTTGGTTTGCTGCTCATGATAGAAGGTTGATTTAATTAGTTTAATCATTATCGCATCGCCATTTTTTTACGTTCGTCTTGAAAATCCGAGTCTGCCATTAATTTGACCAACTCTTTAAAAGAGATTTTAGGCTCCCAACCCATTTTTGATTTTGCCTTCGCGTAATCCCCGATTAATAGATCTACTTCTGCTGGTCGATAGTATACCGGGTCTATTTTAATTAGTACTTTTCCGGTTTTAGAATCATAGCCCTCTTCTTTAAGGCTTTTCCCTCGCCATTTTAAATCATATCCCAGGCATTTAGCTGAAATTTCAACGAATTCACGAACCGTGTGCGTTTCATTGGTTGCCAATACATAATCATCCGGCTTATCTTGCTGAAGCATAAGCCACATGCCCTCGACAAAATCTTTAGCAAAACCCCAGTCTCGCTTAGCGTTTAGGTTGCCCAAATAAATCACATCATCTACGCCTAACTTGATTCTAGATAATCCACGAGTAATTTTACGAGTTACAAACGTTTCACCGCGTCGCGGTGATTCGTGATTAAAAAGAATCCCATTGCAGGCAAAAATACCATAACTCTCACGGTAATTTTTTGTTATCCAATAAGCATAAACTTTTGCAACACCATATGGCGAACGCGGATAAAAAGGGGTCTGTTCTGTTTGGGGTATCTGCTGAACCAAACCATACATTTCCGAAGAGGATGCTTGATAATACTTAGTTTTGACTCCTGAGTCGCGTATTGCGTCGAGTATTCGGAGGGCGCCTAAGGCTACGACGTCTCCGGTATATTCCGGTATATCAAAACTAACACGCACGTGACTTTGTGCTCCAAGGTTGTATATTTCATCAGGTTTAATTGATTCAATAAGGCGAGATATACTACTGCTGTCAGATAGATCACCATAATGAAGGAAAAGTCGCTTATTCGTTTCGTGCGGGTCTTGAAAAATATGTTCAATACGACCAGTGTTAAAAGTTGAAGAGCGGCGGATCAGGCCGTGTACCTGGTAGCCTTGTTCTAACAACAATTCTGCCAAATATGATCCATCCTGCCCAGTAATGCCGGTGATAAGCGCGACCTTATTTTTCATTTAACACATCCTCTCCCTTACAAACCTTCCAATATAGTAAACTAATTATCCTATAATAATAAACCTCTGGATTATCGGTTCTTTTCCCTCCCTAGCGAAAGTGCCCTGGCATTAACTCGGTTGGCTGCGATCAGCGTGGCAATACGTACCGGTACTTCCCAAGTGGGTGCAATTCGTTGCAGTGTCTTTGGCAAATAACGACTCTTAACGTGCTGCGCCTCCTCTATCGAGGCTCGGCGATTCGCGACCGTGGTAGATGTAGGATGCCAGCGGAACGCTGCAACAACTTGAGCAGTATTGATAAACTCACCAAACGGACGTAGTCGAAGCAAAAAATCTAGATCCATACTGTATTTAAGGTTGCGATCAAAATGCCCAACTTGTTTGATGGCAGATGCTCGAAACACCATTCCCGGTAACGGTAATAAGTTAGGCCCCCAGCTAATAAGCAATGGCGCAAAACGGCCGGCTCTGCTGGTGAATATTATCCTACCTTTCGTGTCGATGTAGTCGCAGTAGCCATATGCTAAAACGGCTCGTGGATTGGCATCGAGAGCTGATGTTGTAGCGTGAATCGAGCCCGGTCTCAATAAGTCATCATCGCCAATTTCAGTGACATATTCATGCCAAGGTTTGGCGAGGTCAAAGCCAACGTTAATAGCCTCAGAAAGACTGCCAGGATCGTCGCACACCGTTGCTCCAAATTCTTTAGCCAGTTTTCTCGCGGCCACGCTTTTTTTTGGGCAAACAATGACAACATCGGCAATTACGGGAGATTGATCTTTAGCTGACCGCAAAGTTTCACGGAGTAGCTCAAGTCTATCCCCTAAAGTTGGAATAACCACTAAAACTCGATTGTGGCGTGTGTTATGGTTTTTTGAAGAAACGCCAGAAACCATTTTTTGGTTGCCCATTTCCGCGGAAATATTTGATTTTTTCATAACATAAATCCAACCTTTACTGCCAGAGCCTATTTATTTGCAGAACCTGATTACCAAAAGAGATAGGTCGTACATGAATCTAGAGCCCTCTTCTAACATATTATAACAAATGCACGCTATACTAGGGGCATGGGACAAAAAACAGTCGCTTTCATAATTCCCGTTTTTAACGAACAAGCCGTAATAGTTAAAACTGTCGAAAAAATACCCGAAAAATTCCTGACAGTCTGCGTTAACGATGGCAGCCGTGATGATACCGAGATAGAGCTCAAGCGAACCAGAGCGCTAGTCGTAAATCACCCGATTAACATTGGTCAGGGGGCAGCACTCCAGACCGGAATAGACTATGCGCTGCAATTTCCAGAAATTGGGTATTTCGTTACTTTTGATGCTGATGGTCAGCATTCTATCGAGGATGCTTTAGGGATGTTAGATACTATCAAGAAAACTAAAGTAGATATTGTCGTGGGTTCGAGATTTTTGGGCAAAGCGCACAATATCAGCTTGTCCAAAAAATTACTGCTAAAATTAGCCATCAAATTTACTAACTATTTCAGCGACGTTACGCTAACCGATACTCATAATGGTCTTAGAGTATTCAATCGAAAATTTGCAGAGAATATAAATATTGAGATGCCCGGCATGGCTCATGCCTCAGAAATTATCGACAAGATGGGGAGAGGCAAGTGGAAATATGTTGAAGTACCGGTAACGATTAAGTATGACGACTACTCAAAATCAAAAGGCCAGTCTATGCTCAACTCCATAAATATTTTGGTCGATGTAGTTTTAAGCAGGACAAGAAGATGATCATAAGGATCATATTAATTATATTTATAGCGATAATTCTCTTATGGCTTATCGGTCAGGGCGCTAGTACTCGCGGTCAAGCTTGGAGCAAGTTGATCGGCTTCACTACCTTACTGGTGGGCATAATTGCAATTATTTTTCCGCCAATAACAACTAGATTGGCTCATCTTGTTGGGGTTGGGAGGGGGGCCGACTTATTACTATATTGCCTAACCGTATTATTCATGGCCACAACAATTACACAATATATGCATCGTAAAGATAATCAGCAAAAGACCATCCAACTAGCCCGCCACTTGGCTATACTTGAAGCCAATCGCAACCAACATAACTTAAACTTGCTGGAATCCAATAAGAGATAGTCATTAGTGCTTCACTGATTATTGCAAATCTAAGAGGTATTTGCCGTAGCCGGATTTTTGTAGCGGTTCAGCAATCCTCACTAACTGCTTTTTGTCGATAAATCCCTGCCGGTATGCCGACTCTTCTATGCAGCCGATTTTAAGTTCCTGCCGCTCCTCAATCACTTGGACGAATTGTGATGCTTGACTCATACTCTGGAAGGTCCCCGTATCGAGCCATGCCGTTCCTCGGTCCAGCAGGCAAACTTTTAGTTTTCCTTTTTTAAGGTAAACTTCCAAGACGGAAGTGATCTCAATTTCACCGCGATCGCTCGGCTGAACGTTTTTTGCTATCTCCACTACTTCGTTATCGCAGAAATACAATCCAGCATTAGCATAGTTTGATTTTGGCTGGGCTGGTTTTTCTTCAATTGATAAAACGTTCATTTGTTCGTCAAACTCGTAGACGCCATAACGTTCCGGGTCCCGGACTTGGGCAGCAAAACCAACTGCTCCGTCAACGTCTGTATATTTTTTCAGGTAATTATCCATTTGCGAACCGTAGAAAATATTATCACCTAAAATCATGGCTACTTTATCGCTACCAATAAAGTCAGCGCCGACAATAAAAGCGTCAGCTAGTCCTTTGGGCTTTTCTTGTAGTTTATAGCTGAAATTGCAGCCAATTCGCGAACCATCATCGAGCAATTGCTGGAATCGAGGTAAATCGTTGGGAGTCGAGATAATTAGAATATCCCGGATACCGGCGCTAATTAATGTACTCAAGGGGTAGTAAATCATTGGTTTGTCATAGATAGGCATCAACTGCTTGCTGATAGCTATAGTAATCGGGTAAAGGCGGGTTCCACTTCCCCCGGCTAAAACAATTCCTTTCATTGAACTGTCTCCTTCTTTACGTAGTTTGCTAAATCATCTTTCCAATCCCGAGATATAAAACCGGTTGATTGAATCTTCTTCAGATCAAATATGCTGCTGTGCGGCCTGGGCGAAGCCTCGGACTGGTCGGCGTAATACTCTTCATCAGTAACGTCAGTTACGGTTCGGTCTAAGCCGGCCAACCGATAAATAGCGCGCGTAAGATCGGCCCAACTGACTGTGTCACCGCCATTAGAAACGTTATATACGCCACATGGCGCTTGAGAAGAGAGCAGGTGGTCGATGGCTCTGACGAGCTCGCTGGTAAAAGTCGGGCGGCCGATATCGTCGCCAATAACTTTCGGATTGATTCCTTTTTGACCAAGGTTCAGCATCGTCCGGACGAAATTTTTTCCTTCACCGATCAACCAAGAAGTTCGGACAATATAATATTTTGGCAAAACACCCACAACTATGTCGCCTGCAGCTTTAGTTTGGGCATATACCCCAAGTGGCGATAATGGCTCGTCTTCAGTATGTGGGTTTATAGTGCCATCAAATACGTATTCTGTAGAAACGTGGACTAGGATAATGTCATATTTCAATGCCGCCGCAACCAAGTAGCTCATTGCTAGGGCATTAATTTTCCAGGCGCTGATGCGTCCTTCGACTGTTTGGGCCCTGTCTACGTTGGTATAGGCAGCAGCATTCAGAACTATTTTTACACCTGACCAGTCATATGCTTCTACTGCTTGCCGGTTGGATATATCCAGTTCATTGACATCAACCGCTCGAGCGGTGGGGTACTTATTCTTTAAGGCAGTACCAAGCTGACCGTTTGCGCCAATTATTAGAATTCCTGCCTCGTCCATTAATCCTCCAATGGGGTTATTTCTTTTAGTAATGGGTTAGTATTATCTTTCTCCGAAATGATAGCGTTTTTGGCGGCAATTGGCCAGTTGATTGCTAATATGGGATCAAATACATTTACCGCCAAATATTTAACACCGGGCTGCCAATGCTCATTAACTAGATATGTATAAGTAACATTCGGTTCGAGAGTCTGGTACCCATTAGCGATACCTCTGGCTACAAAGACCGCTTTACTCGGATCTATTTTCAGTGTTACAACTTTACCGAAGGTTTCGCCTTTTCTTAAATCAACCCAGGCTCCAAAAACGGACCCGTTGGCAACCGATATAAACTTTTCCCATGGTTCGGCATGAAGGCCTCTAATTATTCCCATCTCGGAGTTAAAGGAAATATTATTTTGGACTGTCTCGAAATGCGGTAGACCCAAGGCTTCCATTTTCTCTTGCTGGTAGTTTTCTTTAAACCAGCCTCGGTTGTCACCGTGAACTTCTAAATCAATTTCAAAGAGACCGGGT
>DATKGQ010000034.1:0-18174 GCA_035510715.1 Saccharimonadales bacterium (SeqCode) | reverse complement strand
GCTATGTTAAAAGCATTGAATCAGCTGAGTTTTTATGTCAAAGATACCACTACAAGTGTGTCATTTTATAAGAAGCTTGGATTTGAAATTATTAGTGATGATAATGCTGTTGGTGAGGTTAAATTGGGTTCGACTACCCTGCAATTCCTGGCGCAAGATACCACCAAAGACATGGATCAATCATTCCAAAAAGATGCCTTTGGCGAGCCGAAAGGAACTGGCGTTTATATCTATATCCAAGTCGATGGCATTAATGATTACCATAAGAGTCTAAAAGATGAAGGTATTTCGGCATCTACCGAACCAAGAGATTGGCCATGGGGTAACCGGGAATTTGTAGTCCGCGACCCGGATCGTTATAAGCTTGTATTCTATGAAAAAATTAAGTCGTAAAAATTATTTGATATTATTTGGCAATAATGATTAACAGATTATTCTCTGCTATAATAGTCAAAAATAATAAATTATTAGTCAAATGTTAGCTGCACGATTAGCGGTAATTATAGTAATACACTTTAGCTATTGATATGATTATATATAGTAGGAGAGTTACGGGAATGATGACAACTTGCCCATGAGAAAGAAACGTATTCTAATTGTTGGGGGTGGGTTTGCTGGTATCAAAGCAGCTCTGGAATTGTCCCAAGATAAACGCCTGCAAGTCAGTCTATTATCAAACCGTCCGTATTTCCGCTATTATCCCAATCTTCATGTTGACAATGCGGGTGGTATCCCTGAAGAATCTAGCATCCCGTTAAATAATATATTAAAAGATAAACCCGTTAGGATATTATTCGGCGAGGCCGTTCAACTGGACCGCCAAAAACGGACGGTTATTACCAGCCGGATAGACAGTTATCAATATGACGTGTTGATAATGGCTCTTGGGGTCGTAACTAATTTCCGCGGCGTTAGAGGACTTGAACAATTTGCCTATAGCATAAAATCTAATGAAGAAGTTGCCAGGTTTAAATCCCATCTCCATCAACAATTAATTGATGAACATAAACCTGATCTAAATTATATTATTGTCGGTGGCGGACCAACCGGAATTGAACTGGCCGGCGCCTTGCCCGGCTATATGAAACGGATCATGAAACAGCATAATATAAAAAATAAAGCGGTACATATTGAACTTATTGAATCAGCCCACCAACTAATGCCTTCATTATCAGAAAAAATGTCTGATCATTTATGCAAACGATTAAGACAGCTTGGAGTTAAATTAAGCTTAGCTAAAACCGCCGATGGCGAAACAGCTTACGGATTGAAAGTCAGCGGCAGAATGATCAACAGCCATACTGTTGTCTGGACAGCCGGCGTAACGAATCATCCTTTTTTTAAAGTTAATAAATTTAAGATAAATGATAACGGTAAGGTCAAAGTTGATGAACATCTTCAGGCTGAACCAAATATTTATGTATTGGGCGACAATGCTGATACCCTGTATAGCGGGATGGCCCAAACTGGGTTGCATGATGCAATCTATGTTAGCTCGGTAATTAGCCAGCGACTAGACAATAAGCCAATTGAATCATATAAGCCAGAAAAACCGGTCTATGTTGTGCCTGTCGGTCCGCACTGGGCTGCTGTTCAATGGAAAAATATCAGATTATACGGTTGGTTGGGCTGGATAATACGAAATTTAGCTGAAATCGCCGCCTTCCATTACTATGAACCTTGGTGGAAGGCTTCTGAGCAATGGATAAAAGAGCTAGAAACAGTGGAAACCTGTCCGGTCTGTGCCAGCAAAATGTAATCTAATTAATACCACTGATCAGCAGTAATCACCTATAATAAGTTCTGTGGAAGCCTATCAGAAAGCTTATCGTAGTCTTAATCAAGCCCAAAAAAAGGCCGTTGATTGTATTGATGGGCCAGTGTTGATCGTCGCCGGTCCGGGAACCGGTAAAACCCAACTTTTAACTACTAGGGTTGCACACATATTGGCTAACACCGATACGTCGGCAGAGAATATCCTTTGCCTGACATTTACCGAAACTGCCACCCAAACTATGCGTGAGCGATTAATCCAACTTATCGGAAAAGACGGTTATGCGGTAACAATTAGCACTTACCATAGTTTTGGCGCCGATATAATCAGAAAGTATCCCGAATACTTTACAGATTTTTCTAACCGACAGCCAGTTGATGAATTAGGCGCTGATAGTATTATCCGAAGTATAATTACTGAACTAGAATATGACCATCCATTGAAATTTGCTGATTCATACGTTAAAGATATTATTTCGTTCATTAGTGATGCCAAGACTGCTTTATTAAGCCCAGCTGATATCACGAGAATACTTCAGAGTAACAATAAATTTATTGAGCAGGCCAGTAAAATTTCAATTGAAATTCTATCGTCTATTGTAAGAATTGATAAAAAAGCGTTGCCTTTATTTGAAAAATTACTATTTGAGCTGCGAAAAATTAAATTATCAATCAAGTTCGAACCAGGTATCGTTAATTTGCAACAACTGGCAGTTGAGACTCTCCAGAAGGCCCTGGAAGACGCCAAGGAATTAAATCGTTCAACACCATTAACAGATTGGAAAAATCAGTGGCTTAGCAAAAATGAAAATGCCGAATTCGTTTTTAGTGGTTTGGCTGCTCAGCGTCGCTTAATAGCTGCCGCCGGTATTTATCAGCAATATTTAGATCACCTGGAAACTAACCAGCTTTTTGATTACGACGATATGATTCTTCAGGCAGTTAAGTTGTTGTCCTCCAGTAAAGAATTTCGCTATAGTTTGCAAGAGCAATATCTCTATATCCTGCTTGACGAGTTTCAAGACACCAACACTGCCCAGCTTAGATTGGTTGAATTATTAACTGATAGCCCCGTGCATGAAAGACATCCGAACATCTGTGCCGTAGGCGACGATGATCAGGCAATTTATGCTTTTCAAGGTGCACATTATTCTCATATGCTGAAATTTATAACGTTGTATCGCGATGTTGTTGTTATTGGATTGGAAGATAGTTATCGTTCAACCAGCGATATTATCAATTTTTCTCAAAAAATAGTTAGCCAAATTAGTGAAAGGTTGCACGATCAGCTAGATATAAAAAAAGTCTTACGGGCAGCCCATAAACCATCGCTAAGCGGTGTAGTTGAAAGGAGCGAGGCAAATAGTGACATAGAACAGTACGCCTGGATAGCCCAAAAAATCAGTGAACTTGTTAAGGGCGGACATCAATTGAAAGAAATTGCCGTTCTTGCACCGCAGCATCGTTACTTAGAAGCATTGGTTGGTTTTCTCCATGACAAAAACTTACCAGTATATTATGAGCGCCGAGAAAATGTACTTGATGATCCGTTAATTGCCCAAATAATCCGTCAAGCCGAATTCATACAAGCCTTGGCCGAAAAACATGATGATTATGTTAATGCCCTGTGCCCGGAAGTATTCAGTTACAATTTTTGGCATATTCCAACAAGTATAATATGGAATTTATCATGGCAAGCTAGGGATACGGGGAAATCCTGGCTGGAGATAATGATTGATGATTCGCAGCTTAGGCCAATCGCTTTATTCTTTCTCAGATTAAGCTCTCTGGCTAAAACGGAAAGACTGGAAGTAATTATAGATTATCTGATCGGTGTGCTACCTTGTCCATTACAAGAAACGAATGAACCGGATTTTACCTCAACCTTTTATCAGTACTATTTTAGCGAAGACGCGCGCAAGCATAAACTCGGTGAATTTTGGCAGCTATTAACCAATTTAACAGTTTTAAGAGCTCGCTTGCGGGATTATCAATACAACGAACCAGAACCACTTTCTTTAAATGATTTTTTATTGTTCGTGACCAGACATCGAGCAGCTAACATAAAGATTATTAATACCAGTCCTTATTATGAAGCCCGCGAAGCCCTGCAACTTATGACTGCCTATAAAGCAAAAGGCGCTGAATTCCAAACAGTCTTTGTTATTGATTGCAATGATGAAGTTTGGGGTAGTAAAACTAGGACTGCGGTTTCTCGCCTATCATTACCGAAAAATCTTGCATACATAAGATATAACGGAGCTAATGACGATGAGCACCTAAGACTTTTCTATGTTGCTATTACCAGGGCTAAGCAGAATATTTTTCTGGTTAATTACCGCCAGAATTATAATGGCAAAGCCATGACGAGGTTAAAATACCTTGATGAGACAATTGATGATCAAGGCGAGCTAAGGTCGCCATTACTACCAGTCAAGCAGCGATTAGTCAGCAATACAACCATCAAGCAACCGATTTCGGCTGTCGAGTTATCAACCTACTGGTACCAACGGCATGAGTCCGGTATTAAGCAACCAAATCTATTAACCTTACTTCAAAAACGTCTAGAACGTTTCCAGTTAAACCCAACAAATCTAACAAACTTTACCGACATCGTACACGCCGGTCCTAGTTACTTTTTAATGAATAGCTTATTGGCATTCCCGCACGCTTCTTCGGTCTCTAGTCAATATGGTAACGCAATTCATGATATGCTGCTCTGGCTGCATAACTACAACCAGATCAATAAGAAACTGCCAACTGTAGAAAAAACGTTACAGCATTACAATCGGATATTAACATTAAAACGTCTTAACGCCGACGAAACAGCTAAATTGCTGAAACGTGGAGAAAAATGCCTATCATTATATTTGGCGCAAAGAACATTCACGATTAAGTCAACAAATTATTGTGAATATAGTTTCAAAAATGAGGCTGTATTAATAAATAATGCTCACTTAAGTGGAACAATAGATAAACTTATGGTTAATAATACTGATAAAACCATTACGATCGTGGATTATAAAACCGGACATCATTATGCCCGCTGGCAAAGAACTATCTCTTTGCACCGGTATAGACAACAATTATATTTTTATAAGCTGCTGGTTGAAAATTCACGACGCTTTAGTGGATATAAGGTTGTTGACGCTTATTTGGAATTTGTTGAGCCTGATGAAGGTGGCATAATCCACGAACTCCACGTCACCTATGACGATAACGAGCTATACCGGATCAAAAATCTGATTGAGGCAGTTTGGCATGATGTTATGACCATGCATTTACCCGATATTGCTACCTATACAACAGATATAAATGGCATTGAAAATTTCGAATCCGATCTCATAGCCGGCCAAAAATAAATACACCGCCTGATTTTTTAGGGCGGTGTATTTATTGGGTTGCTAAAAAAGTTGTTACTTCTTAGCTTTAGCTTTGCTGGTAGTGCCAGGAGCGTAAAGGTAATGGTAGAAATTTACTCCAACCACGCCGCCGATAACCGGTCCGGCAACGTAGGTGCTCCAGCCCCATGAATGAACACTAAGCGCCAATGCCGGGTTGATTAAACCGAAACCGGTTGTTGACAATGAGGCGATAATCAAACCTACGGCAAATGCTCCACCTATCGTTGCAGCAAGTCGTAAGCCTGTGTATTTCTGAGCGACTGCGGCTGACCAACCGATAACAAATACAAATGTTCCGACTGCTTCAGAAATCATCACACGGGCATTGTAATGGCCAGCAGTGCTCGGCAAATGCGTTTTAATGAAGTATATGTACAACCAGTAAGCAATTGCGCCACCAAGTAGCTGTAGGGCAATAAATAAAATTGCTTTTAAGGTACTTATTTTTCTTGCAGACCATAATCCAACTGTTAAAGCTGGGTTAAGCTGTGGTTCTGATACTGAATTAAAGGCCAGTACTACTGCTCCCAATGCAATAGCAGCTGCTAAAGCTACGAATAAGGAATAACCAATTCCTGAGTTTCGCACACTTAATACCGCTAATGCCAAAATCGCGGTTCCTATTAACTCAACTCCCATCAAAGCGAGTTTCTTTTTACCGAACATACGAGCCTCCGTATATTTTAATTTATGCTTTAAGCATATCATGCTGAGTCATAATGGCAAATTTGAATAATAAAATATTTTACGATTAATAAATCTCAAAAAATTAATTGTTATTTATAACGAATTCTAACGCGAGGACCGGCGCCGCAATTTAACAACTTGCAAACGGATGCGTGAACGGTCGATCAGGGCTTGGGCATTCTCCAAACTTATTTCATCTCTAGCTTCTAGTTTCATTTTCTGGGCTCGTTCGTAAGCCCGCTGAGCCTCACTCTCATTTATTTCATCGGCTTGGTCGGCTTCATCCACGATTACCCTTAAAACATTGTTAGCAATTTCAATTACACCGCCATAAGTAACAAACTGCATAGTTTTATTACCAGCGTCATGCTCGTTTTTTTGGATTTCGATAATGCCTGGAGTAATTACACCGACCAATGGCATATGTCTCTCTAGTACTCCGATCCGGCCAGTCTTAGTTGGTAATGTTACCTGGAAAACGTCTTCGTTAATTTTTGTGCCAGCCAAAGTAATCAATTGGAAGCGTATCATTTTAATCAGTTACTTCACTGATATCACCGCGCATGAAGAAGGCATTTTCCGATTTATCATCATGTTTGCCCTGTAATATTTCATCAAAGCCGGTAATTGTATCTTTTAGTGGCACATATTTGCCTGGGCGGCCTATAAACACCTCTGTAACATGAAAAGGTTGAGATAGAAATCGCTGGATTCGCCGGGCCCTATCAACCGTTTGCTTATCTTCTTCAGATAGCTCCTCTATGCCTAAAATAGCAATGATATCCTGTAGATCTTTATATCGTTGGAGAACTCTCTGGACTTCACGGGCTACCCGATAATGATCGTCACCGACAATATCGGCACTTAATATTGTTGAGTTTGAATCAAGCGGGTCGACGGCTGGATATAAGCCAAGCTCAGTTAATGACCGGGACAAAACAATCGTTGAGTCCAAGTGAGCAAAAGTTGTTGCTGGAGCCGGATCAGTCAAATCATCAGCCGGTACGTAAACTGCCTGGACAGAAGTTATCGATCCCTCCTTGGTAGAGGTAATTCTTTCCTGCAATTCTCCCATTTCTTGAGCTAAGTTTGGCTGATAACCAACCGCTGAAGGCAAACGGCCGAGCAGGGCTGATACTTCTGCTCCGGCTTGAGTGAAACGGAAGATGTTGTCAATAAACAGCAATACATCATGTCCGCTGTCACGGAATCCCTCGGCTATCGTTAACCCCGATAAACCGACTCTCAACCGAGCGCCAGGCGGTTCATTCATTTGTCCGAAGACTAATGAGGTATTTTTCAAAACGCCGGTATCGGTCATTTCCTGATACAAATCATTGCCTTCGCGGGTCCGTTCACCGACACCGGCAAAGATAGAGTAACCATTATGGAATTTTGCAATATTATTAATCAGTTCTTGTATTAATACTGTTTTGCCGACTCCGGCCCCGCCAAACAAGCCGACTTTGCCGCCGCGGGTAATCGGACAGATAAGGTCAATTACTTTTATGCCAGTTTCTAATACTTCAATTTTACTGGCTTGATCAGAAAAAGACGGCGGTAATTTATGAATTGATTCATACTGGTCAAAGGAATCATCCAAATCATCAATTGGCTGACCGATAACATTAAACATCCGGCCCAGAGTTTTTTTGCCAACCGGGACTTGAATCATCTTGCCGGTATCAGTTACCTTAGTACCACGCCGCAATCCATCGGTTGAGTCGAGAGCAACTGTGCGGACACTTGTCTCGCTTAAATGCTGCTCAACTTCAAGTGTTAATTCAATCCGATTAGTTTTAATTTTTAGAGCATTATAAATGGCTGGCAAGTTGTTATTTGAAAATTCAACGTCAACAACTACGCCGTTTATTTGACTTACGATACCATTGGCTGCGTTGGATTGTTCATCAAGTTCCAAAATTATACTCCTGTTTCGCTTAAGGCTTCGAAACCACCGCTAATTTCTGCTAAATCCTGCGTAATCGAAGCTTGCCGGACCGAATTAAACTCTAGTGTGTAATCTTTAATAAGACTGTCAGCATTATCAGTGGCATTTTTCATTGCCAGCATCCGCATCGAGTACTCGCTGGCTAAACTCTCCAGCATTGATTGCCATATCTGAACTTCAATCAATCTCGTAGTGACACTGCCCAAAACCACATAGATAGACGGCTCATAGTTTGTAAAATTATAATTGTATTTAATTGTCGCCTTACTATGATTGATTTGAGCTGGTAGTATAACTAGTTTAGCTGGCGTTTGGACAAAATTTGTTTGGTAAGCTGTGTAAACTAACGCTATTTCGTCGACTGCTGCCGTACGGTATAAATCTAACAATGTATTAAGCATCGGTCGTAATTGATTTACAGTAGGGTGGTCGCCAAAAGCTGGATATACAGCTAACTGTTCTATCCCGCGGATCCGCCTGGCAAATTGAGCGCCTCGATTACCAACAGTAATTAGCTTAACGTTAATCGTTTTAAGCTGGTCTGCTTGGATACATTGGGTAAGTAATTTTAGTACATTATAGTTATAGGCTCCGGCTAGGCCAGTATTGCTGGTAACAACGATATAAAGTTTTGTTTTAATTCGGCGGTGTTGGAATAGAGGATGAACAGCGGTTTCTGGTAATGAATTTAGCCTGGCTAACAAACTGTAGGCTACCGCTTTGTAATCGCGACTATTAACAGCCTGTATTTGGGTCTGGCGTTTTTTGCTGGCGGCCACCAATTCCATTGCCCTGGTTATGTGCTGAGTATTGCGAATTGAATTAATCTTCCTTTTAAGAGTAATCATATTGGCCATTATTTTGCGACCTCTGGCGGTTTGCTGTCAGATTTTATATAACTATCTGCAATATTCCGGGCAATACTCATAATGGTTTGTCTAGAACTATCATTCGGTTCAGCTCCGTCTTGTAATGAATTTACTATCTCACCGGCTTGTTCTTTTAATTCTCTAAATAAGTTTGCCTGGGCGTTTTTTATTTTATCTACCGGAACCAGATCAAAACAAGCTTCGGTTACAACTAGCAATGAGGCATAAATCTGCCAAGTAGCCAAAGGCATAAATTGCGGTTGTTTTAAAAGTTCTGTTAAGCGTTGGCCACGCTCAATACGTTTGCGGGTATTTACGTCAAGATCAGTTGAGAATTGCGAGAAAGAAGCTAACTCACGGAATTGTGCTAGGTCAATTCTTAACGATTTAGATACACTTTTAATGGCTGGTGTCTGGGCAGCTGCGCCAACTCGAGAGACCGATAAGCCAACTGAAATTGCCGGCCTAATACCTTGATAGAATAAATTCGTTTCGACAAATATTTGACCATCAGTAATAGATATCACATTAGTCGGGATATAGGCGCTGATATCTCCGGCTTGAGTTTCGATGATCGGCAAGGCCGTTAAGCTACCTCCTCCCAATTCCTTTTTAAGTTTTGCGGCCCGTTCTAGAAGACGGGAGTGAAGGTAAAACACGTCTCCCGGATAAGCTTCTCGACCAGGCGGGCGGCGCAACAAAAGGCTCATTTGCCGATAGGCGATGGCATGTTTTGTTAAGTCATCATAAATCACTAAGGCGTGTTTCATCTCATCGCGGAAATATTCTCCCATTGCGCAGCCGGCATACGGAGCAATATAAAGCAAGGCCGCCGAATCTGCCGGGCTAGTGGCAACAACAATCGTCTGTTCCATTACACCCTCACGCTTTAGACGATCAACTAATCGGGCGATTTTACTCATTTTCTGGCCAATGGCAACATAAATGTTTACTACACCGGTTTTTTGATGATGCTGGTTAATCATAGTGTCAACAGCAATTGCTGTTTTACCGGTTTGACGGTCACCGATAATGAGTTCTCGTTGGCCGCGGCCAATAGGTATCATGGCGTCTATTGCAGCGATACCGGTCATTAGCGGTTCATTTACGCCAACTCTATCCAGTACACCGGGAGCCCGGCGTTCAACGCGGCTGGTTTTGGCAGTAACAATTGGCGGTCCGTTGTCCAGGGGCTTACCAAGCGGATCGATTACCCGGCCGATTAATTCCGGACCGACCGGTACTTCTAATACTTTACCTTGCAAATGAGCCTTTGCGCCGGCTTTAATATATGTATCATCACCCAGAATTACTGCGCCAATCTCATCCTGACTAAGATTAAAAGCAAAAGCTGTCAGCGTCATACCATTTTCAGCGTCAATCGATATCATCTCGCTGAAGCCGCAGGCTGACAGACCGTATATCCAAGCAATACCATCGCCAATGCGAGTAACTATGCCAACCTGCTCCAAACCTGGTTGGAATTTCAGCTCATTAATAGCGGCCCGGATATGATCGGATAATTCGGTAATTGATAAATCGCTCAATTAGAACCTCCTTGGGCCAGCGATAGTCTCTTAAAACGGTTAAGTGTGCCAAGAATACTGAGATCGAGCTGATAGCGCGCAAATTCTATTCTGACCCCGCCGATTAAGTTTTTATCAATTCGTTCGCTAAGATTAATGGTTTTACTTTTAGGATAAAGGGAATGGATAAGTTTATCTATATCCGACTTATCAGTCGAAGACAGCGGGTTAGCGCTGATAGCCGTAATGTTGACATAACCATCTTTAGCCCATTCTGATTGGATATCACGCAGTAATGAATTGACTTCATTAGTCCGGTTGGTGGCCAATAAATAAGCTGCAATTTGTAAATCATCATCATCAGTTATGCCTTGGTGTAAACTTTTTTGGGCTAATAAATGCGCTAATGTATGTCGTGGAATTTTCATAATAATTGGCTTTCCTGCAGGGCTCTATCAATAAGTTCGGCATCTTTTATGGGATCTATCTTCTCCTTGATAATAGACTCTGTGGCCTCAATAATTAAACCAACGGTTTCCTGTTCAACCTGCCGCCTGAGGCGGATCTGTTCTTGCTTAATTCGCTGATTAGCTTCCAACAAAATAATGTCGGCATTCATTCTGGCTGCTTCTTCAGCTTTATCAATTATGGCATGTGCTTCATGTCTGGCAGATTCAATAATCTTGTCAGCGTTAAGCCGCGCCTGATGGAACTCGGCTTCAATTTCTTCTTTTAATTCGTCATGCTGACGTTTTATATCAACTCCGTATTTAACGCCATTCTCAATTATTTCACGACGTTTTTGCAATAATTGTAAGATAGGTTTAAAAGCAAAGCGTTTCAATATCCAAAAAACTAACAGAAAAGTCACCAGTTGAATAACCAGAGACTGAATATTAATTCCGAATGCGCCGATACCAGAGCTTGTCTGGCCGAAAAAAGCCACTAAGCCTTTTTCCATATATCGCCAACCTTTACTTAAATTATGAAAATTGACGCAAACGCCAGAAGGGCAAACAATTCAATGATTGCAATAATAACCAGTGCTTGGCCGAAATATTTAGAAACTTCCGGATTGCGGCCAATCGCTTGCATATAATTACTGCCTATCATACCGATTCCAATTGCCGGCCCGATAAAGCCTATTCCCACAACTAGGCCTTTTGCCAGAACAACCGTGTTAACTGCATCTGCCAGATAAATCATATTATTTATTGGTTACTCCTTTATTTGGGTAATTAAGTACTTTTATCATAAGCAAAGCCCAACCCATTACATAGTTTCAGATTGCAACTTCATTGTTTCAGGAATAGATTTTTTGGTCAAGTTTTGCTGCCCGGTAATATTATTTACGTTATTGGCAAGGTAGGAGACGCTCAAGATAACAAAGATATAGGCTTGCAGGGCGCCGACGAACAATTCCAGCATTACAAACGGAGTGGTAGTTAACGGTGCCGCAACATGCCCCAAATAAGCGAAGACTGCAATAATTATCTCGCCAACCGTTATATTTAGAAATAGTCGGATTGACAGACTTAAGACCCTGGTTAGGTCTGTTAAAAATTCAACTAAACCAATTATTAAATATAATGGATTAAGCGGACTGCCAATAAAAAAGTGCCCGATATAGGCCCTTAAACCCACTTCCCGGATTGATGCGCCATAAACGTATGTCATTGTGACAAGGCCGGCCGCCAGAGTGGCGTTAAAATCGGCCGTGAAGGGTCTTAATAAAGGGTAATGATGAAAAGTAATAGCACTACCTACACCGGGAATTAAACCTAACCAGTTATTAAGCAATATAAAAAAGAACAATGTTACGAAGAAGGGGATATATTTATGCCCGCGGCTTTTATCGTTAAAACTTGATTCGACCAGGTTAGAGATAAAAGTAACGCTGTATTCGACAATCTGGACAAGACCGGCTTTAGGCTTAATAGTAAGTTTCCTGGCAATCATTATTAAAAATACTATCAATATTAGTGAGCAGATCCAGCCGTAAAAGATTGCATTAGTTATGGCTATATGTTTGATACTGAAGATATCCAGCGGAGCTATATAAATTGTTGGTCCGGAGTTGGCAATAAAAGAAGTAAGCTGTAATGGTATCATTTTTTCTTAACCTCTTTTGGCGATAAGGCTTCGCTATGTAGGACTCCAAAAATAATAATCAGTGTACCGATAAATGCGACTGCTACACCAATTAATGTCCAGACGGGATTGGTTTTTAAATGTATATCGAGCTCATGGCCGCCAATTATGGGCACCAGCACTGTAATGGCCAGCTGCCAACTCATAGTCAGGGCAGAACCGATAAAGGCGCTGCGGTAATCTATTGTTTTTACCACCGTTGATTTGCTTATAATTTTTCTAGAAGATGAATTCTTAACACTTTTGACCATCTTTAATTATTATAACAATTGCAGTGTAAAATGCTTGTGTATTTTTATATTAAATATGTATAATTAGTGTCATGAGTGAGGAACGGGTTACTATATATAGCGCATCATGGTGCGCCTATTGTTATGCCGTAAAAGAATATCTTAATAAAAAAGGTATTAAATTTACGGATAAAGATATTGATATAGATCCAACTGCCGCCGGTGAATCTGTTAAAAAATCAGGTCAACGCGGAATTCCTGTTGTCGATATCAATGGAAGCATTATTGTCGGATTCGATCGGGACAAGATCGATCATGCCTTGAAGGTAGCCCATCTAAGTTAACATGATTTATTATAACAGCTACCTAGTGGACAATCTCGCTAGTAACTGTTATTATATAATTAGTAATCTGGAGGGCCTAAATGAGTGAACTAGGTCCGTCATCAGCCGAATTAGCACCAATCAGTGTCGCTATCTTGGAGAATAATCCTGGCCATTACTCCGATCTGTTATTTAATGCATTATCGATTACTGATTGGGTAAATCATATTCAAGACATTAAAGATGATGAATTGAGGGCGGTGTGTGAGTTTTGTACTGAATATAATTTCTTCATTGATCTTGCATTCGATGAATTAACAAGTGGCGAAGCCCTACCTAGCAGATTTCGTAAGTTATGGGATTTAGTAGCTGATGAAAATTTTGCGGTAAGTACGCTGCAGAAATATAATTTACACCAATCAGACGTGACTGCCTTAAAGCAAGAGCAGAAAAGACGCCAACGGGCAATCGCTTTCGGCCATCAGCTTGATAAATTAGTTTTAATTAATGAAACCCACAACCGTATTAGAGAAATCCAAGCAAAATCCGCATAATTGATATACTGATGATTAAGGTGTTTGAGGATTATTCAGTTAAACCATCGCTAGTAATTGTCTATACCGGGGAGGGCAAGGGCAAAACTACGGCAGCTTTGGGTTTATTAACCCGAGTTCTTGGTAATCGTA
Organism: Saccharimonadales bacterium (SeqCode); assembly: GCA_035510715.1. Taxonomy (GTDB): domain Bacteria; phylum Patescibacteriota; class Saccharimonadia; order Saccharimonadales; family UBA4665; genus DATKGQ01. The sequence goes on along the minus strand of DATKGQ010000034.1, from coordinate 4,574 downwards.
AAAAAGTTGCATTTTTGCAATTTATTAAATATTGGGGCGTTAGTGAACATATATTTATCCGTGATATTTCGCCACTATTTAAAGACCAATTATATTTTTACAAAGGCGGCAAGGGCTTTTATGGGGCCGGCAAGCTGGGTGATAAGACCATCAGTAAACGGCAGCACATTCAGGCTGCCAAACAAACATATGAAAAAGCGTTAAAACTAGCAGAAAGTGGGAAATACGATCTTATAATTTGTGATGAGATCAATAACGCTGTTCACGACGGCTTACTTAATGAGAAGGAGCTGAAGCAACTTATAACAAATAAAGACCCACAGACGAGCCTGTGTCTTACCGGACGCAACTTCCCAAAATCTTTACTTCCGCTTGTTGATATTGCTACGGAAATGAAAAAGTTAAAACACCATTTTGATAATAAATTTCTAGCCAACAAAGGGATCGACTATTAGTTATGGATAAATTAACTGAAATAAAAGCCCCAGAAGTTACTGAACAACCAAATCATTATCGTCTATTGGAATACATTGGTAGCGTTATCTTGGTCCTAAGCCCCGGTAGTACAAATGGGCAAGAAGTTGATCAAGAATTTGGAGATTTTTTAGCTAGTTCAAAAATCCCGTTTGTGAGAGCAAATACCGATAAAGATCCTCAGTTAACCGAGCAAAACATCATTGAGGCTTATGAAGCATTAAAAGAAAAATATAAAGAAATTGGTCGCTGTGCCTTTTTATTGGCAACCGGTGATAGCGGTGTTGATGATAGCATTAAAGCTGCTCGCAAATTTGGTGCGGTAGTTTGCGCTCTTAAAGGTGGCGGAGCCTCTAATTATAATCGTTCGTCAATTGACGCTAAAACACCGGTAGAACTATTCCAGAACGGCTTCGTGATTAATGCTCATACGGTAGCCATTGAGATAAGCCATGGTGGAGAAGTTATTGATAAGTCCGAGACGTTAACTACACTAAGTCCCGGAGGCTTCCCGGTTGACATTGCAAAACACACAAATTCCAAAGAACATCGCGAGAAAACTTTCCTAGGCATTAATTTGCATAAGATGTCGGCACTGGCTGCGGCTATACCAAATGGGATCAGAGAGATTAAACGTGCTAAAAAATTCATAGTTGAAATTGATGGCCAAGAAGTTAAAGCCCGCGCCATAATGTTTATAAATGTTCCTCGCTTTGCTATCATCGGCTATGCCAAGCAGATCAGACTAGACGGACCGGCCCATGAAATAAGAAAAAGCAGTCGGTCACTATTAAATTATGCCATTACGCTATTTAGAATGAGAAGTGGTCATTCACCAGGGAAAGATCTAAAATCTGAAAAAGCCATCCGCTTTCCGGAAGATACCGTTATTGAGATAGGCGGCGAAACCAGGTTTATTTCAAAAGGTACAATCGTAAAACTAAGTGACGGCAAGCCAATCCCGGTAGTTACTGACAAAAAAGAATACCTGCCTTTGGCTAGAAAAAAGTCGCATAAATTGACATTGAACATTTTTAAACACGGGGTTCGTCAATAGTGCCGATTTTCCCATTAGCGACATAACCCTGAAAGTTTACTGATTTATGAGCCGATTGCCAGTTTTCGACCATCAATAGTTTATTAGTTCTAGGATTATAAAAACGTAGGCCTAATCTGATTGGAAAATAAGCTGTCATAACTAGAACCACTAGCGGATAAAAGTATCGTTTTTGGAGTATGTGGTGGATTTTATATGTGTCTGGCACCATTTGTACATAACGGTGGAAACTTGTTAGCTTGATATTAAAACTACGTATTGAAATTGCCGCTTTAAGATCTTTGTCAAAAACTATATTAAATCCTGATTGTTTCAAATGAATTGCCAGATCAAGATCTTCATGCACGTCATTAGAACTACACGTTTTATGTCTAACGGATTTCCAGGATCGCCGTGTAAGGGCCATATTGCAACCGTATAAATACCCGACTGTTTTATTTAATTTTCCGGCGATTTTGGCACGAAAAAATAAATCAGTAAAGGCATTCAGATAATTAAACGGAGCATCATAATATGACACCGAACCGGACACGGCGTCTATATTCTCATTTGTAAATATATTTTGGATATTCTCAATCCAATTTGTAGGGATAATTGTATCGGCATCGATTCTAGCGATAATACTTCCACTTGCGGCGTCGAAACCAGTATTACGGGCGAATACTATGCCATGATTATTTTCATGAAGAAGCTTAACAAAAGAATAACTTTTGGCGATTTTAGCTGTATTGTCAGATGAATTGTTATCAACAACAATAACCTGATATGGTTTGACGTTCTGGTTTTTAATAGCTTCTAGACACAATGCCAGGTGGCACTGCTCGTTGTAAGCTGGTATAACTATAGATACTCTCATGGTAATTAAACGCATCAATATTATACGTTGATCAAGTCATTATGACACGACGCCAAAAAATTTTATCACCAAAACTATACGATTATCCTATAAGATTTCTAAAAAAACTGTGTCAGCTATTTGCAAGATATTGGCACAAAAATAAGTGGCACAAAATTATAATTTGTATAGTAATTATTTTCGGATTAGTACTTGGGACTATGTATGGCATAGCCCGGTGGTATATTGCTAGCGAATCAAACAAACCGCTGACGCTAGGCGTGACATTTATCCCTGATTACGCTCAAAGCCTAGGCCTTAACCCCCAGCAAACAATGAAGGCATTAATTGACAACCTCGGTGTTAAAAATTTTCGTATCACAAGTTATTGGAGTGATATCGAGACAAGCCCGGGAGTCTATAACTTCAGTCAGTTAGATTGGGAATTCCAAATGGCCCAAACGGCCCATGCCAAAATCGTGTTAACGCTCGGTCTGCGTCAACCTAGATGGCCGGAATGTCATCTTCCAAGTTGGGCCGCAAATGAGCCGGTTACACAATGGCAGTCCCAACTCGAATCATATATTACAGCTGTAGTTAACCGATATAAAAATTCTCCCAGCTTAGAAAGCTATCAGCTAGAAAATGAATATTTTTTAAAGGGTTTCGGGGATTGTACTAATTTCAGTAGGAGCAGATTAATAAGTGAGTATAACCTTGTTAAAAAATTAGATCCGAAGCATGAGGTTATTGTTTCGCGAAGCAATAATGCGATTGGATTTCCTATCGGACAACCAACACCTGACGAATTTTCCATAACAGTTTACAAGCGGGTTTGGAATACAACAATACATCGTTATGCTGAATATCCCATTCCGGCTTGGTATTACGCATTTTTGGCTGGTGTACAGAAAATATTTACGGGTAAAGACATGATTATTGATGAGCTGCAGGCTGAACCTTGGCCTCCTCATGGCGAATCAATTCCGCAATCCACATTAACAGAACAGAACAAATCTATGAATGCGACATTATTAAAATCAAGAATTTCATATGGAGAAGCTACGGGTATGAAAACTATATATCTGTGGGGGGCTGAGTATTGGTATTATCGGTTGGTTGTACTTCACGATCCAAGCGTTTGGGATGTAGCTAAACAAGCATTCCAGACAAATAGCCATACCTAAATAACAATCGTATCGTTATTGTTGACTTACAGAGTATATAATTAAGCATAATAGATTTATTATGGTTAAACCCAAGAAGAATACTGTTAAAAGAGTAATTAATCGGCGAGCAAAATATGATTATGAGCTTAACGATAGTTTAGTGGTGGGCATTCAGCTATCTGGACCCGAAACTAAGGCATTGCGATCTAATCGCGCCCAATTAACGGGGGCTTATGTGGCTCTAAAAGACAATGAGTTGTGGTTGATTAACGCTATGATCAGCGCTGTTGCCAATGGCTTTGTAGCTGATATTGACCAGACACGTACAAGAAAATTACTTGCCAAACGTCGAGAAATTGAGCAGCTAAAATTAAGTAAACAGAAAAATTACAGTATTGTGCCTTTAGAATTTTTAACTTCAGGTAAATACATTAAGCTCAGAATAGCTGTTGGACGGGGTAAAAAGCTTTACGATAAGCGTCAAATTATTAAAGCTCGTGAAGAAAGTAGACGTATAAATAAAGAGTATAGGTAATTATAGACACTTTATTGATAATGCATCTTTAATCAGATATAATTCAGTCTGTTCTTTAATAATCCGGGGTAGCTCAGCGGTAGTAGCGGGTGCCTGTACAAAAAGTGCAGCCCGTTTGAGTAATTAAACGGTGAAAAAAGGGTGAATTGCGAGAAGCCTAAGTTTAAACAATATGGTAATTTGCAGCCAAGCCAAGTTATAGGGTAAGACACTTGGAAGGTTCAGAGACTAAGAAGTGAGACCTAAGCAATAATCTTCTAAATAGCGCCCTTCAGCCTGAGAAGGTTGATAACATAGTCCACTCCATTATGAAAATAGTGGGTAAGGTGTAAGCACTAGGTCGCTGGTTCGAATCCAGTCCCCGGAGCCAAATAGAACGCAAAGCCTTTTTTAAGCCCTCATTTAATTTTTCGTCTCTGTTATTTTTATCCTTTTGCAAAGTTTGGAATGTCATTTTCATCCTTCCATTAAATTACGTGTTTTTTGAATTCTTTGGGCAATCGC
>DATKGQ010000033.1:0-3056 GCA_035510715.1 Saccharimonadales bacterium (SeqCode) | reverse complement strand
TAGGAGAAAATATGAATAAATTACACCCGCCTTGCTTAAAAGGCACCACTGAGGGCATTGACTGTACCAACCGGCATGAGTTGGATGAGGAACTCTTGGCTGAAATCGATGCCGCCTGTACTGGCGAATATTTTTTGGCGCCGATTGGCCGAAGGGAGAGGGGTCTTGTGTCTCGAAAAAAGTTAAGATGCCCGATACCTGGTTGCGGGGCAGAGAGTGTGCTAAAAGAATATGACGATGGTGATCTGGAATGCGAAATTACCGGCGATCCGGTCATGCACGCACCGGTTCCGGATGAGAACTGTCTCCGGCTGCGCTCTATTGAGTAAAATATTTGTTTTATAAAACTTTAGATGCTTAGAGCTTTAATTAGCGCGTTTGCGTTTTAAATGGTTGAGTTCGATTTTGCGCAGGCGCAGGGCCTTGGGAGTAACTTCCAACAGCTCGTCTTTTTCGATAAAGTCCAGGCATTGCTCCAGGCTCAGGATAGTGGCCGGCGTCAGCTGGACGCTGCCATCACTTGATTTGGAGCGCATGTTAGTCAGGTGCTTGGCCTTGCAGACGTTCATCTCGATGTCGTCTTTGCGGTTGTTTAAGCCGACAATCTGACCAGCATAAACCTTCTCAGCCGGTCCCACGAAACAGATGCCGCGGAGTTCGGCGTCTTCCAGGGCGTAGGGCGTAGTCAGGCCGGTCTCATACGCCACCAAGGCGCCGTTACGTAACTTCGGCAGAGCCGAGCCCAGCGGCTTGTAGCCACTCAGCAGGCTATTCATGATAACAGTACCTTTGGTGGAAGTCATTAAAATGTTTCTCAGTCCCAGCAGGGTACGGGTCGGCAATTCGTAGACCAGTTTGGTTAAACCCTTGGAGGAGGCAAATTGCTCTTGGCAGACTGCCCTTCTCGGTCCTAATTCCATCTGGACGGTGCCGACATACTCAGCCGGAACCTCAATTATAAGTTCCTCGATTGGTTCGACAGTATGGCCATCTTTTTCTTTGGTCACTACCTGGGGCCGGCCGACTTCAAATTCATAACCCTCACGGCGGAGTGATTCAATTAGCACGCTTAAGTGCAGCTCACCGCGTCCGCTGACCAGGTAACCGATATTGTCTTCCTCGACTCGCAGTCCCACGTTGGTTTCCAGCTCTTTTTGCAGTCTTTCACCGATTTGCCGGCCGGTTAGGAAACGCCCCTCAGTACCCTTGAACGTACTGGTATTGGGTCCGAGATAAATCTTTAGCGTCGGCTCTTCAATTTCAATGATTGGCAGGGCTTCGGGAGACAGTTCATCGGCAATCGTTTCGCCGATCTTAACGTCAGGAATACCGGTAAGCTGGACAATATCACCGGCGGAGGCTTGCTCGATCTGTATCCGGCTGATGCCGTTACTAATCAGGATCTTATCAATTTTAGCTTTAGTGAATGAACCGTCTTTTTTGCAGACCGTAACTCTGTCGGCTTCCTTAATCGTACCGCGGTTGATCCGCCCGATGGCGTACTTGCCATTGAAAGAGTCCCAGGACAGGGCCGAGATCAGCATCTGCAGCGGTTTATCGGGCTCGACTTGAGGGGCGGGGATATCTTTAATAATCGCCTCAAATATTACTGATAAATCAGCGTCTTCGGACCAGTCGGTCGGCGGTTTGGCCCAAGCTTTGCCCTGCCGGCTGAAGGCATAAAAGACCGGGTAGTGGAGCTGGCTTTCATGAACCGCCAGTTCCAGGAACAGATCAGCTATTTCGTCTTCGACTTTGTCAATCCGAGAGAATTGCTTGTCAATTTTGTTGATAATGACAATCGGCTTTAAATTATTAGCCAGGGCCTTAGCTAGGACATATTTGGTCTGGGGCATCGGTCCTTCCTGGGCGTCAACGATTAACAGGCAACCGTCAGCCATGTTGATAGTCCGCTCGACTTCACCGCTGAAATCGGCATGGCCCGGGGTGTCGATAATATTGATCCGGTAACCGTCATGTTCGATTGAAGTAATCTTGGCGGTAATCGTGATACCGCGTTCGCGTTCCTGGTCGCCGCTGTCCATGATCAGCTGCTGGCTCATCTCGGCCTGGTTGTCCCTGAAAGCATGGGATTGCTTTAACAGACCATCTACAAGGGTGGTCTTACCATGGTCAACGTGCGCAATAATAATAATATTGCGAATTTTATTAGCGTCTTCGCTCATGAAAAATGACAGCGTTTATTAGCCCACTGCCCCTTTGCTTAAGATGTATTATACCATAAGCAACAGAAGTAAGCAAAAGTATAATCATGGACTAGTTAATTAGCTGGCTGCCAGAGGCGTATACTTAAAAGATATGTCTGACTATTACAAATCCAAACGAACTCATAACTTATATGACCAAACCGATACTAAACCGTTTCGTTTAAGCCGCAGCAAGATTGATTTATTCCTGGAATGCCCGCGGTGTTTTTATCTAGATCGAAAACTAGGTATATCTAGGCCGCCCGGTTATCCTTTCAGCTTAAACAGTGCAGTAGACGCCTTGCTCAAAAAAGAGTTTGATATGCACCGGGCTCATAGAACAGTCCATCCGCTTGTCAAAGCCTTCGGGCTTGATCTTATACCGTTGCAGCACGAGTCTATCGGGGTGTGGCGCGACAGTTTGCGCCAAGGCATAACTTATCAGATGCCGGATACCAACATTATTGTTACAGGTGGGGTTGATGATGTCTGGGTTGATCCTAAGACTGATGAAATAACGATTGTTGACTATAAAGCTACCAGCAAGAACGGGGAAGTTAACCTTGATGCCGCCTGGCAAGACGGCTATAAACGCCAAATGGAAGTCTACCAGTGGTTATTCAGGCGTAACGGTTTTAAAGTTTCCAAGACCGGTTACTTTGTTTATTGCAATGGTAAAGCTGATCGTGATGCTTTCAATGCCACGCTTGAGTTTGATATTAAACTCTTACCATATACCGGAGATGATGGCTGGGTAGAGGCAACTGTGCTGGGAGCACATAAGGTATTGTGTTCAGATACAGTTCCTAAAGCTAAAAATGGTTGTGATTATTGTGCCTACTACAATGA
>DATKGQ010000032.1:0-3344 GCA_035510715.1 Saccharimonadales bacterium (SeqCode) | reverse complement strand
AACTCAGGTTGATGAATATATGTCCATCATAAACAATAAGCCCAGGAGAAGTCTGGGCTACAAGAGTGCGCTACAATTAGCTAATGAGAAAGGAATACTCCGAAAGTAGTGAGTGTCCTACTAATGGCCTGAATTTAGGCTCCAAATAATAATCCTAATATAACACATATTGCCTGTAATTGTTCTTTGTTATGAAGTATTTAATCTCTTCGAAGATTACTTGGCTGGCACTTTTTTAAGCCTTAAACTATTATTTAAATAGATGCTAAAATTACCCTTATAAAGATCTACATACTGGAATCTGAAGACTGGGCTAAATGCGCGATCACTAAAGCTGAAATATCCAAATGGATAAATCAATACGCCCAGCAAGCCTATGATTTTTTAAGAGATGTTTCTGATGACCTAAACATAATTGTTAAGCCGGGCTTGCCTCACGTTTCCAGCATTAAAGGAGTCGGCGGATCGACCTATGACCATGAACTGTTAGATATAACATTTGACGTATACTTGCCGCTGGACGTTAAAAAGTTCCGCCAATATCTGCGTGTAACGATTTTCCATGAAATGAACCATGCCTTGTTTATCCGCTATAATCCACGCCAAGACCGGCAGCTTTACTGGGCCGTATTAGAAGGGCTAGGAACTGTTTTTGACCGGGATTATGCCGGCGGCGAGCATTTTACGCGCGGCGGTGAAAACTTTACTTCTAAAGTTGCCTCCGAAGCAGAATTAAGGGATTGGCTTAAGCTGAACCTGAAAACATCGACTCGTTCACCAAACGTTCCAACCGATTGGGTGGGTATGATGTATCAAGTCGGCGTCTGGTTGGTTGACCGGGCGATCAGCAATTCCGGCAAAAATGTTATTGAGCTAAGCCACTTGTCTTGTGATGAAATTCTTAAACTAGCCAGTATCTAGAATTCCTTTACTGCTGGCCCTGATTTTCAGTTGGATCACGAAAAACATCTATGCCGTAGTCATAACGCAGACGGGTATACCGCTCCCGGTTGTAAATCCAGACCTTTTTAGTTATCGGATCAAAGGATATGAGATGCCCGATAAATGCCATTCCGTTGTCGCTATCAACAGCACTAACTAAACCGTGATTTTCATCGTATTCACTTGAATAAAGCCGGCTCCACTCTGCCGTGTGATGACTTTTAAAAATTTTTTCCAATTCAAAAACTGCCTCGGACGAAGTCGCGATTGCCCACAGACACTCACCCGGACCGGCCTCAATATCTTTAAATGGTATTTCCCTCAATCCGCTCTCAACCGTATCGGCTCTGGCTCTTAGGGTGGCAACAATCCTACTGACACTAACAGCGGTATCAAAATGCTCCATTCCCTCTAAACTGCCAGACTCGTCTAGGGGTGCTGACATATCAGGATTTTCAAAAGACATAATCTACCATTATTATCCCCATCATCTGGTAAAGCTGTATGAATTTTCATAGGTTGTTCAATGCTCTTTTATAAGTCTTTCACTCCAGTTAAATCTATTTGCATTTAGTTTAGCTAGTTGATAAATTAAGCATAGATGAACGAGTTGCTAGACAACAACCCTACTCAGCAAGAGATAATCAAGGGTGAGTTAGATTTGACTTTTATCCAGGTGGCAGATATAGACAACCAACTTAATGATGTTGAAGCGAGATTGTCCAATTATCTGCCGCCAGCTGAAATGGCCAGACTTGGTCGTATGGCGACTGGCCTGAAACAGCACCGAGAAGAAATAACAGCATTGTTCCCATCTTTAACTATAAAAATTTCGCAGCTCGAAGAGTTGACTGTTCCAGCTGAGAGTCAACCGGGAATCGCCGATGATCATACCTTTAATGATGCAGTTGCTGAGATTATAGCCAATTTACCGCCAATTAATTTGGTTGAGGTGGAGCAAGAAGTGATTATTGGAGAAATAGCTGACGAAAGGCCGCCGACAGAAGTTCCTCCTATAACTGAATTAATTCAACCAATAGAGGTTCAAACGCCTAAGTCAAAAACCTCAAAGTCAGGTAACGTTAATAAAAACAAGTCAGCTAAACCAGCCAAACATCCAAAACCAGTAGTTAATCAACGACCTAATGCAAAGAAACCTAAACCTAACGCAAAACCCCGTCCAAAAGCCACAACCCCAAGTCCAAAACGATATAGCTCCCAGCACAATCGGCACATCGCTGGGCAAGATATGATGGAAATCAGAAGACGTTATTTAGAATCATTAGATAGGGCAACAGCCGAACCGATTATTTTAACTGACCGCCAAAAACTTAACCCTAATCTAGATGTGCATCTATTAAAGTTTTTAATGGGTCAAGGTAAAAAGCCAGCCCAACACTCAACTCATAAAAAGATGGGTGTAACCATCGGTATATTTTTAGAGACACCAATAGACCAACGACAACCGGGTTGGCAAAAGCGCATTTTAGAAGCCCAAGTAGCTTAATTTTATTGATTGCTTTAAGTTTGAAGGCTGTCTACCCCATGAAAGCAGCTAAATAATATTCTTTAGCGGGTCTTGTCTGGCCAGGTTTGGACTAACGTTCAAGTTTCTCAATCGATGCCACATCACCATAGCCCGTATTAGAATTGCCTAGAGTAACTTCATATTCAGAACTTGCGTGCAAATCTTCCAACCTACCTAACATGTGAGCATGAATGACTTGGTTAGTTTCAAGATTGTTAGACCCCCCTGCATGCATAGGGCTCATTGAAAATTTACCGCCTGGTCTCAGGACTCTTAGGCCTTCATTTATAAAGCCGTCAATCTCTTCAATTGAACAAGCGAGTAATGGCAAAGCATAGGTAGAAAAAATTAAATCGAAGCTATTATCTGCAAAAGGCAAACGCTGTCCCAGCCCTATAACTTCTCGACCGGTCTTTTTATTACCGGCCCAATCAGCGGGATCACTATAAGCTCTTGGAACATCAATAGAAACTAGATTAACTTTGGACCCAAGTAAAGCCGCCTGAGCTCCAAGCGAAGATATTCCTGCTCCAATATCTAATATGTTCCTGCTTCCAATGAGATCCAGAAATCCTTCTAGAGTGTAACCATGTATGGCAGCGACCATATTGATACTTCTTGTCGTTGGTGGTCCACCACGATGCTCAATATCAAAAGGGATTGGTGTAAGAAGCCTCTGGCGACGAGCTTCTACACCCGCCCAAAGCTCCTCTTGACTAGGGGAACTAATTACTTCAAAGATTCCGGAATATAGTAGGACATCCACATAAGCACTTTCGGTAAGTAAAGTGTAGTAATGAAGCAAAAGAAATATGAAGGCCTGAGCGATCACGAGAGAAATGAGATAGAGATATTGACTAACAAAAGCTATGGC
>DATKGQ010000031.1:0-56223 GCA_035510715.1 Saccharimonadales bacterium (SeqCode) | reverse complement strand
AACTCAGGTTGATGAATATATGTCCATCATAAACAATAAGCCCAGGAGAAGTCTGGGCTACAAGAGTGCGCTACAATTAGCTAATGAGAAAGGAATACTCCGAAAGTAGTGAGTGTCCTACTAATGGCCTGAATTTAGGCTTCACTCATTTAAATTATACTATAATATATATAATAAAATGTCAATTTAGAGACGGAATCCACTTTGAATAAATTGACTAATTAAAGTAGTTATGTTAATATACTACCACTTCGTTGAGCTTATATTACTAGCTCCGATGTACATTGACAGAGTAATTATCCAGTCCGGCAAAGAGCAGTTAGTTCGCTTAACTTTTGCTTGCCTGACTGGAATTGGTTGATTGCTAGATAAGGAGCTATTAATGCCTATTCACATCATCGTTTACCTCATTCTTGGCTACTTGTTCACGATTTACGTGACATACGACAACGTCCGCGAGCACCCCTACAACCCGTACCACTTCAAAACAGCAACTAAAGTGATCTTGATCGCTTTGGGTCCGCTATGCGTGGCTATTGGTGTCGTCAAACTTCTTGGCGAGTTCTTCGGCGCTGCGCTCGTTGAAACATTCACCGGCATCCGGAAACTTATAGACAACCGGTGATTGACACCAAGAGACAATAGCAGGTGGGGATCGTGGTTTTACTGCCATAAGGATGAATGCGTCGCATTCAATATCCTTCCCCACCTATTGGCGCCCAAAGGCAACCAATAAACCATCCCCAATCAAACCCCTTTCTCCAACCAACCACCAATTACTCTGTCATTTAACTTAAGATATTTAAAAAGTGTTTAGATATTTTAAGCTAAAAGCCAATTAAACTTTATAAAAACATCAACCTTTGACATAAGCGTGTTAATATAAGGTTATTGTTAATAAGAGGTTATAAAAAAATGGAACCAATACTACCCCAAACACCGCCACAGCAACCAGTTATGCCACCAAGCCCGGCTCCGGTCGCAACAACACCGTCACCCGTGACGGTTGCCCCGACACCTAGTATATGGCACCGACTACTCGGTGTAATTAAGCATTGATCTAATATATATTTTGTTCTGATAGCTAGTGAAGTTGCCGCCTGGATAAATGTTTTAGCGGTTGTTTTTACCGGACATAGCTCCAAGGGTTTAAAATACTTTTGTGGTCGGATCGTTTCACCGGAGTACCAGAGTCAGTTCTTATGCCTATGGCCCGACCGACAAATGCTTGCCTTTCTGTCTCGATCCATAAATAAACATGATTCTTCAGCAGCAGCCGCCGGGCATAAAAAATTAATGCCGGTATATTATTGTCGCGCCAGCGAACTTATTATATTTGACGTATAAATTCAAAGGACTATTATTAAATATTATGACTCAAAACGAGCAGGCACCGCTGCCCGATTATTTAGGCGATCTGAACCGGACCTTTGGCGACGGAGCTGCCAAAATCATAGAGAGATTAGCTGATGACAATCCACTGTCATCAGAAGACGATGTCCGCCGCTGGGCCTGGGAATTAATCCCAAAAGTTGAAGCATTAGAAATGCCGCTTGATCAGGAAGGCCTGACATCGATCGCTTTGCAGATGCATGAGTATCGGATTAGATATGTCGAGCCTGAGGAAAGCTAAGTATTTAACTGTAGTTTTTAAGAAATAATCACAATAAGCTAACAGCAGTTTTAGAATTATTACATTAATATTTGACTAGTAATAGTACAATAAAAATTCACTTATGGAGAAACCTGCCAACAAAGACATGATAGATTGGGTAATTGCTCAAGATACTAAAAAAGAGTTAGGTTCGCTATCTCTTAGCAGTGTGTCTGAAGCTGAACGCCGGCTGATGCATGAGGCGGTAGTCTACGACCGGGTTTTTCTAATGACTACAGCAATTCGCTGTGCCCTGCTGGACCGGTCAAAAGACCCCAAAAATGATAAAAAACTAATTGGTCAGTCATTAACTAGATTAGGCAAATTTGAACGCTATATTAATGGTGAGAATGTGGACGAAGAGGATAATTATATTAATTTTTGGGAAGTCGGTAAATTTGTTAAAAGCCAGGACCCCAAAGCCGGATCAGACACCCGTATTCTTAATATGTTGTATCGAAGCAGCCAGTATTCACCACCCGCCGACGGGAGTTATTTGGCCGGTATATTCGTAACGCATATTGATAATATTGTCAGTTTAAGAACCGACGTCCCGACGGAAACACCCTTACTGGAGCGCTGGGTAGTAGACATGAGAGTATTGGAAGAAGCCTATAACAACGGTACGCTCCGGCGTATTAATGGTATTAGTGATAAAAGACTGAGAATATTCAAAGCGTTAATTAATCATTGGAAGGGTGAGGATTCTTCGGATTGGCATGCACCAGAGCCGACGAGTGACTATTTGATCAGATAGGAATCATTCTAAAAATAGATAATAAAATATTAGCTTACTTGCCAGTGCTTGGCATAACCCTTATGATATAAATAGCAGCTAAAAAGGAAATAAACTAAAGTGAAACATCCAAGCATCTATTCTCGAGAAGAATCGGGCAATACTTTTGTCCATATTTTAGTCGGCATAGCAATTATCGCCATCGTAGTTTTGGTCGGCTGGCGGGTGGCCGTCAGAAATGACAAAAACACCACTAGTACTGTCTCGCCGGCCAGCACCAACTCAACTACTCCTGCTCCGACGGCAAAAACCACTACTGCTGCTACCACGCCGATGGTCAGCCCGGGCACCGATAATGCCAGTCTAACTAATGACCTGAACAGCGTTAACGGCCAATTGTCTGCCCAGAGCGCTGATAATTCTTCAGTTAACGCCGCCCTGAATGATCAGAAAAGTGAAATAACGGTGCCAACCAATTAGGTTTTGGCTGCGAAATTCTACTAAGGAGAAATAGAAATTATGAAATTAAGCAATAAAGTCACAAAAACCGGCTTACTAGTCGCGGCGATAGCTTTTAGCCTGAGTGTTCTGGCTATGGGTTCGGCCGCTGCCCAAAGTGCGTCAGACACAACCACCACCCCGTCTACCTCCACGGCTGCTTCTGGTACTGGTGGATCCGGCGGTTCGACGGCCAGGCAGCAGACGGAGCTGAGTAACATTATTAACAAAGGTAATGAAGAAATTGCCCGGCGGCTGACTTCGCTTAATGCCCTAGATTCAAAAATAACCGCTACCAAAAACTTAAGCAACACCGATCTAACTTTCTTAGAGAATGAAGTTACCGCCGAAATCAGCGGTTTGGCATCACTTAAAACTGCGCTTGATAACTGCGCCACGGTTACGCCGGTATCATCAGCCGTACAGTGCGCGGTAATTAATGCCCGGGATATTATTGGTGATTATCGGGTATACGCCTTAATTCTGCCAAAAGTTCAGCTAGTTAAAATGGCTGACGACCAGATGGCTATTGAGATCAATTTGACAACCCTTGGCCAAAAGATCCAGAATCGGATTACCAATGACCTAGCAGCCGGTAAAAACGTCAGTTCCCTGCAAACTGAACTCAATACCATGATCGCCGATATCAACGCCGCCCAGGCCCTGTCAACTGGCGTTGAGCAAGCTGTCCTGCCGCTGCTGCCATCCGATTACAATACTAACCGCTCGGTCCTGAGCGGATATGCAACCAAACTGCAAACTGCCAAGGTTGATCTGCAGTCTGCTGCCGCACTGGCCAAAACCATCATCAGTACGCTAAAAACCATTTAGCAGCCGGATGAATTTAGCATTACCGTTATTTAACAGATGTTAATATTATGGTATGATATTGCCTGAACGTACTTGAAAAACAAAAACCATGGCCAAAACCAAAAAAAGACCGAAGCGTTTAGCTATAACGACTAATAACCGCTATAAAAGCGCTATCAAGCGCCGCCGCCCGGTTCACAAAAAAATATTACTTCATCCCTCAACCATTTTTGTCCTGATAATATTCGGTGGCTGGCTGGTTTTGTCGTCACTAAGGGTATCAGCTTCAAGTTTTTTGGTTACAGCTACTGTGCCGGCGCCATTGCTGACTTCGCCGGCAGTGATAACTTCCCCGGCTGATCAAACCCAATTAACCTCTGAGCCGATTACAGTTAGCGGCACCTGTCCGCTAGTCTCCTATGTCGAAATATATGACAATAGCGGCTTCAGCGGAGTCATCAACTGCAGCAGCGGCGGCACTTTTTCATTGCCGACACAGCTGGTTAGCGGCAGCAACGTACTCTCGGCCGAAGTATTTAATATAACCGATAACGAGGGTCCGACTTCGCCGAATGTGACGGTATATTATACTTCACCAACCCAACCAGTAAACTCCACCCAGCCGACCATGTCCACCAAACCGGTAGTCAAAACCTCGCCGCTAACTTCTACCCAGTCATTCGTGCTCAGATCAAGTTATAGTTATCAGATCAATGCGGTTAATCAAGTGATACCGATCCCCCTGACTATTGTTGGCGGCACTGCACCTTACGGCTTGACGATTAACTGGGGTGATGGTCAGGTCTCTACGGCCGTCCGCAGCAGCAGCGGCACTTTCCAGCTAGCCCACAGTTATTCCCAGGCAAACGGTTTGCAGTATTACCGAATAACTATCCAGGCCGTGGATTCAACCGGCCAGTCGGCCTTTATACAATTAATGACAGTTGTCCGTGGCAAAGCAGTCGCAGTTGCCGCCACTAGTAAACCAACCAAACCCAGTCTGCTGACGACTATCCACAACTGGCTATGGTTAGTCTGGGTGGTTTATCTGATGATAGTCTTGATGATTTTGAGCTACTGGCTTGGCGAGCGGGAAGAGTACAAGAAACTAAGAAAGCGCCAGATCAAAGCCCTGCGGCCATTCTGAAAGTATTAAGCGTTGATATTCTCATCACTGGCTAAGTCTTGACCAGTCAGGGTAATCAAGCCTCCGGCCGCGACCTGCCCGCTTAATATCTTGACGGCGACAACATTCTCGACTGTTTTTTGGATAATCCGGCGCATTGACCGGGCCCCGAACTCCGGATCGTAGCCAGCCTTGACAATAACTTCCAGCGCATCGTCGGTTAATTCCACCCGGATATTCTTTTCAACCAGGGTCTCATTAACCTCTTTTAGCATTAACTTGGCGACTGAAGCTAATTCTTTTTCGCTAAGCGGCCTGAACAGGACTACTTCGTCAAAGCGGTTAATCAACTCCGTCTTAAACAATTCATCACTAATCAGCTGGTCTATCAGAGTCCGCTCAAATCCGTCAAGACTGCCGGTTGTTTGGATGCGTTTGGAAATAGCCGCCGAACCGGCATTAGACGTGGCAATAACAATCGTATTGCGGAAAGAAGCTGGCCGCCCGGTGTCATCAGTTAACTGGCCTTCATCAAGCAATTGCAGAAAGAGATTGAGGATTGTCGGATGGGCTTTTTCGAATTCATCAAAAAGTACGACTGCAAACGGCTGCTGACGGATAGATGTTAGCAAGTTCACTTCTCGGGCACTGCTGCTGGCCAGCAAACGGGAAATATCCTCAGGCCGCTGGTACTCGCTCATATCCAGCCGGATCAGCTGGTGCTCATTGCCGAAGTAAGTGGCGGCCAGGGAGCGGGCTAATTCGGTCTTACCGACACCAGTCGGACCAAGAAACAGGAAACTACCGGTCGGCCGCTTGGGATTCGATACGCCGGCCCGGCCGCGCCGCAAAGCCGAAGCCACGACATTAACGGCCCGTTTCTGGTTGATCATCCGCTCATGAATCTTATCTTCTAAGTTCAGTAGTATGGCGGCCTCCGGAGCATCGGCCTTGGACACTTTTACGCCAATCATTTTTTCAATCGAAGACTGAACGGTCTCGGCGGTTAAGACTTTTTGAACGGCATATGGCACAGCTTGCTCAAGTAAAGCGATGGTTTTGCCGGGATAGGCTTGGTCCTGGATATAATGGCCGCTTAAGCGGTAAGCTTCACGGATAGCGTCATAGCTGATCAATATATTATTTTGATGTTCCAGCATAATGGCGCTGTCTTCGGCAATCTTGATGGTATCGTCCATGCTTGGTTCCTGAAGTGTAATCGGGGTGAAATGGCTGGCCAGGGCTTCATTGCTGGCGCGTAAACTTTGCCAATCATGTGGTGTCATGGCGGCAATTAATTTTAACCGCCGGTTTTGGATAATCGGCAGCAGTATCTGACTTAGGTCGAAGGCCCCGGGGCCGTTACCGAAAAATAACTGGGCGTCATCCAAAAAGATAATCAGATTACCGGCTTTGATGGCTTCACTTAACAAAGTGACCATTAATTGCTCCAGCCGCCCCGCGCCGGCCGAAAGAATCAGCGAAGCGTGCAGGCTGATTATCTGATAATATTCCAGAGATTTATCATGCCCTTCCAATAAGCGCTCCGCCAAACCGTAAATCAATGATGTTTTGCCGATTCCGGTTGGTCCGATCAAGGCAACACCAATGCCTTGCGACAAACTATGGGTAATACCATTAAGAACGTCGGTATGGGCCAAAAAGTGTGAATAGCCGCCGCCTTTTTCAATTATCAGGCTGATATTCTGAGAGAATTCTTCCAAATTCGGAGCAAACCCGCTGGTCCAGTCACGGCCGATTCCGCCGAAAAACGGTTTAGGCTGCATGCTGTATACCAGATTCCGGTCCAGCCAGCTGTAGACATCGAGCATATTGTCGCGGGATAAATTCTGCTGGCGGAAGTATTCCAGGGTAACCGGTGAAGTAATCATCAGGGCCGTAGCTATCGCTCCGCCGTGCAGGGCCCTTTCGGAATCCGGACCCAGTAAATTGACCGCCGCCTGCCAGACAGCGACGCTGTCATGCTCTTCGTCGCTTAAGGTGTGGGTAATTAATTGCGGACTGATCAGTAGATGGTTGGCAATAAATAATGCGTCATAGTCTTTAGTGATAATATTCCAGACTTGTTGAGGAGTAATCGGATCATGCAGATTAGCCAGAATAATTGGCGGTAAAATATCATCCAGGTACTGGGCCGGTAAAAGAATCGGTAACTTGATAAGATCTCCCTGATACCACAGACAAAACATCGAAGCCAGTAGTGACAAGGCCAGTAATCCGAAGCCGAAATGATAAGAGTTTGATAAGACAAGTGTAATGCTGCCAATCAGACATAAAATCGCCAAACTAGCAGTTATCAGGTAACCACCCTTACCGATTTTGGCCTCCAGGCGGGCTTTTTTGGCGCGCTGAGAGTTAAGCCTGACAGAGAAATTCATCCGGCAATCCCCCGATAGATGCAGTAAATAATTACTAACGGCAGCAAGGGCCAGATGATTACTATAATAAGCGCGGCAATTATGGCCAGCAACATGCCGATTAAAGCCGTAAATATAACCAGTATCCGGCTCATGAAACCAACGAAGCGGGAAACCGTGTTATCCAGTGCTGCCCGCAGCTGCGTTTGAAGACCACGGCCACCGGGGTTGATAATCCGCCGCCATGGCGCAAACAGATGTTTAGCTAACAGCGGCACTGAAAAATTCCGATAAATGAGTGACGGCCAATAACTGATATTGCGGCTAATCTGTCTCAATCCGGCACCGTACCACCACTGGAAGAGGGCGACTATCATAATCTAATTGTACCCGTTAACATGGTCTCTCGGCAAATCAGTAAAGGTTATAACCCCAGTATTTATGCTCAGCTATTTTATGAAATCGATTATTTCGGCGTAGTTGAGATCAGAAAATTTAGTAGTATCCAGCTCTAATCGCATGGTGGCGTCTGCCATCATCGGCGGATTCCAAGCATGTGTAATCGGGCCGAAGGTGTTAAACAATATCACGCCGAGATACCAGACCCGGTCGTGATGACCCTTATGCCGGTTTCCCGACTCGTTACGCTTAATGTATCTTTTTATTACCGCCCAGCCATGGGCTTTGCAGTATATTTCCCGGTACGTAGAATTTCCGATAATGCCATGCAGTTGCACGGCGTCTTTATGATGGAAATTAGATTCAACAATAACTGATTGCCGGTTTTGTATATATTCTCCAAATTTTTTATAAAACCGGTTCAAGGCTTTTTTCTCAAAATGGTGCCAATGCCTTAGTCCAGGCTTAAAGGATGATTCAGCGAACAGTTTATCTTTGATATCATCTTTACAAAGAACCGGATATCCAAGTTTATCGGACAGCTGGCGCGCGATGGTGGTTTTCCCGGTGGCCGTGCCGCCGCTGACAACAATTACCTGCATAATTGTCTTAAGTATAACAGCGGTCGAGCAATCATAGTAAGCAAATAATGTCTTATAAAGCGCAGATAAACAAAAAGGAACCTTTTGAGGGGTTCCTTTATGATGGTTGTGCCATTGCTGGTACTTCCGTTATCGCCTTGCGGTGATAACCTCACCTCACGGTGATGACTGAACTATACGTTTCCCTGTTCGATTGTGCAAGCACTGGCGTTTTATATAAAAATGCTTATGCCGGTATGAAAACAATAAAATTTGTTGATTAACAGGGGTAAATATAAATAAAAAATAATGATGTAAAAATTATATGCATTGTTAAAAGTTTATACTAGCTCCTAATTTTATATATTAAATAAGCGAAGATAAAAAATTGCAAATTTAAAACAAAGCAATTATTATTGATTTAGTTATCTTGTACAGACAAATATAAAGTGTAACATAGACACTATGTATTTAACGTAGTAGTATGATATTGAATTTAACGTAATTAGCACACTAACTGCAATAACTGACATCAATTGATAAGTAGATGAGATGAAAAAATTACTTTGGACACTATCATTTGTAATATCTTTTATGTTACTTCTGGCGTCAAAGGAAAATTGGGTCTCACTTCAGATGACAGAAGTCATCGCCTTTATAACAGGCGGCTATTGCGTTTGGCTGTGCGTAGTCGAAAATATCTGGAACTGGCCCATCGGGATTGTCAACTCGGTTGCCTTTTTAATTTTGTTTCTACACAGCCGGCTGTTCGCTGATGCCGGTCTCCGGGCCGTCTACATCGTCCTTGGTTTTTGGGGTTGGTACTGGTGGCTTAAAGGCGGGAAAGCTAAAACTAAGCTGAAAGTATCACTTATCGGGCTAAAAGAATGTTTAGTTTTATTAGTGATCGGACACGACCAGAAAACCGAGGACATAACTTACGAGAATACCCAAGCCAGGCTACGTACCTCGGCGATTCTTATGAACTATGCCAATTCGGTTAACGGTTTTGTAGAAGGAACCGGTGATTTAAGTGAAACTGCTCTCGGGTGGTGCAGTTTCAATGGCGACCATATGAGTATGTTTAACCCGAACAGCAATGTTCCCAAAACTCTAGTCAGGCATTTAGTGCACTGGTACGCCGACCATAAAGCTACTAAGCCGGTCAGATTGGTTCTGGAGGATATTCTGACTACACCGATATCACCCGAACTTACCGGCAATGGCGATCTATCGCAAACGACCGAAAGCATTGTCGGTTCGTACGATCTGATAGATTTTAGCAGTTATCAGCTGCTGCGTTATGGCAGTCGTCCATCTAAAATTGGTTATTTAGCCAGCATCGCTTACGGATCTAGGTTTAGTAAAAACGAGCAGGCTTGGCAACTGGGTGAATATTTAAGGCGCTTTACATCCGGCCAGTGGAAGCGAGACGTAATGTCCAATGGCACTAAGATTGGCTCAGTTGCAGTCAGTCCCCGGGGCGATCTAAGAATGGCACCTAATACCAGCCCAGATTGGTCTAAATAGCGAAAAAGAAATGTATGAGTTGCCCTATGACATATATCTGTCTAATAGTGAAGTAAAGCATTCCCAGCTGGACCTGCTAAAAATGAATCTAGCGATAATTACCTATCCCGGATACCCTAAGTTTGGCCAAAGATTAAGGCATTCAACCGCGTCCGCGAACGCACTGTTGTATGGATCTGGCGTTTGGGATATACCGGATGGCTATTGGACAATTAATCAACACCGCAACCGGGCTGATACCGAAGTTGCACCCAGTTTAGGGCAACAGGGCGAGCTAGTATCTAGCGGTCATCAGTTGGATAGCCATGGACGGCCACTGCACCCCTGGTTTTTGGATATGCTAACAGATCCGGATATCGGTATTGTTACCGGTAAGGGCGCCTACTGGTATTGGGGGCCGAACAAAACAGCTGATCCGATCGTCATTAACGACGGAAAAGTCTTCTTGGTTCAGCGTAAAGATACTGGAATGTGGTCTCTACCCGGTGGATTTATGGATCATTCTGAAGATAGCAACGTGGCAGCCCGCAGAGAGTTTTGGGAAGAATCCCATATCCATATTCCGAAGTGCGTGATTGGCCGGACAGTTTATCAGGGTCCAGTAGCAGACCCTCGAATCACTGCCAATGCTTGGCCTGAAACAACCGCAATTTTGTATCACATAAATGGCAATATGCCTGAAGCCGAAATAACCGAAGAAACTACCGGCTGGAAGTGGATGCCGGTAAACGAGGTAATTGGTGGTGGTATATTGTTCGGTTCTCATCGATACCTAATAATAAAAGCCCTATAGGAGGCTAAATTACTTGTTTACTTGTTATGACAGGATGCTCACCAAAGATATCCTATAGACGTAATGGCTGCAATAGGATATACTTGCCATTGTTAGAAATACGCTGCTAAGTTTATGTTCTGGCAAATTAATAGTAAAAAATGTTCGTAGTAGGCGCAGCTAACTGGATAATGGAAATTGCCAGGTACCTATAAAGAATGATAAGAGGAGAATTAAATGGCAACTAAGTTATTCGTAGGCGGCCTTGCTTACAGTGTGAACGATGATCAATTAAGAGATTTGTTCGCGGGCGTAGGTACAGTTGTATCTGCCCAGGTTATCGTCGACAAGTATTCCAACCAATCAAAAGGATTTGGATTCGTCGAAATGAGTTCAGAGGAAGAAGCCAAAAAGGCTATCGAAGAACTCAATGGTAAAGATTTTGAAGGCCGATCAGTAGCCGTCAATGAAGCTCGTCCCCAAGAAAAGCGCGAACCGCGTTCATTCGGTGGCGGTGGTGGCGGTCATCGCGATGATTTTCATAATCGCGACAATCGTCGATTTTAATTAGACAAAAACTAAACTTCAATAAACGTTAAAGCGGTGCCGGTTCTACCGGCCCGCGCTGCCCTGCCAATGCGGTGAACATAATCTTCATACGACTGCGGCAGGGCGTAGTTTATAACGTGAGTAATATCATCAACGTCCAGGCCTCTGGCTGCCACATCGGTGGCGACCAGTACATTGACCTGGCTATTTTTAAATTTGTCGAGTGCTCTTTGGCGTTGGCCTTGTGATTTGCCGCCATGAATGGCGTCAACCGCAAAACCGCGAGACAGCAGGGTCTGATTAAGTCTTTCCACACTGCGCTGGGTCTCATCGAAGACTAATGTCTTCTGGGTACTTTCGGAAAGCAGTAATTTATGCAGTTTCTCCAACTTATCTTCTTTGGAGTGAAATTCGACGATATTTTGCTCAATCGTATCACAGGTATCTCCGGTTTTAACCGAGATAGTTATTGGATTATCGGAAAATTTCCTGATTAATTGCTCTACCCGGGCATCAACTGTAGCCGAAAAGAAATAAGATTGTCGCGGCTTGGCCAATTGTTCCATTATCTTAGATACGTCATGAATAAAACCCATATCCAGCATCCGGTCAACTTCATCAAGCGTAATGATATTAAACTGGGTGATGTTAAGTGTCCCCCGTTCGATATGATCAATAATTCTTCCTGGCGTACCGACAACAACCCGCGGGTTAAAACGCAGATCGCGGTATTGCGGCGACATTGGTGTGCCGCCAATTAACATGGCGCCGTACAGATTAGATCCCTTGCCGATCAACCGGCACTCCTGTTCAATCTGCAGGGCTAACTCGCGGGTCGGAGCGACGATCAGGGCCCGACTGAAGGTATCGTTAAGCAAACGGTCAATTATTGGGATTGCATAGGCCAGAGTTTTACCGGTACCGGTATTGGCGATGCCGACAATATCTTTTCCATTTAGGGCCAGCGGAATGGTTTGGTCTTGTATAGGCGTCGGTGTTTGCCAGTCACGCAATTCTACGTTATGTTTTATTAACTGGGCAATCTCAAAATCATTAAAATTGTATTTTGATTGATATGGTTCGGCAGCGGTCTGTTTGGCCGCTTTAATAAAACGCGTTGGGTTAATGTATTGTCTATTGGTTCTTGGTTTTCTTGGCGCGCCGTGATATGCACGGCTCGGACGCCGGCCAGCTGTTTGCTGGCGGTATAAATATTTTGACATTAAAAAAGAATCCTTTTTGTAGTTAGTTATTACTTCGATTGTCCATAATGAAATCGAGTAACTTTTTCCTACAACCCGGATTCATCTATTAACAATTAATATAATAATAGCATGAAAATAGTAACTAAACAATAGCAATATAAGATGACTATATATTTGGAACAAGCATAGTTGACAATATACATACTAATATGATAATATATTGCAATGAGTTAAAATATCGAAGCCAGAGCTGTAATATACCCGTTAGGTGCTCCATATCCATATGGAGCCCGTTTACCAGAGTTTAAAAAAGCTGATTGTTTGGGTGAACAATGTCCTAACTGGAAAGGCGAAAGTTGTAGTCCCCACGAAGAATTATGCGCTGCTGATGCCGACACTGTACACGAAGGGACACCTTACGTGGGTGAATCAAGCTATGCAATTTACGGAACAATGTGTCTGGGTGGTGAAACACCTAAAATTGTCAGTCAAAGACTTGAAATTCTTAAACCGATGGTTAATATGATGCTTGTCCAAGAATTTGCTAAGAGACACGATGCGCCTCTTATTGTTTCATCACGTCCCTAAGAAAATAATTAAAACTCACTTATATATTTGGCATTACTATTTAATGTAATGAATTAAAGTTGATTTAAAACTTCTCGTAGATCAGTAATTATAAAATCGGCCTGGATTGCCTTATTCAGTTTAAGATACGGGTAATGGTAGAAATAGGTAACTCCGCCAGCTACTTTTTTTAATTGCAAGTCACTCTCGGAATCGCCAATAATAACAATCTCATCATAATCTCTTCCGTCTAGATATTCGGCCAGAGCATCTTTTTTCTCCATAATATCTTCATGAGCATTGACGCCGATAACCTTTGCCTTAGAAAAGTACTTTTTAATTCCAATTATATTTAGAAACCAAAGCAAATTATCTGGCCGCGTGTTAGATAAAATTATTTGATCGTGTACTGAGTCTTTAATTTTTCCCAGAACCTCTATGACAAAATCATTTGCTTGGATATGTTTAGCATATGCTTTGCGATTTCCCTCATAATATTTTAGGCAGGCAGACTGCAATTCTTTATGCTGCTTCGTTGTTGTGGTAGGAGGGAGAATTTTTTCAAAATACTCATACCATTTAAATCCATAGTATTCTTTAGCCTTTTCTTTGCTTAATCTTTCACGATAACCATATTGCTCTAATATCCGATTTGTAACGTCTAAAACTAGCTGATCATTGCCTTTTTCAAGTACACCGTGAAAATCCCAGATAAATAGCTTCATAAACTAATCATATCAGTTCCAAGATACGGCTAAAAATTAAATTTTACTGAGGTACTGTCAAGTGCATGGATACGCAATATAAGCTGGGTAATTTAATAGTATTTTGTTTTACCGCTAATAGGCTAGTATATTTTAAGTATGGATAAGCGACCCGTGAGGACAATCCGCGAAGTTTATGGCGACGCTTTGCAAAATACCGCGAATTGGTTGTGTTATTCACGTCTACTTGGTGCCGGAGCAATTGCGGCTTACAATTTACGCGGCAAACACCCCCGTAACACGAAAAGCACTACTGTTATGGGCCTTATTTATGCGACAGACAAATTGGACGGAATATTTGCTCGAAAGGCAGCAAAAAAACTTAAACGCCCACCGACTAATGCGGGTAAAACACTTGACCAAAGTATCGATAAAGCGGCCCATTATTTAATTGCCGGTTCACATATTTATGATGCGCGGAATAATAACGAGAATAAATTCTCATTGAGTTTACTTGGAGCCCTCAGCGTGCAAATATGCAGGGATGCAATAATCAACCGGAAACGTTTTCAGGTAGATAGAGCAAGTGAGCTTACCGGTTCACCAATCCATATCGGGTCTACCCCATCCAGTAAGCGTAAGATGATGATTATCGCTGGTGCCGACATGGCAACCCAGTCACCCTTATCCGAATACCGGAGTGGACGATTTTTAATTGGTTTAGCCCATGTCACGGGCACGATCATGTCGTTAACCAGCGGCAAAGAAATTATCGATCAAATTAACGGTGAGCTGACAATTGCCGCAAACCAATCTTGAATAATATTTTGGTAAAAAGGAGAACTGGTGTAATGGTGCCGCGAAAGCGGGGGTGATGCTTGAAAAGCATCTAACATCGCCCCCGCTCGCAGCGTCAACCAGGTTGATTTATGGAGTTTCGAGGTAGCCTCTCCGGTGTTGGGCGTCGTAATGCCCAGTGAATCTAAACTGGTTGGAAAAGGCTTGTCTGAGCCAGGGGCGTCGCATGAACTCGCGACTGTCAATCTTCCCTTCAATGAACCAGCTGTTGCCGAGCATATCGAGTTCGTCCCACTTTAAAGCGGTGATCGCGACTTCGATTCGGCACTTGTAACGGAAACGCTGGTCATCGGTGACTTCGACGGTCAGCCGAAAACGAGGCCGGTTTATCATGCCTCGCATGATGTCGGTTATTTGCGCATTTAGCGCGAGCTTGTTGTCTCCGTCGATAACTCTGATTGAGGGCACCAGTCCTCCTAATTGTAAAGATTGTCTCGGTACAAGAGCCGGACCTCTGTTGCTTGATGAACAAGCCACCCGGCATACACCAGGAATGTCCCTTTCAAAGGATAAAATATACTATATCATAGAACGGATTAGTGGTCAAAATAAATTGTAAATTTTATAGAGTAATTTAAATTAAATCTTTAAACAAAGTTTCCAAATATAACAAGGCAATGATATTTATAGGCTAGGCCACTGGCATATCTAACTGGGCTAACAAACTAAGATATTAGACTTTTGCTAGTCCGGATATAATGACAGCTATAGCCGCCTGGATGCTTCCGTAAATAATCTTGATGGTGGTCTTCTGCCAGATAGAACTTGGAGAATTTTTCTAGGGTTGTAACTACTGGTTTGGCATATAACCCAGAGTCGTTTACTTGTTTAATAATGACCTTAGCCTGCTCCAACTCTTCATCATTTTGATAAAAAATTGCCGAACGATAATCTGGTCCCTTATCATTCCCTTGTTGATTTAATGTCGTTGGATCGTGAACCCTAAAGAAATAATCAAGAAGCTTAGAGTAACTAGTCTCCTTGTTGTCATAAGCAATAGCTAAGGCCTCGGCATGCCCGGGATGATCATAATAATTAGGTTTGATATTTTTACCACCCATGTAGCCAACATCAGTGTCTAGAACACCAGGTAATTCCCGAAAGAGTTCCTCTAACCCCCAAAAACAACCACCGGCAATATAAGCAATTTTTTTAGACATATTCTCCCCCTCTTAAAAATTAAGATTTGTCGAGTATATAATTATTCTGTAAAAATTCATGTAATATATTCTACAAATATCTGGATCAGTGTTTTATGGAGAGTAATGAACGAATATGCTCTCATACAAAGTAACTAATGGATTTTAAATTTTTTTATCATCCTGGCTCTTTGGGTTTCAGTGCAACCACCCCAAACTCCCTGATCTTGATGATATTTTATAGCGAACCTAAGACAATCAACCCAGACATGGCAATCTTCACATACCGATAGCGCCATATCGTTTTCGCTGTCTTTCCGCGGATAAAATATTTCCGGATCAAGGCCTTTGCAAGCTGCCTTCTGCCGCCAGCCAGGGGTTTCTTTTAAGGATAAGACTTGGCCAATATAGCCGGCTCTTGTATCTGATACTATTTGGGCGCTATTTTCGGTGCGTTCTGGAGACATAACTATCGTGAACGTAGCATAAATATGATGCTGGCGTATGTATGAATGCTTAAACAAACCTGTAAGACTTCAATGTGTAGCTATTTGTATATTTAATTATGCTGCCTGAAGCACTTGTGCCAATCTGGAAGTTATTGCCGAGACATCTTCAAATTTAGCTTCGGCCCAGACACGGACAAGGTCCTCTGTGCCTGAAACCCTAACAATTATCCGGCCAAGGTTACCAAGCCGTTCTCTTTCAATATTAAGTATTTCTTGGAAAGTGGGAGTAGCTAATCTTTCGGCCGCTCCCCTGGCGCGGACATTAATCATATTTTCAGGCCACAAGCTAAGTTCTTCGTAAACATCAGCCAAGCTCATACCTCTAGCGGCTAAATCAGCAGCTAACCACGCCCCCATATATATACCATCGCCGCTGGATAAATGATCTAGATCAATCAGGTGGCCGGTAAATTCACCGCCTCTGGTAAAGCCAGGGCCGCGGCTGGCAGTCAATTCCAATAAGCGAGAAGTAACATTATGGTCCCCGTTAGCGCATTCGTGGAACTCAATACCCCTCTCTTCTACAGCTTGCCGCAAAGCGGAATTTGTATAAACCGTACCGACGATACCCAGCTGTCCAATAGCCAACCGGTTAAGCCAATAATTGCCGTCAATGACCCGACCCAGGCGGTCTACTCCCATTACTCTGTCGCCGTCACCGTCACTGGCAAATGCACCGATGAAATCAGGAGAATTAACGATTTCCGGGTGTTCTTTAATAAATTTTATGACTCCCTCTAGGTGAGCGGCTCCGCAATTATGATTAATATGAGCACCGTTATCACTGCAGGAAAAAGGAATTACTTCAGCGCCGAGTGCCTGATATACGCGCGGTGCAATATCAAAAACCGCGCCATTACCGCCGTCGATTATGACTTTTTTGCCTTTTAGGGTGCCTTTGCCGATTGATTCAACGACATGATCAATATATTCAGACTTCAGATGAGGTTGTCCTACCTGGCGTTGTTGCAAAGCAAATGGAAGATAAGGCAATCCAATTGCCCCAAAATAGCGCCGCTCAACTTCCCGATGAGTCTCGCTAGACGGTTTTATGCCGCCGATATCGAATAATTTAATACCGTTATCCTCAGCCGGGTTATGGCTGGCTGTAATGGAAACGGCATTGGTGTAATGATTTTGGGCTGCCCAGGCGATCACCGGAGTCGGGGCAACTTTCATATCCCAAACTTCGGCACCGGCTTCTTCCGCTCCAGCGCAGGCGGCATCACGCAATGCCGGGCTGGATGTCCTAGTATCGCTGCCGATAGCAACAATCGTTTGCTGACTGCCGCGTTGCGCTAACAGCCCGACGTATTCACGGACTAACCGATAAAATGTTGTCGGATTGATACCGGTTTCAGTTGAATCATTGGCTTTACCGCGGAATCCATCAGTGCCGAACAGTATTTCTGACATGTTATTCAGTCTATATTTGAGATATGCTTAAGAAATAAGCACAGCTTTATATATCCTTTCATAAAGGTTAGTATACAATAACTATGTAGTAAATACAATATTATATAATAACCATACACATTAATCGGTCAGACCAAATTAATCCGATAACAGAGCGTCAATAGAGTGTTAATATAGAGTTATGTGGATCATAAATGTACTTATCTTATGCGGTTGGGTAGTATTGTTAGCTTATCTGATTATTTCAGCAGCTCACTCTAAGAGGAATAAACTGCCGTCCAGTAAAAAATCAATTGTCCTAAGGCTTGCGATTCTAATATTATTTTTACTAATAGTTCTCTCGATACCTGTAAAAAATTCAGATAATGCCAATACGCCGAATGATATAGTCCGCATCGTTGGATTAGTTTTATTTTTATTGGGCTTGGCTACCGTTATCTGGGCGCGCATTAATCTTGGCAGAAATTGGGGATTGCCAATGACTGATAAAACCAAACCTAGGTTGGTCACATCGGGACCTTATCACCTGGTGCGCCACCCGATTTATGCCGGCATTATACTTTCACTGCTTGGTTTTGCATTGGCCGTCAACGTATATTGGATATTTATATTCGTCATAGCGATGGTTTTCTTTATCTATAGTGCCCTAGTCGAAGAAAAAATTATGACCAAAAAATTTCCAAATGAATATCCAGATTATAAAAAGAAAACCAAAATGCTGATCCCATTCATACTGTAATTTAAAAATTTTTGATTTATTTATGAATTCAAGTAAAAAGATTGTGCTTGCCTTTTTTATAAATTACTTGAGAATAAGCCTATGAGTGAATTTCGTCTTGAGAATTTTTCAGCAATTGGTTTCGATTTTGACGATACGCTGGCGAGCGGAGGATTACACCATCAAGCGCGACTAAAAGCTTATGAGCAAATGGCGGTTGAAACTAACGATGACCGTTTTACGAGTGTCGATCCGAGGATACATATGGAAGCCCATTATCATGCCACGAGTACTTACGGAATTAATGCTTGGGTTCTGGCAGAAGCTGGTTTGATAGATGATGCCCAGGATATCAATAATGAGTATGTCCAGAGGATAGCTAACCTTAAAAAATCCATTTATCGGCAATTAATTTCCAGGGGCCAAGATGCTATTCCTGGTTCTCCGTATTTCGTTAAGAGGGTTTCATCACGCTTACCTGGCCGGCTAGGGATCGTCACTACGGCTTCTTGTTGGGAAGTAGCGCCATTCCTGACTCGATATGGCTTGAATCCATATTTTCCTAAGCAGCGCATCATCACAGCTGAAGATTTAAACGATCCCGGCAATGTCAAACCCCATCCCGAGGCATATAAAATTTTACTGGGTCGTTTAGCGATTAAGATTCCATCCGAATTGCTGGTTATTGAAGACGGGACCCAAGGAATTGAATCGGCTAAACAAGCTGGGACAACGGTTATCGCTATTGCCACGTCAACCAACGCAGAAGAGTTATCCTCATTAACGGGCCATCAAAAGGCTGATACCATCGCCGAGAGCTATGACGAGATTAGTTCGCTTTTAGGCCTTTAAGTAAATCTACCTAAGAAAATGTTTTTGTTAAACTATTAGCATGAATCCCTATGATGCAATTATAAAATTACTCAAAGATAACTTGATAAACTTTGAAGTATTAGAACATGAACCGGTTTTTACCAGTGAACAAGCGGCTAAAGTCCGCGGCTTGTCACTTGATTCAGGCGCCAAGTCGTTGCTATTAAAAGCAGATAAAAATTTCATTCTGGTCGTACTGCCCGGCAGCCGAAAAATCGATTCCAAAAAACTTAAAACCAAACTGGGTGTAAAAAATTTGCACTTCGCTTCACCGGAAGATGTCGAATTATTTATGCATTGCAAGATAGGTGCCTGCTACCCCTTTGGCAGTGTAACTAAACTGGATACTTATATAGATGAATCACTTTTAGATCAAGCTAGTATTTCATTCAATCCTGGCGTACACACTAAGAGCATTAAGATGGACTTGGCTGATTATCTGAAAATTGAAAATCCTAAAAGAATTGACGCAACACAAAACTAACTAATTGGCGACGGCTATGCGCCGCCCAAGAATTGACAGTAACCGTAAAACCCAAACTATTTCTTAGCTTTTTTGGGTTTTTTGACTTCTCGTTTTGGTTTGTCCCTCATACATCCCTCCCTCAGGTATATATCATTAATATGGGCAAGTTTTAGTAATCGTTTTAGGCTGAACGGCCTGTGAATCTTGTACTAACGCGTGAGTCGACCAATAAGAACGGCTGGTATTTGTTTCATTTATGTCTCCCGGAAAAGGCGGACTACACGGTCCGATCCAGGTATCTACTATTTCATAATCGCCATCGAGATCTTTTTCCAAAATAATTGTTAATTTGGGGCTGGGTGAAGGAAAACGGTTTTTAGCATAACGCGAAAAGAAGTTTTTCTTATGTGGTTGAGCGTAAAAAACAGAATCATTGTCACTGGTCTCAACGATGTCAGTATTCCCAATAACCCGGCCCATATCCCGCTCGATGGCTATCCTAACTCCGGATAACCGCATGGATTTTAAAACTTCCCTGACCAGGGCGAGCACATAAGGTTGCCGATTTAGGTAATGACCAGCTGAAGATGTTATCAAGTTAACATAAATCGTATGACCGTTGCGCGATAGCGTAATCACGTACTTGTACATAAATCTCTTCTCACCTATAAAGTATACGCTTGATTGGTGATAATTACCATCACCGATCAATATTTGATGGTAAAAAATGACTTGCTAATTTAAAAAGTTAATAGTATATAATGTTTTATCTAAAAGGGGATATATATGGAACCGCTGGGAGAACTACTGGGAAAAGTTGAGTCAACAAAAACAGAGGCTAGCAGAAGAATTACCGAAGAAACAGAACGACTCGCTGAACAGCTCGAACAGGCGCAAAGTAGCATCGTTGATAGCAATGAAACAACCGGGAGTCCTTTGCATGATGGTCTGATAGTTTTATATGGAAATAATCTTGTTAGTCTGCCACAGATCGTTGGCAATTACGAACGTGTCGCAGAGGAGATTGAAAGTCAAAAAGGACAACCTTTTATAACGATTCATCACTATTTTGAATATCACGGCTGCACGGGCTTTGGCGGTAAACAACAAGAAGTTACCGTAACTTCTATCGATATGGGTATTTTAAGAGGCACTCAACTGGATTTTGATTACAACAATCAAACATGTGCAATACCGACTGCCAGACATGCGCATATTGACGATAAAAATTTCCGAAGTGAACCCAGCATAGTCAAAGGTAAATTAATGGTATCTACGGGATTACGGGGGTGGTTGTCAACACATTTTGACTTAGGTACTGATTTAGATAGAGAAATCAAAGTTGACGAAACAAATAGGTTCAGCCACTCAGAAAAGATAAGAGCATTGATAGTTATTGTCGGAAAAGACGGGATTGCAGACTGGTTAACTAAAGCTGATAACGACAGAAAAACGGCTGAAGAACTGCTTCAAGTCAGGAAACTTTGCTTAGCCTTAAATATTAGACCCATTAGACCAGTCTCTCCTGTTCAAAGAGCTGTAGTCAGTAATTGGAAAGATTTATAAAATTTCTATAACACTAAAGATTAGATAACTAAAGCCTCTCGGCAAGCCTGGTAATTATTCCTTGATTATAAGATTGACAATAATAGGATAATAGTGTAATATATGCGTATCTATTCACTGAGGTGATAGAAATTCGAGACCTAACTTGAAATTCTTTAGTAATAGATAATTTCTCAGTTTCGTTTTCGTTTCTTTCATCAGGTAAATAGTTGAACTTTGACATATCAGACTGTAATTTTTTGGCTTTTCTTTTAAGGGGTAGCAACTAACAATTTAAAGTTTTAATTAATTTTTGATTGCTACTCCTACAAAGGGAAACAGCAACGTCGTTCAGAAAGTTTCTGGCGATGATTATTCTCCCCAGCGAAAGAGAGGCCTTAAAATGCGTTTTAGCAAAAGCTGTTTAATGCTGTTGGTCGCAACATGCGTGGCGTTGACGTTAGTGTCTTCGACTACGACGTCCTCTGCCCAGGTTGCAGATCAACTTGTGCTTAATCCAACCTGCTCAACCAGATTATCACAAATTGGTTGTGCCCAGGATCTTAATTCTGGAGTGGAATTAATCTGGCGGAAATACACCGACAACATCAATATCAAAACCGCCTACTTCATCCAGAATGTGGCGACCAAGCAGATTGATTCTCAAATAGTGGTTTGGGGAAGGACGACGTCGTACAACCTATTCCTGGCTTTAAAACCTGGACATTATGAAGGTTGGTTTGATATCCCTCCAGCCGATGGCCGGCCGATAGCTCCATCTACATACTTCGATTTCATCATCAGCTCGGCTTGTCCGCCACCGCCACCGCCAATTGTCGCTATCGCGGCAATGCCTGACGGTAAGGGATACTGGTTGGCAAACGCCAATGGCACGGTCTTCCACTTTGGTGATGCGGTCGCTTACGGATCAGCCGATTTGGGCCTTACTTCTAAAGTTGTCGGCATAGCTGCCACACCTGACGGTAAAGGCTACTGGCTAGTTACTGATACGGGTAAAGTATACCCCTTCGGTGACGCCGGATTCTTCGGCTCAATCAGCGGTCCAGCCATTCAGACCATCGTCGGCATATCCACGACACCTAACGGCAAGGGATACCTGTTAGTCAGTTACACCGGCGCGGTTTACCGCTTCGGCGACGCCAAAATCTACACCTCGAACTACCAGACCTTAACCTCTAAGGTTGTCGGCATAGCTGCCGCACCTGACGGTAAAGGCTACTGGTTTGTGACGGCCACTGGCACTGTTTATCACTTCGGTGACGCCGGGTTCTTTGGCTCAATCAGTAGTTCGTTTAAGCTCACGCCCAAAAGTGCCATCGTCGGGATTACTACCACACCTGACGGCAAGGGCTACTGGCTGGTTTCCAGCAACGGGAACATTCACTACTTCGGTGATGCCAGCTCTATTGGCACCAACAGCTTGCTCAGCGGCACCATCTATCAACCAGTAATCGGTCTCGCGGCAACGCCTGACGGCAATGGTTACTGGATAACCGATGCGTATGCCAATACTTACAACTTCGGTGACGCCGGCGCTTACAGCTCCAGTTAGCATTTTTGGAGTTGGTGGCTAATCAGCCAAGAGGAAGCGAGGGCCAGTTATGGTTCTCCGCGACAACTGAAGGTATGCATATGTCTTTTAAAGACTCGTGCGTACGCTCCTCTTGGCTAGCAGCCAGCTAAAACGACATAATACCAGCCCTTATGGGTAGGTATAGCAGTCTGATATGTCGTTTAACATTTAATTATTTATATGGATAGGAAAATCCATGTCAGTAATTAAATAGTTAAAATATATCGACCAGAAAAACATTGGTTTATAGCCGATAAATAATTAATGGTTACTAACCGATCAGAATGATGGCAACAAATTTAATCTCTAGAGATATATTTACTTAAAGCGTCTGTTCACTCGGTTATAAAATTGACTAAATATCGTACTTATGCTAAGGTATATGACATTAATTGTTGTTTATAGGAGACTATGGGTAATTCAAAGGAAATAATTGTTACTAAGATTATTGCCACTGGCTTAACTGCCTTTTTGGGTATAAGTGCCACGGGCTTTTATTCGCATATACCTAATAACCGACGCGAAACAACCTCTATGACAAAAAGCAATAAAGCTAATCCTATAAAATTCCCAGAACTAGTCTCAGAAATTGAACAGGATAAATTAGCGTGGGGTAAGGGCCCCAACCAACCTATTGACGGGATAGCCGCCTATAAAAAATCACCAAATCACCAGATTATTGAAGTTGAAGTTGAAGATGTAGCTAAAATATCCGCGCCTAAAACATATATGCCTAAACCGGATGCCGTTAACTATATTGATGTTTTAGTTTATCCAGCAGGCACAAATCCTAACGCTATAGGTATTGATGCCGAAACGGAATATGGCAATTCTATTACTAAAGATATGGATACTAACGGCAATACTGAGAAAAACGTTACCGATGACCAAATTTTCCTATCTGGTATAACCCGCCCGAATTACCAGCTTGGTGGCGGCCCAAATACTAAGAATAGTTATTTATTAGATGTTGATGGTAATCATATCAGTGTCAGAATCGGTTCCTCAGCTGTCAAAACAATGATCAGCACGACTAAGGCTAATACAGCCACGGCTGAGATGGAAGGCCAAGCTCTAGCCATTGCCGGCGCTGCAGCTAAAGATCACAATGTATCATTCTCTAGAATTATAATATCCGGAAATTAATCTAAATCATTAGTTAAAATTTATATTAATCTTCATATCGAGACCTGCGGCAATTCATAATTGAGTTGTATGCATCGATCAATAGCCCAAAAATAAAGTCTAATTACTTACTCTTAAAGAATAGTCACCAAAAATTTTAATTGCTGTTTTTGTTACAATATGGCCAAAGAAGTTATCCACATAAGTAATTTGACATACTGACTACTCAGGTAGATGATTAAGTTATCAAATAAGGAGGGTGTTTTAATGAGCACTGCAAATATTACCAAAGATAACTGGTGGGCTTTGGTTCTAGGGGGTGTGGCGACATTACTATTCGGTCTAGTAGCTGTTTTCTGGCCGAGTTTAACTTTATTAGTACTGCTCTATCTATTTAGTGCATTTGTACTAATTACCGGCCTGGTAAATATAATGGCCGGGCTCAACACAATTAGTAAAGTAGAGTCATGGTTCCTGCCAGTCGTATTGGGTGCCTATGAACTTGGGGTAGGTATTTATCTGCTCCGTCATACGGCCGTGAAGTTTAGCTCCTTCATCCTATTGATTGGCTTCACCTTGATCGCTTATGGTGTGATTGAGGCGGTAGTTGCTTTCTTCAATAACAAAGCAACCATAAAAACACAAGCCATCAGCTACATCTGTGGATTAGGCGGCGTGGTAGCCGGTATTGTAATACTTTTTGCCAAGCAGTCCCAGGGCGTCTCATTCGTCTGGATTCTAGGTCTTTATGCGATCTTAGTTGGTGCTCTACACATCACTGAATTATCCAACGGCGATAAGTAAAACGCCGATAATTTCATAAGTAAGAGAGATTAATTTATTAACATCTAAGAAATAGGTGTCTTTAAGGCTAGATAAAATTAGCTTATATAAGGCTATGTGTTAATATTGCATTTGATATCTAGATTTTAGGAGTAATAAATGGCAAGTCCAGAAATAGTTATCGTGCACGATAGTGCGTCATCTTTACCCGAAAGTATCAGAAGAGCTGATAACCCCGGTCTAGAAGAAGTGCATTTTACGATATGCGTTAATGATCGAGATAAGTGGGTCGATAAACCATTTGACTCCAGTACTGAAAGAGCTGAATTTTTAAAAGATCTAGAAACGACTAGAATTGCTACTTCACAACCCAATATCGAGGCATACAGAAGTGTTTTTTCTAAGCTAGTTGAGAGCGGTGTAACGGAAATTGTTGTGGTGCCGGTGAGTGGATTGTTGAGTAAGTCAATTATCTCTGCGGATACAGCTGCTAGTATGTTTAAAAAACAGGCTGATATTGCCATAGTTGATAGTAGAACAGTATCTGTCGGACAGGGATTGTTGGTTATGCAGGCTGAGAAAGAAGTTAGCGAAGGCGAATTCAGTAAAGCCGCCGACTTAGCCGGCCGGGTCGAGCGATTATCTAAGCAATTACATCTGGTGCAAGCATTCAGTAACCTGGAACATTTAAGAAAGGGCGGTAAAATAGGCCGCTGCAGTAAGATGCTTGGCGGCTTAATGGGTATTAAACCGATTGTCGGTGTAAATGCCAAGGGTCAGATTGAACCGATTAGCGATAATCAAACCGGTTGGCCGCGTTCCTTGGAATTTATGGTAGAATATGTTGCTAAAGAAGTCGGGCAGAACGCAGTCCGATTGGCGTTTGTCTATTTTGAATCTGATCAGCTGGATTATCTGCAAAAGATTGCCGATGATTGTTTTGTAAAAGCCAAAGATGGTTCCGGAATAGAATATGAAGATTTGATCTGTGAGCAGAGTATGGCAATCAGTGTACATTCCGGTCCAGGCGTAGTTGGCCTGGGGGCCTTAGTGCTAAAGTAGAAAAACGGTTTGCAATGACTTACTTAAGCAGATAGGTCTTGAAATTGGCTATTTGTTACTAACCCGCCAATGTGTCTTTGATTTCTCGCTAAAGTTCGGCGATCTCTCTAAGATACTCCGCCCCAACTCCGTTTATTCATGAATAGTAAAAGCAAAATCCAGTCAGGCTTCTTTAACTGGACAATCAGCGCAAATTTTCCTGGCTTCTTCATTAATGGGGAAAAATATCCGGATCGGTTCCCTTGCATACCGCCCTATTCCGCCAGGGTTCACTTTCAAGTTGTTCAATTCGATTACATTATCAATTAGTTTATGAAAATGCACAATAAAAATTGTTAGCCCTAATTGAACTCAGACTTAGGGGGTCAGAGTGTTATAATATATATTGTTGATAAGATAATCGGAATAAAATGAAAAATCATAGAAAAACAAAGCATCAAGCCTGGTTCGTTCACGTTCGCAGCAGTTACCTACCGTCAAGTTGGCAAGGGCTACTTATATATCTTATATATGTCGGCTATATTATTTCTGTTCCAGTTGTCTGGTATCAGAACGGGCACTATCTGTGGCAGTTATTAACAACAGTCGTCCCCCTGATCATAGCCGGGGTATTGCTGACGCAGTATGTTGCATCAAAAAATTCAAAATTTAAGTAAATATTTACTCTGTTCTAAATTCAAAATCTAAAGCAACGCACGGTTCGTTACCGATTACCCAAGCATCATGGTTGGTGCCAACCTCAAAGCTGTCGCCTGCCCCGGCCGTTAGTTTCTTGCCATTATTGTCTTGGATGTGCATCTTGCCGGTCAATACATAGCCAATATGCTTTTGGGATACTTTATTGGTTTGCGGACCGGCGTGTAGCGACCAACGCCATCCCGGCTTATATATCCCCTTGCCGATATAGACCGATGGCAAATCAGCCACATTCCTGGTGCTGCCGTCTTTGAAATGTCGCAACATTTTGCCAGAGTCTGGATTATTAACCACTACACCCTTATCATTCATGTGTTTATCATAGCATTATTACAGGTCTACGTGCCTAAGAAATGATTAAGTCTGAGAAATATCCGAATGGCTATTTTGTGCAACATGAAGGATGTATTAAATTTTGACATAATAATGTAGCAATAATAGAAAAAATATGCGATAATATATTAATAAATTATTTTGGTTTCATATGTCTGAGATTGCAACAGCTTCAACCATTACAATGTCTCGCGGTGTGACGAGCTATATAGCCCGTGCTTATAATAGTAATCATAGCCTAGCAGCAATGCCTATTGTAACCCAAGCGCAGTATATAAAACGTCCGATTATTTATATTGATCGCAACCCGGAAGAATCAGCATCTCATAACGATAAGTCAGGGACTAAGAGAAATAGCAATAAGTCGATCAATAAACATCGTAAAAAACTTGCTTTGTTACTGCCGGGCCACAACGAAGAGCTAATAGTTGCAACAACTATTAAATCGGCTATATCGGCCGGCCAACTAAAGCGAGATATCTTCTTAGTTGATGATGCCTCGTCTGATAGTACTCGTAAAATTGCCATTGGCTTACTAGGAAAGAAAAATGTGCTGACCGTGCGTCGTAGCGGTAAAGCCTTGGCCGTCAAGAAAGCAATTAAGAAATTTAATATCGAGCGTGATTACCAATGGTTACATGTGGCCGATGCTGACAGTGTATTTTCGCCAGACTATTTTAGAATCTATCGTAAAAAAATTTCTAATAAATACGTCGTGGCAATTGGTTTTGTTCAGAGTTTGCGCGGTAACTGGATTAGTACCTACCGGGCATTTAGCTATACCTACGGACAGCATTTTTATCGACGCATCCAATCAGCGCTTGGTATGGTTTCGGTATTCCCCGGACCGGTTACCAGTTTTCGCACTGATATATTATCTAAGCTTGATATTAATGGTAATAATGTTACCGAGGATTTTGATATAACTCTTCAAGTACACCGTAAAAAACTTGGAAAAATTCTATATATACCAAAAGCCATAAACTATACTCAGGATCCGCAATCTTATCATGATTTTTGCAAGCAGAGCATGCGTTGGTACCGCGGTTTCTTCCAAGGCATAAAAGAGTATCGTATTGGGCTACACGCCCAGCGGATTGATGTGAGCATTGGCTTCCAACTATTTCAAACAGCTTTATTTGTATTCCAAATATTAGTACTCTTCCCAATTGTTATTATCGAGACACACTATTTTTGGGCAATACCGCTAGCTATTGCCATAGATTTTGTCATGACTAGCGCAATAACTTTAGCCTCGTCAGTAGTTATTAAGCGCTGGGCATTGATAGGAGTTTTACCGTATTATTACTTTTTACGATTTACAGAGGTTTTTCTTTATTTTACTGCTTTCACCGAAATAATTATCTTAAGAAAATCGACATCAGCTGCCAAGGGTTGGGCAACTGAAGGTAGGCGTTATAAGATTGACGCAACCGCGATGCAAGATGTTACTTAACTGACGCTTGTCTTAACAAAGCCGTCATACTGGAAGTAGTACATCTGGCGGTGTTGGAATAAACTGCCGGAACAAGTCTGGACTGTTAAACGAGGTAGACCGCTATATGTAAAGATCGAAGTATCGGTTGGGTCCACTGCTGCGGTATTTAAGAAGGTATAACTAAAATTGTAACCATTACTTGTTGAGATAATAGCCTTAGCGCCTGGCTGAATTAAATGAAGGTAGGCAAAAACTTCCCGCCGGTAATGGCCATAAATAAAGGTATTTCCAGATTTATTATTCGGCGGAGCACTAATTTCGGCAAACTGGGCCTTATCAAGACTTAGCGTCCAAGCCCCGGTATTTGAATTATAGAAGCCTGGTATTACCTGTAAATTAATATTCAAGCTCGGTATCGAAATCCCGATTGGCTGTCCGGTAACAAGTGTCGGCGATGGTTCGGGACGATAATTACTGGTTGGAACGGTACCAGCCTGCTCGGCTACAGCAACTTTACTCTGAAGCCAGAAATAATTTAGCGGCACGATGATAAATAAACCGCCCATTATTAATGTGATGGCTATGATTCGTAGAAATACGATAAATTTCATAATGATATTTTTAAATTTATAGAATAACGGTAACCTAAGCTACCGCTTTTCTATAAAAACGTTACCAAGTAGTAATTAGTTTGCTTCAGTGTGACGATGCTTGCGAGACAAGACAAATGAAATCACGAAAACAACCATACCACTTACTAACAAGCCCGCAGCTATCATAAATAGCGGCCGATTATTGCCAGTATTAGGTAGTAATGAAATGCCAGTAGCGGCACTTAACGTACCTGCACCTTTTCCGTACATACATTTCTCCTTATTTAATATTTCCGAGAAAGGCAGCCATCACCTCAGTCCAAATCTCTTGCGCAAGATTATAAATGAATAATGACACAATGTAAATAGTATTATATAGAATTAGTGCTTATGCTTAACAAACATCATAGTTGCAATATAGTAAAAGAAGTACTATAATATTGCGCAAATAAGGAGTCACCATTCTAATGAAAAAGTTTTTGAATTGTTTTTTAGCGATAGTTTTATTTAGTTGGATAATTATGCCGGCAATTGTAGTGCATGCGGCCAATACACCTAACTTAATTACTAACCCTTCCGTCGAGACAGCCAGTGGTAGCGGTCCAGCCAATTGGACAGCCGATAACTGGGGAACAAGCACAACTACCATGACTTATCAGAATAGCGGTCATACAGGCAGTAAAAGTCTGTTAATTAATTCCACTGCCCGTACTAGCGGTGATGCCAAATGGGTCCCTGATGCCGCAGCAGTTACCGCTGGCCAGCAATATACATACAGCGACTACTACATTTCAAATGTTGCTACCGAATTAGATGCAGAATATTTTAATGCCAGCGGTACCGCTAGCTATATATATTTAGAGAATGTTCCTACTAGCTCAGTTTGGGCTCAATCAAGCATTAACTTTACTGTACCGGCAACCGCGGTTAAAGTCTCCATCCTGCATATTTTAGCGACCGCGGGAAGTTTACAGACTGACGACTTTAGCCTAAACACCGCTCAAGTTGTAACACCGCCTGCTAATACTAACGGCAACCTGATATTGAATCCTTCCTTCGAAACAGCTAACGGGAACAACCCAGTGGATTGGCAGACTGGCGGCTGGGGAACCAACGCCACGGCTTTCACATATGACACAACTGACGGACACACCGGTACCCACAGCGCTAAAATCCAAACCACTAGCTATACTAGCGGTGATGCTAAATGGTATTTCAACGAAGTAGCAGTCTCGCCAAGCACTCAATACATTTACAGCGATTATTACAAATCAAATATTGCCACTAGTCTCGTTGCTCAATTCGACAATGGCAGTGGTGCTCTGACTTACAGCACATTGACGGCCTCTGTTGCCGCCAGTGCCACTAATTGGCAACAAGCCAGCGTAACCTTTACAACTCCCGCAACAGCTAAATATGTGACAATCTTCCATTTAATAGCCGGCGTAGGTACTCTTCAGATTGATGATGCCTCACTATTGCCGGCACCTGTTGTCCCGACGACCGTATCTATCACATCACCTGCCGCCAATGCCAAGCTAAGCGGCAACGTCGTGGTTACTGCTTCGATTAACTCAACTACTGCGATATCCAGCGTACAATTTAAATTAGACGGCAATAATCTCGGAAGTGCCTTGACATATGCGCCTTATCAGCAAAGCTGGAACACGGCAACTGCTTCCAACGGAGCTCATAGCCTAACAGCTGTAGTCACTACCACGGATAATAAAACTACCACTTCGGTGGCAACACCTGTAACAGTCAGCAATTCAGGAACAATTAGTAACAATGTTATCCCCAACCCTTCACTGGAAACCGTCGATCCAACAAATAGCAAACAACCGCTTGATTGGTTTAGTAGCTCATGGGGAGCCAATACCTCAACGTTTACTTATTTGTCTACCGGCCATACTGGTAATCATAGCGTTAAGGTACAAACTACAAAATACACGAACGGCGCAGCCTACTGGGATTTTGCAAACCAGCCGATAACTGGTGGACAAATGTATGATTTTAGTGACTACTATGAGTCCAACATTAACAACGAAGTCGACGCAACTATAGTGATGAGCGATGGAAGTGTACAATACTTATACCTTGGCTCCCTATACCCCAGCCCTAATAGTTGGTCAAAGTTTGATACACAGTTTATGGCACCAGCTGGAGCCGTAGCCATTAACATCGAACATGACATTTTTGCGGTTGGCTGGTTGACGACTGATGATTACAGTTTAACTCCTTTTAGCTACCAAGGTCTTAACCGGCCCCTTATCAGTATCACTGATGATGACAGTTACGCTAGCTTTTATACCAATGGACTGCCAATTTTACAAAAGTATGGCTTAACTTCAACAGACTATATCATTACTAGCTATATAGATAACGTAAGTGGTTACATGAGCAGCGCCCAGGTTAAAGGCTTATATGCTGCTGGCGAAGAAATCGGATCGCACAGCGTTGACCATCCCGACCTTACAACTTTGACTGCCACGCAACAGAATACCGAGCTTCAGAATTCTCAAACCTTCCTGCAAAATTTGATTGGTGTACCGGTTACCGACTACGCTGCGCCATATGGCTCTACTAATACTCAGGTTGTAACTAATGCTGATAAATACTATAAGTCATACCGAGGTGTAGAAGCGGGCTATAATGCCAAGAATAACTTTGACGCGAATAATCTGTTGGTCCAAAATATCGTCGACACAACTACCTTAGCACAAATCCAATCTTGGATTGCCGAAGCTAAAACTACTAATACATGGCTGATTCTGGTCTATCATCAGGTTGATCCTGATTCAGCCGCCGGTGAATACAACACCTACCCGAGTGACTTTGATGCCCAAATGTCAGCTGTTAAATCCAGTGGCATTACAGTCGAGACTGTTTCCCAAGCGCTCAATGAAGTTAAAGCGCAGCTCTAAGCGTTTGAATAAGAGAATTACTCGGAATCAAACAGCCAAAGCGGTATCCCGGCCTTTGTGGCATCATATACAAAAGCCTTAAAGACGTCGGTATTAGCGTCATTAGCAGGTTGAACTTTCCAGTACGACCAATCGGTTGCCTCGGAAGTATTGGATTTATCCTGCGCGAACAGATGGATTGCAACACTGAAGCCTTGAGATTGTAAAATATTGGCCTGGGCTATCACGCCATTTAACATAGTCTGGCGTAGTGTAGGTGTTAAAGTTACGGTTTCATCGGCACTTTGAGTATACATCTGATTAAAGGTGCCAGTATTGAACCATATATTAGTAATACCCAGGGCACGAGCAGCTTCAGCTGCAAAATCTACCCTCAAGTATATTTTGGGATCATATACTGCGTTGGAAGTTTGGTTGGCTGGGGCCACCCAAGGGAACCCTTGTAATCCGAAGCTATCGATTAATCCCTTGGGGATGTTTTGGATATATGGCAAAAAACTAACATAGCTACCATCGCCCCAGGAAGCATCCGGGGCATAACTTTCACTATCAAGCAGAATTGCTGATTGGCTCTCCGGAAAATATTTTTTTTGGAATTGGATAGTTTTAGTTACATCGGTGGCATAGATAACGGGATTAGTGGTGCTCCAAACAGGTAAATTACCCTCTGGCAATACTACCCACATACCCATCATGGCATCTGTAACGCCATTATTTTTTAAAGCAGCAAAATAGGCGTCAAGGGCGCTGTCATATGTCCCATTACTATAAGCATTTAAATCAAGATTGTTGCCATTATTATCGACCGGTTCAATAAAAACAAGAGGTGTGACATTAAAACTAGCAAATTCTTTTAGCGTAGTTGCAACATTGTCGGCTTCAGATAGAGCTTCAG
Source organism: Saccharimonadales bacterium (SeqCode) (assembly GCA_035510715.1). GTDB lineage: Bacteria > Patescibacteriota > Saccharimonadia > Saccharimonadales > UBA4665 > DATKGQ01. The sequence continues at coordinate 23,747 of DATKGQ010000031.1, read as the reverse complement.
AAGTAGTCGTCGGAGTGGACACAAAAAATGATACGCGAGCAGCCAGGGTACCATTACAAACACTCTCGTATTGAGCAAGCTTTTGAAGTTCCGGACTGATGGCATTCGCTAATCCCGGAGTTTGAGGAGGAAATAATGAACAATCAGTTGCCTGTAAACTAGATGGTGAAATTGGGCTAACACTTGGTGTGGCTTGTCCGGTAGCCGCTTGGTGAGCACTACCTACTGGATGGGATGTTTTAGCCGGCCCAAGTGATAAGTTACCGCCAGACTTCGCCGGGTAAAATATACCGGATTGCCCAGGTTTTAATAAGCTTATACCCCGGGTATTAGTGTAAGTAGTGAGTATGCTGAAAATAATCAGACAACCCAGTAGTCCAAGGCTGATTATTCTTATCCTCCTGGTTTTAAGTCGGACACGCCGATCATATTTGTACACCATCTATTGTTTATAATACGTGATGTTTTGGAATAAATACAATTAGCTGTTCTCATATTAATAATGGTTATCCAGACATAATGCGGGTACTCAAAAATAAATCTTATAGATATATACTTGAAGATAATATTTTTTATAAAACCAGATGTACGGCATTAAATTTTTGGATTTTTTACAGAGCTAAAATATATATTTAAACTTAGCTGATCGGAGAAGTTATTTTTATATCAAATGGACGAAGCACGCCCAATCGTTTAAAATATGTTTCATAAATGGGGGTAACATAATTTGCAATTTTTAAATGGCGTAAAACCACAATATGAATTGACCTATAATGACGTATTCCTGGTACCAGGATATAACACTATTAATTCCCGTTTTGACGTTGACCTAACTACTCCGGACAATATCGGAACCACTATCCCATTAATAGTTGCCAATATGAACGCCGTTGCCGGGAAAAGGATGGCTGAGGTGGTAACTAGGCGCGGAGGACTGGTTGTACTGCCACAAGACATACCAATGCCGATATTAAAATCCACCATCGATTATATAAAATCCCGGCATTTAACCTATGAAACTCCCCTAACTTTGTCTCCGGACAATACTATAGCTGAGGCTCAAAATATTATAAATAAAAGGTCTCACGGTTTGATAGTTATAGTAGATGAGCAAAATCACCCGGTGGGTATTTTTAAAGAGACCGATGCCGTCAATCATGATAAATTTACGCCGTTAGGGGCGGTTTCAAACAAGGAAGTAATAGCAGTACCCAGCGATTTACCGCCAGAAAAAATGTTTGATATCTTATTGGCTCACCATGTTAACGTTGCTCCAGTAGTCAAAAATAAGAAGCTTGTCGGCATGATTTCGCAAATGGGGGCTATAAGATCTAAATTGTATACCCCGGCTGTTGACAAGAATAATCAATTGCTGGTGGCTGTTGCGGTTGGCGTAAACGGAGATGTGGTGGCTAAGGTAGGTGCTATATTGGACCTAGGCACTGACATCATTGTGCTTGATACAGCCGACGGCTATCAGAAAAAAATGATTGAAGCTATTAAACTAGTCCGGCGCCAATATACAAAACCGGTTATAGCAGCTGGGAATATAGTCACTGCTGAGGGTACCGAGGCTTTATTAAACGCCGGTGCCGATATCATAAAAGTCGGCGTCGGTCCAGGAGCGATGTGTACTACCCGGATGATGACCGGAGTCGGAAGGCCGCAATTCAGTGCAGTTTTAGAGTGCTCAAACGTTGCCAGAAAACTTGGTAAACACGTCTGGGCTGACGGAGGCATAAGATACCCGCGAGACGTGGCCCTAGCATTAGCGGCTGGAGCCAGTAATGTTTTCTTCGGATCGATGTGGGCTGGAACGTATGAGAGCGTCAGTGATACATTTATTGATAAAGATGGCCGATTGTATAAAGAAAGTTATGGCATGGCCAGTAAGCGTGCCGTAAAAGACAGATCTGCCAATGTTTCTGTTTATGATCAAAGAATGAAAGAGTTCTTCGAAGAAGGTATCAGCACCAGTAAACAATATATTGATTCGGAAAGACCTGGCGCCGAAGACATAATCGACCATATGATATCAGGTGTACGCAGTTCAATGTCTTACGTTGGTGCTAAAAATTTAACTGAGTTTTATCAAAAAGCAATCGTTGGAATCCAGTCAGCAGCTGGTTATCAAGAAGGTAAACCGTTGTACTCTAGTTGGCTATAAAAAATATCTATCAAGTAATTGTTAAGCGTAATATTTAACTTTTGGATATATAACTGAATAACTTACAGGGCTGCTTGGCAGTAATTTTACACAGTGGTGATGATTGTCTTTGCGCAGAAGAAAATACACTACTTGGAAGGCACAGGGTTGTTTGACCGCCACCGGTCTCTATGGCATATATCACAACCATGTCCAATCGGCACCGGCAGTTGTAGCATTATATAAAGAGGAATCGCATAGTAGATATGTCGAAGACACAATTGTATCCGGAGTGACTGTCGGTATGGCTGTCGGCATAGTGTAGCCGTTATCGATGATAGTAACATCGGCCGGTACGTAATAGCTAAGACCTTGGGTAATATATTTGCAAAAAGTTGTGAAAGGACCATCATGTGTCCCATCACAGGTGCCTACTCCGTACACTAGTGACGTACCATTATCTTCATCATATAGTTCACGGTTTGTGGAAATTAATGAAGCATCATGTTTGCGGGCAGTATTGCGGGCGTCTCTTTCCATTGACGGTATGGCTAAGAATACAACCATCAAAATTAAACCGGCAATAGCCAGGACTATCATAATTTCTATGATAGTAAAGCCCTCACGACGCCGATTCATGGTGATTAGATTATATAGCATAAGTGTAATCAAATAACACTCATACTTATTAATTAATTGGTTTGGAAATTATTCTTGAAACTTGCCTATATCAGCTAATAAAGCAGTGGCCTGGATAGTGGCAACATCAATTACATCCTCAATATGAGCAATTTTACCGAGCATTAAACATGTCAGCTGATTTAATTTGTCAAATTGTTGATCTTTTCTTTCCATAGTAATTCGTCCTTTTGGACTCATCAGCATGAGTACGCACTCATGTTTACAACATGGGGGAAAGGGTTTTAGAAAAGGAGAGTTACGCTGGGAGCGTAGCTACGATCCTTTTCGCAGAACGATTTCCGCACCATGCCCGGATGTTTTCCGGATTTATCTGATTTAAGGCATCAGATTGCCATGACATTCTCCTTTAAGAAAAGGAGTTTAGGGTTGCGACTAACACTTGCCGAGCTTAGCCGAGGAGATCATCAAGATTCTTTTGCAAGGATCTGAGTTGATCTACACCGACTATGTTTTTGGAGATGTCCTTAAGCCGCTTGGGGTCTGGTGCCAAGCTGATAACAGCAAGCAGGTTGCAAGCTGAAGTCAATTGACAAGCCAGGCCTCGGGCCAGAACTTCGTCATAGGCAGGCGTAGCGGGTTCCGGGTCTGGAGGAGTGTCAGCAGCTGCTTGACGATCTGTATCCATAGTCGTTGCCGACTGGACGGAATCATCATTGCAGGGCTGATTTTCCGGAGTGGTACCAACCGTAGCTGGCAGATTGTTGGGGTCCGGTTGGATCCTATTAATCTGTGCTTGCTTAGCAAGCAGCTCTCGGCAGAGCGCTTCTCCAAAATCATGGACAATCCTTCGCAGGCGATATTCTTTCGTCTTAGATGGAAATCCTCCATGAAGTAGAAAGTGGTAGATGCCGTCGCCGGTACGGTATTCCAGCGTTTCCGCAGCCTCCTCTAAGGAGATCAGGCGGAGCGCTAACAGCTGAGCGAATTGTTTGAGCTCGTCATCGAACGAAGAAAACTCGTCCACCCGATAGCCAAACAAGTCCAGGTAGACCCTAAGAAATAGCAGGGTTTTCCCGACCGGAAGAGTGCCTTTACGCCATCCCCGGGTTGTATCTTTCGCCACACCGATTGACTCCGACAAAAACTGATTGAGGGAATCTGGCTGATAGCTTCGGAACAGATCCGAAAGGCATTCAGAGGTAGAACCTTTGAAGGTCTTTGTCATGATCCATCGCTTAGCTCGCCGGCATCGTCGCCGTGGTTTCCGCCATTGACCCCGATGTGGTTGTCAGCAAACTTGTCACGCAGGCTACGCCTTTGAACAAGCCGCTTGGTCCGCTTGCCGGAGTTGATGTGGTTGACCATTATGCTGTAGAGCAACTCAGCCGCCATTCCGCTGGCCGATGCCAAACGGATGACTTCCGGGTCGTTGATCGGGAATGAAGCAAGCTTCCTGCCCAGCGATGGTTCGACTACCAGCTTGTCGCCTTTCCAGAACGTTTCGTGATCCGAAAGGACTCGAGCCAGGGTCAGCATGAAGGTTGAACGGATGTAGGGAGCACTTTGGCGGTAGGCCACGCGCTGGATCCCCCAACAGCCGTCAATCAGCTCGAAGAACGTTTTAACGTTCTGGATCATTACTGCCCTGCCGACGTTGTCCATGATCGTCTGGACGCCCCAGATAAGATCGAGGACGACGCTGCTACGACCCGGCCCGGCGTGGCTGTGAAGCATCCCTGTCACCTTGACAAAGGTAGTGGCAGTGACGAGTTCGCCGCGCTTCATGCTCTGGTTCCAGGAGATCTTGTTGTAAAGGGGGAAGCCCCTTACATTGGACAACCTGTACAGAGCATCGGCAGCCTGAATCTTCTTGCGCTGGTTGCGTAAGGTGACGTTCGGGCTGAGTCTGGTTTGGCCGAGGTTCAAAGCCTCAAACAGATCGCGCTCCATTTCCTCGGTCGTACCGAAGTGGATTGTCGCACCGAGGTGCAACAATATCTCCGGATTTTTCTCCAGCAACTGCCGAGCAGCGGTTACCCGTTGGTAGCCGTCGATGATGAATATCGGGTCGGACAAGAAATATACCCCGTCTCGATCTATACAGTGTTGGCCGCGCATACCGAGTTCGATGTCCGGAACACCTGCACCCATGATTGCTTCCTTGAGTGAGTCGACCTTCCTCTGCGCGAGGACCTCGCGCTGGTAATCGTCGACCTCCGGTATCCAGAGGCTGTCGGTCGTTAAAACGCCGCGCAGAATGACTTCTCCCTTGGGAGTCTCATCCAACGCACCGTTGATGACCTTGACGCTGTTGCTTGTAGCCATGTCGGTGTTATCCTCTCAGACTCGGGTTAAGCTTCCATGATGGAATAGCAACCCATTGTCAATGTGCCACCATTTTAGGGATGGTAACCCGTTGCTCGTTTGGCGCTAAGCCGTCGAGCCACCTAGTAAACTAGGAATATCCCAAAACAGATGAGATTGATAAATATATTAGCATAAAATGGCTATATAGTAAAGTGCTTACAGATGAATAATTATTACCGATTATAAAATATATAAGAATATTACCGGAAATATGATGTAAGATTACAAAGTGACGATAAAATCAGTAAATGGTAGCGATTATATTCCAGTAAACTAGTAAAATTTAACCGCCGTCTAACCGTAGAGGAAATATATGAAATAAGCCATCGGATTAGCAGATAGCAATTTGCTATAAATTTATTTGCTCTCTGACTGATTTAGGATTATGTTGCGCAGAAACCTTACTGCGCGAGTATAGAATATTAGCTGAAACTAACCTACCCCAAATTATGTTTAATCGGTCAAATATAAATTATATTAGCGTAAAATTATCTGGTCACGCCTTGGACCAACGCCAATCATTGAAATATGAATACCCGTCTTGTCCTCAATGTACTCGACATAGTGCTGGGCATTTACCGGTAAATCTTCAAAATGCCTGATTCCGGTGATGTCTTCTTGCCAAGTTGGCAAAATATCATAAAGCGGTACAGCATTCTCTAAGTCAGCAGCTGAATCAGGCGCGTTAGACATGACCTGACCTTTAAGCACATATGCGAAGCAGATATTAACATATTTTCCAAAACGAGGTACCCAATCGAGTTTTGTTAGAGCCATATCCTGATGGTCCTTCGTGCCGTTAACCAGTTGGGCGCGTCGGATTTGCGGTAAATCAAGGAAACCGAGACGGCGGGTCCTTCCAGTAGTAACGCCTCTTTCAGCATCCACTGAAGTCATATCGCCGTAGAGCGCAGCTAGTTTTTTTTCATTGTGAATCTCTGTTACGAACGGACCGCCGCCGACATGAGACTGGACTGCCTTGGAGATCCCTGTTACTTTCCTAATAAACTCCGGCGCAATGCCAAGGCCCGAACAAACTCCTCCGACGGTTGTTGATGAAGATGTTGTGTATGGATACATACCGTGATCAAGATCTAGCAAAAAGCCCTGGGCGCCTTCAGCCAGGACTCTGGCTGGTACATCATCACGCAATTTATTATTGAGTAGCTCAACGGTGTCTTCGGTTACAAAAGCCCCTATAGCCTTAGCTGCTTCAACATATGATCTGGCAGTTTCTTTGTCTTCCTTAACGCTAAATCCAGCCATTCTACCCAGCCAGCGTCGTTGCTCGCGTAATCGGTTGAAAGTGATCCACAAAAGTTGATCAGGATCATTATTGATCATCTCTGCCCGGACACCTTTACGGAGGGTTTTAGCAGCATAAGCTCCCTGTATGCCGCATTTAGTTGAGCCTTGTGCTCCGCTCCCGCTTTCTAGAATTATTTCTTCATTGATATAACTGGGCAGTGTCAAATGAGCAGCAGGGCTAATATATAGATTTCCCGGATTGACGTCTATGCCCTGACTGGTTAACGCACCTATCTCGCCAAATAACTGCGGCGGATAAATTACGCATCCGTTGCCAATGATGCTGATGGTACCTTCGCGAAGAATTGAAGTCGGTAATCCGTGAAGCCGTTGTATCTGCCCATTCTCAGTTACTGAAGTATGCCCGGCATTATTACCGCCGCCATAACGGGCGCCGATTTGATATTCGGACATCATATAATCAACAATGCTGCCCTTGCCTTCATCGCCGCGCTGATTCCCAACTACAACATCTACTGGCATCTTAGTATTAACCTTATCCAATCTTTATTTGACATGCAAGCACTAGTATAAAAGAATCTAAAAAAACAACTAGTTAAATTATGATTTTTGAGCTTTCTTCAAATAGTTTAAAATATCGGTTTGATTTTTTAATTCTGTCATCTGCTCATCTTGTAAATTGGCAAGGTAAGTTAGTGTCATATGGTCAGACTCAGTTTTGGCATCAGTGGCTTGCTGGGCAACATTCTGGGCAACCATAATAGCCGGTAGCAGAATTAGCTGTATCCAGTTGGAACTAACCCAGTTTACAATCGGGACAAGATTATGTGTCTCAAAGGCCGCCTTAGCTGACAATAAGGCAATGACATTAAACAAGTAAAAACAGTACATTGAGCCGACATGAGTACCGATCCAGACGGCAAATTTTTTATTAAATAAGTTAAAACGACCTTCTTCTTTTTTTATTAGATCTTTTGGGTTTATAACTCTGGGGTGTGGTTTTAATCTATCCATAAAAAATATTATAGCAATTTTATTAAAGACTTATATTAAAAAAAGAAGTCTAAAAGGCATCGCTAAGTTTAGCTTTGGCATCAAATTTATAGCTGTAACCCTTAATTATAACTGCCGGGATATTATTACCCCGTTGGCCCATAACTAGGCCGGCCGAGGCAGCTAGCATATCGCAAATCGTTTCCTGGGCGTCGTTACGCTCACGCAGCGGCGGTATACCGTAAAGACCGACACACAATTGTGTTGCTCCGGCTATGCCTTCTCGCCCATCGCTATCGGTTATTAGGACAGCAATGTTCCTTTTTAGTTTTGTTATAATTTTATTAGCGATTTTTGCGGCACTGGCATCCGGATCACCGGGCAGCAATAAGACTGTGTCCTCGTCAACCTTATCGATGCCGGCGCTAGTCAGCATCCTGCCGACATGACCTTTGGCACCGATCCAACCATTTGTAATTTGCAGCTTTTTATTGTCACCCGCGACCTCATCTAAAATTAATTGTATTATTCTGACATCTTTACGTGGAATTTTATTATGTAGCTCCAGGGCCTTAGCAGATATTTTAACGGAATCAAGTTTCTGGTAGCAATTTTCAGATATTGACAAAATCTTTGAAGCAATACAGATAATATCACCATTATCAAGTTGCTGGTTATCGGCCGCAATTTTATCTAAAACAATATCGGCTAAATCGTCACCAGGTTTGATAAACGGAATACCAATAATCGGCTTGATAGTTAGTGTGTTATTCATGTTAATCAGGTATTGGAAAATGAACTCATAATAATCATCGACACCTGGCGGTAAGGATCTATTGATAATCTCCTCGGTAGTCAGCCACTCATATTGATCATGTTCCCAGCTGAGACTAATTTTTGGTCTGATGTCTGATAGCTTAACCGAAAAAATCATATATGTCCTGCCACTAGGCATCAGTCTTTGGTAAACATAACGGAGTGAGTTATAGGCTACAACTATACCGGTCTCCTCTGTGATTTCTCGGGATACGCCCAGGAATTCCGATTCACCAAGTTCAATCTCTCCGCCCGGAAAATCCAGATGAGAAGCGAAGCGCGGATGCGAATTGCTCCGTCGGAGTAATAAAATTTCGCCGTTAACGTTATAAATAAGTGCCTTTGCGACAGGAGTCATTATATTTAAGTGTAACATCTGAAATGATAAATTTTTAAATGATTAATTAAATGTTATTTGTGTAAGAAAATATAGGCCTAAATGTAAAACGCCCCTATCTTCTTTTTGTGTACCATTGCTGGTATCAGTCTAAAGATAGGGGCTTGTCGCTTCAGCAAACGACGAGTGCTCGTTTGTCAGCCGCAGTTGGGCCGAATGAAGTAACGTTGATTTGAAGACCGAGTGAATCTTCAATGGTTCTCAGGTATACGCCGAGGCGATTTTCCTGATTGTCGGGCACATCGTTAGGTGCACTTACCTGACGATATACGGGTTTAATATTAATTATTAATATAAATCAAATTTTGGTACCACAAAACCTTGTTGATTAATTTTCTTGTCAGCTGCCAGTTTAAAAGCGAACTTCTTATCTACATTGCTTAAACGATGCAATTTACCACCGGAGCGGAATAAGGGGTCAACATATCTGAATTTTTTATGGACCGTTTCATTGCCGTTTTCTTGGCATACAAGCACTTTGAACTTTTTCGCAAGGCCATGCCTTCCACCCCTGGGCTTACTTTAAGTTCATCAACTAACGAGGTAGTTTATTTATAACTAACTAAAGTTAGACTAAAAAACTAATATGTGCTATAAGTATAGCTATATGAGCAAAGAAAATATTCCCAGGGGTGAGGCAGCTTTCGCAGAATTCTTCAGTGTAACTTCACGCGGTCTCAAATTTGCGCCAATTCTTGATAAATTAATTGTCGGAAAAAATAATGTCCCGGAGGGCTGGCAACACATAAACGAATCTGCGTATTCTTTTGAGCCTTGGATACGATTTCCAGGCGATCCAGAAGGCACAAGTCTTCCTATTCCCCGTTTATATCGTATGGTGGGTATCATATCAGTAGCCAGCGGTGAGTTAGCTGCACTGCAGCTAAAAGAAGAGGGGTCACGCTACGCTGTAGCAGTCCAGCTAGGGCATGCAGTCGTTGTTGGTGCGCTAGGAGAAAATGTTAATTTAGCGCTAGATTGTGCTGAACAAGATCGGCTGATAATTGGAGCACGAATTAGTCATTACGACCTATATGCTACAGCCGGTATATGGATCCCGGATTCCCGCAAATTTGTAAAAGCCAGTAGCTCTCATTCTGCTGGCAGTTTCGCCAAATCGGAAGTCCCGTCTACGTTGCCAATTGTATAGATGTATTATTCTGGCTGACCATCAACGACTACAGAGTTAGCTGATACGTCATTATTTTTTTGTTTAATTATTGTGAAAGCTACTAAGGCTGCAAAAATATTAAAACAACCCGCCAAAAAGAACCCCTTTCGGTAGCCATGCACTAAGCCAGTCGCGTTTGTTAAGGAATTTACGACTTTGACTGATTTGACGTAACTTGCGGCCACTGATGCCGTAACGCCGGTTAAGACTGCCAAACCCAATGATCCGCCAATCTGTTGGGTAGTATTGATAATTCCTGATGCTAAACCAGACTGATCACCTTTCACGCCAGAAGTCGCGGCGCTCAAAAGGCTAACAAAAGTTGCGCCCAAGCCTAATCCTAAAATGAAAATACCGGGAACGACATGTGTCCAGTAACTACTATGGATAGGTATAGTCGATAGCATAAATAAGCCGACAGCAGAAATTAGCGGAGTTACAGAGAGTATCTTTTTGTAGCCGAATTTTTTTATCAGCTTAGGTGCCTGCGAAGCTGTTATCATAATGGCGAACGGAACAATCAAGAAAGCCAATCCGGTTCTAATCGGTGAATAATGCAGAATATTTTGGAAATATAGAGAAGAAAAGAAGAATACCGAAAAAAGTCCGGCAGCAATCGGTAATTGGATTAGGTTGGCTCCGAAAAGATTCCTATTCTTAAAAATCGAAAGCGGTACTAGAGGATATTTAACTCGACTTTCGTTAAAGGCGAATATAAGCATCAGTAATATGCTAGCCCCAAAAAATATTAAACTGGACGGCGATGTCCAGCCGCTTGTCGGCGCCTTTACCAATCCGTATACCAGCAACATCGGTCCACTGGTTGCACATAGCGCCCCGAACAAATCCAAGTTATTATGCTCGGCCTCATACTCGTGCTTGGGTACTAAACGATATGCCGAGAACAACACAAAGATGCCGATTGGTACATTAATAAAGAAATTCCATCTCCAACCTAAATACTGGGTTAATAATCCGCCCAACAGCAGACCGACAGCAGCTCCTCCGGCGGCCACAGCTCCCCATACCGATAGGGCAACATTTCTCTCATGTCCCTCGCGATACGTTACCAAGACAATTGAAAGAGCTGCCGGAGACATAAAAGCACCTGCCAAGCCTTGCATGCCCCTAAGGGCGATCAACATTCCGCCACTTCTAGATAAACCGTCGGCTAATGAGACCAGCGCGAACATGGCCACGCCGCCAAGAAAAATTTTACGGCGACCATATAAGTCAGCTGCCCGGCCGCCTAACAACAAGAATCCCCCGAATGCTAGGGTGTAAGCGGTAATTATCCATTGCAGCGTACTTGGTACTATATGGAAAGCGTGTTGGATAGACGGAATAGCCACATTAACTATCGAACTATCCAAAATAACCATGAATTGAGCCAGCGCTAGGATTATCAATATTATCCAATGACTTGTATGTTTCTTATCCAAATTACCTCACAACTATTTACGGTTATTTTTTGTCTGTACTCGTATGGATATTTAAATCAAAACAAATTCAAAGCCGAACTTTTATTACCATGTAAAATCAAGTCTGGCTATTAATCCGTACTTACAAATACTTATGTCGCAAACTATAGTTTAACTCTTATATTCTCTCTATAATATTTCTTACAAGTTAATGTGCGTTTTTATGATAAGTGGGATGTTCATAACCAAATTGCTGTAATACTTTCAGCACTTTATTGACTGGCAGTCCCCTTAAATTATTTTTATCGCCGACTATCTTATCAATTAAAATTTGACCATTTCCCTGCGTGGAATATGCTCCGGCTTTTTCTAATACATTGTCACTTTGGATATAATCAATTATTGCTTGATTACTAAGAGTTTTAAAATATACTCTTGTCAATGCACTGCCAGAAAAAGTCCTATTAGTTTCTGAGTCAATAATCGTAAATCCAGTTATGAAATCGTGATAATTTCCGCTTAGTTCTTTAAGGACTTCAATAGCTTTTTCCTCGGTATGGGGTTTACCGATTACCCTACCCTTAAATACGACAAAACTATCTGCGCCAATCACAAAAGCATTCTTTTCACGCCCAGCAACGTCACTGGCCTTACCTTTAGATAAATATATTGCTAAATCCCTGGGTTTAAGTTTAAGACTCATGTCTTCAACGTAGTTGCTAACAACAACCCTAAATTGAACGCCAGCATTTTCCAGAACTTGTTTTCTGCCCGGAGATTGAGATGCCAGAACCAGAGTTTTCATAACTTTATTTTAACAATAATTATGCATAGTAAAAGCTAAACTTCTACTCAATAATTAGTTACGCAACCTGAGCACTAATGTCTGCCCGGTAAATGTAATCAACAGATACTTCTTTAGAATAAGCCTCAACATTATGTTTATCACAGACTGGTATATAGCTCATATCTAGGTCGCCACCTTCAGGCAATAAGTCGGGTAGTGATGGTGGGCGGTAGGGCATTCTTTGCTTCTGACTCCAGATTTGACTGTTACGTGCTACTTGCCGGCAAGTTGGTCCTTTTTCACCATTTACGGGAAATGCACAACTTGCCGTTAACATCACTATTTCTGCGCCTAAACGATGAGCTTCATTAAATATTGGGAAAGTATTTCCGCTAGCTGCAATATCTAGGCCAGCAGCATAAACCTCAGCGATACCTAAGCGTCCCCACTGAAGCATTGTATTAAAATAGGCATCCGGAATGGGGTCATGTTTTTCGTTATAACCAAACATATGAAATTCATCCAGAACAATTGTTAGCCTGCCAATACGCACTAGACGAGCAGCATCAATTTCAGCTAAAGATCTTACTACCGCACATTCGTGTGCGTCGTTTTCCGATAAACCCCGTGGCTGAATAACGGAATCTCTAATATCATGAGAAGGCTTAAAGGCTTCATAAGGATGATGGGTTGCCTGAAAACCGCCGATTAGTGAATGTAAACGGTTGGTTTTACCAGCCGCCATCGGACCCGCGTATACTGTCACTTTCGGGATATTTAATCTCTCAGCCATCTAACAGTTTATATTAACACGTCAGACTTTATAATATATTAATTTTAGAATAGATAAGTTCCAATAATTCTAATCTTTTGATTGGAATATGTTCTGCGCAGCTAAAACTAACCACAGTGAAGCCGTTAAAGCAGTAATGGTTGTTGCATACCAAAACCGTAAACTTGCATACGTAAGTGCCAAAATAAATAGCACTATTCCGGTAATGACGCTTGTCCATAATGCCGGTTTATGCTTGCTGAAAACTGACGGTAGCAGTGCAATTGAGAATACTAACGAACCAATCGCAATAATTATATCCTGCCAGTGATTCACGAATTCATTTTATCAAAATAGAATCATAAAAAATAACTAATTTCTAAACCGCAGTGACTTATATTAAAAAGACCCGGTAGTCTAAGCATATATTAGAATAATTTTTGATGACATATAATTAAATACCAATCTATAGTAGAAAAGATAATTACGCTTCTGCACACAAAACTGGTTGCGGTGGGAATGGCATTAAAGGTTCTCTGTCGCCGGAGTCACCTGGCCTTTTTAAAGGGCACTCTTCATTCCGGCATCTAATTTTGCTCCTTGAATCATCCGAGTGTAGACTCCTCGAATAATACCTGAAGAGCAACAATTTATATTTGCCAGACAAGTTTTAGCACCGCAAGCCTTAACAACTCTTTCTAATACCTCAACTTGGAATTTAGCTTCGGCTGCAGAATCTTCCAAAAAAGGAATAGCCATATCAATTATTTTAAAATTTTCTGTAGGAATAGGTTCTAAAATTAGCATCGGCCATGGCTCAGCCCTAATTTCCATCTCTCTTTCGATCATGACTATATTATTCATCCAAAGTAATAACTATACAAATGAGATATATGAGTGGTTATGCATAATTTAGACATAATGAACTATTCGAATTCATATTAACCCGTACAATTTATAATCCAATAACCACACACTAGACTTGCTGGCATAAACTTTCTTTGGTTTTTAATTAATTACTATAATCGTATTGATCGTTATAGTTATATAGATCGACGACTTGGCAGTTATTGCCCTTATGATGGTTGGTGTCAATATATAAATAACTATTGTTACTATAATTTGAAGAATCATAAGAATTTGAGTCGCCCACGTTAGATGTTAATAAATTGCTTTCAGTCGAAGAAACACTGAAATCCGTGGACGAGGTCTTATAGTTTACGCAGAATCGATAACTTCTATTCGACAATCTACTATAAGTAATAGTAGAAGGTGGATTATATATGCCTATTGATGCTAGTGAGTATGGAGCAATATCATGCACGTCTGTATAATTGTTTAATTTGCCAGATATATTGTTTGCGGAGTTGTAGGTATTGTTGTCTTGCTTGGTGGCACTAGCCTGAGTAACGGCCCAAATTGTTATAACAACAGTAAACAAGCCAATTACGCCCAATCCGATTTTGTATTTGGTCAGTGAAGAATGCATAATTTAATACCTAGATACGTTTTTTATGCTCATCCAGCCAGTAATAGACTAGTACGCCGCCAGAAACTGCCCAAACAACTAAGACATCCAGAAAAAGTTTTGCCATTGAACCGCTATATTGCCCTGCCATTTTAGAAAAAATAGCTGCGACAAAACCGATAGTTGTGAAAAAAGTTATAACAAAATTAAATATTTGAATGAATTGAGTACTGCGTCTTTTTGAGGCATCGAAACGACGACCAACATTGAGTAATTCACCTTTTTTAAGGCGTAAGAATAACCATGCGAAAACGGGTATGGCTACTATTAACAAAGAAGCCGGATAAGCTAAAACTGAAAAACTGGTTTTACTATTAAATAATGCAATAAATACGCTACCCAAACCAAACTCGCCCGTCAACAAGGCGACTGTCATAAATACGTACTCTACACCAGCTGGACTTAGGACTTTGACGACCGGCAGGGGTATTACATCGGAAGATGATAAATCTTGTGCGGATGTGTTTGCTAAATTAGGTATTACCGAAACGTCTTGGGCCTGACTAGTAGTATCAGTAAAATCCGATGTAAATACTTTATGGTTGACATTACTAAGAGGCTCTAAGCGCCCCTCATCTGGTGGCACTGGTTTTAAATCTGGTTGCTGTTCATTGTTCATTTTTATTATTCCTTTACAATTAATACTATACAACAGCCTTGGCAATTCGTATACCAAGAAATATTTAAAATACTAGCATATACACCTATTATTCAAGGCATTCAAGATTACCATTCCCAGATCCATCTTCCAAAACATAAAAAATTGCGGCAGTATTTGCGCTAAGTGTACCGGCGGCAGTATTATCCAAATTACAAGTTTCGCCAGTTATTATCGATACTGACTCAGTGTTAATTGTTCCACCAGTGCCGTCGCCACCCGCACCAGTCGGAAGCGATGGCGCCGTACTAGCCGAAACGATCGTAGGGGTACTTACCGAAGTGGCCGTGGGCAACATGGCAACAATAAATATATTTGAAGTATCGCTTAGGATATTAGCCTGCTGGCCAAAACCAGCTGCATACCAAGTCTCACCTCCATAAATCTCATCTTGAAGATCAATTATGTAGTAATCAAGATCAGCTTGTTCGTAGTTGCCCAAGGTACTATTATTAAAAAACTGATTCAGCGTTCCCAATAGTAATACATTAGCATTAATAGAGTCTGATGCTAAGCCAGTAGGTACTTGTTCGTCGTTGTCATTCATATAAGTAGAAACAGCCGCAGCGATAGCTGTTACATCAGTCTTACGTTGAGTGTTTCTGACATTACGTTGCAAGGCTGGAACAGCAAGGAATATAATCAACAAAATCAAGCCAGCAATAGCCAGAACAATCATAACTTCTATGATAGTAAAGCCCTTTTCCTTATTGCCTTCATTCAGTTTTTGTCGCATTATGCAGGTGCCCTTTTGCATTCGAGTTAAAACGATGACACTTCTTAATATAGCAGAATGCTTATATAAAAGATTAGTTATTAGAAATTCTTATGCTTAGCCCCCTGGTAGACAAACTTAGCAACAACATCCATGATCCTATCGGTGATATCTTCAACGATGAATGCAGCCAGCCCAACAACAAGGTCGGCGCACTCCTTGCAGCAACTCAGTAATTGTCCGCTCGATATGATTTCTTCGAGTCTCTGGTTTTTTTGTGGAGATTACCCAGCAAATCCACTCATTGCGTGCCAGTGGTGTGAGATTCTCCCACCTTTCTAGGGCAGATTCATCAGAAAGCAGGGCTTTACGTAAATCCGATGGTACTACATGTACTACTCCTGTGGCGATTTCTCTTTCAGCCATAATCCAACTATATCAAATAAAAAAACCTCTTCAAAAGTGACTATAATTGTCTCGCTTGAGTGGGGCGGGATGGAACCGAATTAAGTTTGAACTAATAGAGATGCGGGAGATAGTCCAAACAACCGGACAAAGTAAACAGTTTGTAGCTAATAAGTTAAGTTAGAACACTTCAGCTACCGATCCTTAATGAAAGCCGCCGAGTAGAGTATTAACAATATATCCACCTATGATTGCTGAACAAGCATTTGCGGCTATAGAAGCTATTATAATTCTATATATTGAGAGTTCTTTTCGAAGTGCAAGTATATATATAAGTGCTTCTATGATTGTTATAACAATTTCAGCGACAAAAAAGCCACCATGAAAGCCTTGAGTTAGGCTCCAGGTTCCTTTCTGGCTGAAATACGTTGAAGCATAGTGAAAACAAAAAACAGTAATAAAGTTTGCTATAAACGCCCAAAATATCGCTCGTCTAGACCTAAACCCCAACCAATACAATATTGGTATTTCAAACGCTAGTGTCGCTAAGTAGTAACAAAATGTTGCGATTATAAAAGATGACGTAAAATTATTTTGGCAAGTATAGTAACCCCCTTCTAGGCCGCTAGTCTTAATAAATACCTGGTGAGAGTTAGAGTTGCAGATAGGAGGCGGAGCCATATCTGCGAACTTAGAGATGCCCAATAAACTATAAACTTGAATCAACATACTAAAATAATAACCTTGCTATTTTAAAAGCACAAACGTTTTGGCTCGGAGTCGTTGACGATTTTAGAACCGTTGATTGGGTGAAGATTATCCCTTACCCAGAACTTACATCAAACGAAGCTCAACAACTGATATCATTAGCTATCTGATTTTTCGGGTAAGGTTGATGGCTGGCCATATTGTTCAGTGTTAAAACTTTATTAATTAAACTTCAACAAGCCATGACCTGTACTTATTGAAATAATTCTTTAATGCTAATACGCCTACTGTAAGCCATTGCACCGTAGCTGAAAGCTCTTATGGCAAACAAGATTGATAGTGCGGTAGTCACCAGCAATATAGCTAACACGCTAAGAGCCTCTCCTGTCGATAAAGTGCTAACGGCATTGCGGAGCAATACAGTTGAGGGTGCTGTTAGCGGGAAATAAGTGAAGACTGTAACTATCAGAGCATGGGGTGAACTTACAACATAGCCTATTGCATACAGAGGTATAAAAGCTGAAAGAATGACTATTCCTAAATACCGGCTAGCTTCTTGGGCACTTGGAAATAGAGAACCAAAACCCACCAATATACCAGTAAACATAACTAGACCTAGTAATAAAACCGATGCCCCTATAGCTATGGTTTTTGCGTCAAGAGGGATATGGCTTAATGATACACCGCCTGGTAAGCTGATGTGGTTGTGGAATAGAGCGTATCCTATCAGCAGAGGCACAATAATTATTACAATCTGAACAATGCCTAGGGCAAGAATTGATAAGATTTTACCTATTATTAAACTACGCGACTTAATGGTAGTTAATAATATCTCGGCAGCCCGGTTTTCTTTTTCCTCTGTTGTAGCGGATATCATGAAGTATGATAGCATTACCACAAAGAACAAAAAGATGGCAAAGAATATTATTGGAGCCACGATACCGGCTAAACCATTTGTCTCAGCCCCATTCTTGTAGGTTGTAGCAGTAACGCTAGGGTTTTTTTGTAAAATCTGGACGGCTTCAGAGTCATGGGTGGCTGAAATTACTGTAGCAACCGCATTTTGGCTTAAAAGCTGTGATGCTAGTGCATTATAAGGTGGCGTAAAGGTTATGCCTTGGTCTTGTGCGTATACTTGAATACCAGCTTTAGTTACGTTTTTTGGGTAATAAAAGAATGCAGTTAGTTCCCCGTCTTTTACGCCATCAATACCTGCTTGTTCATTTGGCTCAATAACAATATGCTGGCTAATTAGCTCACGTTTATTAATTAGCCCTGTTTCATCTAACACGGCTAACTTAGCAGTTTTTGAATAAGATGAAGTTTGTTGTTGGGAGCTGTTACTGGCATGATTGCTAGACGCTTGGGTAATAGCAAAAACAGCGATTATAATTACCGGCAACGCAAGAGTTGTATACCAAAAAGTCTTCTTCTTAAGATTGCGACGCACCTCAAAGTCAACAACAGTACTTAATTTAGACATTACTTACTCCCTGATCTTTGTATAATTCAAGGAAAATGTCGTTAAGGCTAGGCTGGCGTACTTCAAATGTTGTTAGATGTAGGTCATGCTGATTAGCTAAAAAGTGTAGCACTTCATCAGTGTTAATGTTTTTGCTCCAGGCCAGTTCAGCGTAGTGAGGCAGTCGCTTGGTTACTTGATATAGTCTGTCATTGACAGGTAGCTTGCCTGTGTAGTTTAAAGCTATGATTTGTGATCCAAATTGTTCTTTAACTTCGTCGATTTTACCGTACAGTGCCGCCGAGCCGTCTTTTAGCAGTAAAATGCGGTCACATAGTTGTTCTACCTCATCCATGCGGTGTGTAACTAGCATGACAGTTGCGCCTTTAGTCTGACGTTCGTTGATTATGTCCATAAGCAACGAACGGTTAATCGGATCAAGCGCTTCGGTCGGCTCATCTAAAATCATAAGGCTGGGTTCGTGCAGAATAGTTACGCCGATTTGGATTTTTTGTTGCTGCCCGCCGGACAGCTTAACTAAGCGCTCGTTAGCTTTGTCGGCTAGTCCGACCCGTTTAAGGTATGCAATAGCTCGTTTTTGCGCTTCGCTCCCGCTTAGTCCATGCAGTACGGCAAAATATACCATAGTGTTTATCACTGGTTCATTGCGATACAGCCCGCGTTCTTCGGGCAAGTAACCGATAGTGGCCGACATGCTCGGGTTGTATCTTTTGCCATTTACGTGCAATGTGCCACTACTTGGTTCATATAAGCCAAGTAGAGCCCGAATAGTGGTTGTCTTACCGGCGCCATTAGCTCCCAAGAAACCAAAAACTTCTCCTCTTTTAACATTAAACGTCAAATCTTTAATAACGTTCTTACGTCCGAAATTCATTGCAAATGATTGGACGTCTACAACGTTATTATTTAGACCTTTGTTATCCTGAGATGGCATTAATGATAGTATATACCCTGGTTCTGACGCACATAATGGCTGACAAAAATTAACAGATTCAAAAGGGCGTGGCTGGCCATATCGTTCAATTCTATAACAGCATCAGCTAAATTTGAAAGTTAAATTGGGCTTATGGTAGTCTAACAGAAGTGAAAAACGTGGCACAGCGTACTGGTCTGGAGTAGAGAACAAAATTATTATCTAATTCTCCTACATCTACTGACATCTTTATATTTAACCTAAAAATTCTTATCAAAGATGTAAGCTCTAGCTTTATATTTTATTGCGACTTAAAATTAAATGTGTTTGTAAAAGAATTAAATTTAGACTGATTACCTCCACTAACGAGTATCATATATAGATCATGTTTTTCCAAAAATGCTATCAAATAAGTCGGTGCATCACTCTTATTGTTTGGCGTTAAAGTTGCCGATACAGCAGATAATCCTTTGAAGTTAGTAGTTATGCCATTACTGATTTTTGCATTATCAGCCTGCGCAATTTGCTCAATGTCATATTGTAGATCGGCAATAGTTGCAGAGGCTGATAGTGAGTTAGCGTTTAGGTCTGAATAATTGGTTACATAAATCGCGTAATCAGCACCAGTAGCTTGATCTATAGTATTGAAAATACTACCACTTTCATATCCGCCAGATCCATCACTTTTTGACTTGATTTTGTTATTAAAGAAGGTCATTAAAAACTTTTAAAATTTCTTCATTTTTAAACTTAGGAAAAATAACAGCTTTACCTCCAGACAGTTTGTTGCCTAACCAATTTTTTGTGTATTTCCAATCTAGACTTTGACTGTAGTCTCCAGATAAGACTCCTTGACCATATTGGTTTTTAATTTCAATAGGCATCGGTGAAATTATATCTTTCTGCCCGAAAGCATTACTTACTTTCTGGCTTGCATGAGGGATAAATGGGCATAAAAGTTTATTAATGTTTTCAATAAATATAGAAAGTGCGGTCAAGACCTCTTCGCTTCGGCCATTTTTTATCGATGTATCTTCCCAGGGTTTTTCTTCAACAATATATTTGTTAGCATGAGCTATACAATCCATTACTTCACGTAGTGCAGCTGATAATTTGCCACTTTCTATCAGTTCCCCTACAGTTTTATAGGTTGTTGCTACATGATTAAGTAAATCTTGATCGCTAACAGAGTTTATATTTTCCTTGCTAGGAACTATCCCGTTAAAATCTCGTTCAATTAGATTCGTAACTCTACTAACAAGATTACCCCATTTTGCCAATAATTCATTATTATATTTTAATATCAAATCTTCTACGGCAAAGTTACTGTCCCTATTTTCTGGTCCGGAAGATATAAGGTAATATCTAAGAGCGTCCGGACCAACAATCTTTATCATGTCTTTAATGTAGGCAACATTGCCGCGACTAGAGCTAAATTTTGACCCTCCGAAATTTAAATTGCCCGAGCTTGCGATAATATCAGGTTTTTTTAGTATTACTTCTCCGTCCCTAACGTTATGATTTTTAGCGGCAATTATCGCAGGCCAAATTATAGTATGGAACGGCACATTGTCCTTTCCCATAAAGTAATAATTTTTTGACTTATTTTCCGTCCACCAATCTTTCCATGCTTCAGGATTACCTTTGTTTTTAGCCCATTCAATTGATGCTGATAAATAACCAATAACGGCTTCAAACCACACATAAAGAACTCTATTTTCACCATTTTCAAGTTCGTATCCTTTTGGCAATGGTATCCCCCATGACAGTTCGCGTGTAATAGCTCTGGGCCTTAATTCAGAAATCAAACTACTAGATAATTTTTTGGCTTCAGTTCGTAAATTCGGATTTTGTTCGATAAATTCCTCAACCTCATTTTTTAAAAGGTCTAGATTTAAAAAATAATGTTGAGTTGGGCGAAACTCAACAGGATTTTTAGTCAATGAAGAATGGGGGTCTATTAAATCAGTCGGATCAAGTAAGGATGTGCAATTGTCGCACTGATCTCCCCTAGCACCTTCAGTGCCACATCTTGGACATGTACCTTCAACATATCGATCTGGTAATGCCTGTGAAGTGATTGAATCGAAACTACCATTCATTGTTCCTAATGTCACATACCCAGAATCGACTAAATTAGCAAAAATATTTTGAGCTACTTCAGCGTGATTTGGGCTTGTCGTATGTGTGAACCAATCAAAACTCATTCCTAAATCAATAAAGTCTTTGCGTATAATTGCACTAGTCATGTCTACAAAATCTTTTGTGGACATACCTTTTTTTTCGGCCGCAATCAAATTAGGAGTGCCATATTCATCTGTCCCACTTACCATTAATACATCAGAACCACGGCTTCTTTCATATCTAGCAACTACATCTGCAGGAAGCAATGCGGCACCATGACCAACATGTCTTGGACCACTAGAATACGGCCATGCAACAAAAACACCAATCTTTCGTGCAACTTGTTCTCTTTGGCTGGATGTATTATTTTCTATCAAATGCCCCCGTTCATTATTATTATAATAAAATATCATAAATAATTTACAAGTATTAGAATTTTTACAGTAAACCAGATAATTATGATTATAAATTCAAAATCTATTAGTTACAATGATTATTGGATTTAAATTCAAGTACTCTAAATTGTTGTTTATGTTCTACCCAATAGATCTAGGTGCTGATCACCTTTGATGTCTAAATTGGCTCGATTGACTGTGACGAAATGGAACCAAATTAAACTTGAAATTATTGAAATGTATAAAATTATAATGCTGCTAAACCTGCAATCAATATAGTTGCATAAATAATGATAAAAACCCCAAAAGTTACTAGCCCGCTTAACAAGAGCGGCATCAAAATCTTCTTTTGCTTAGAGTGAATTGCCAAAAAGAGCAGAATCCCACCACTTATCATAAGCCCCCATATTAATAGATAGTAAATTACTGCAGGAGGTTGGGATTTAGCGTATATATCATATATTTCGAATATCACATCCGCTACAAAACAAGTACATGATGCAACTACAAGCTTATGATTAAGCATTTGACTAGAATTATATATAGTTAATTAACTATTACAATAATGCTTGGCTCGGCAAGTGGTTCATATTCCAAACTTTTGAAGAATTAGATTGTGTTAAAGATAAGGAGGATGACGCACAACAAACTAGTCAACTACTTGAAGTTAAGCCCGAGACTAGTGAGGTATAGTAATGTCTAGTAGAACTTCTGATGGAAACGGAGTATCTATATTTTTACTATTGTTTGCTTTGCCCGCTTGGGCTCATAGAGTTGTGATGTTTAGAGTTGAGCACGTGATTTGTGTCGTTGAGTGTAAGGACTAATTATTTGGGAACATGTACTGAAGCATGCTTGGGTGAATGATCTTAATTCCTTGATACTCTTTTAAGGCTAACAAATCTCTATCAAAGGCTACTATTATATCTGCGTTGGCCTCCTTTGCACATTCTAGAATTTTATCATCTTCAGGGTCCCTTACAACTGTAATTTTTTGTCTAGGTTGCACAATTGTTACTACGCTCCGAACTTGCTTAAGTGCAGTAACGACTTGAGCTCTAGCAAAGCCAAACTTATCGCTCTCTAACTTTTCTTGGAGTTCAAGTAGAATTGCTTCTGAGCTAAACAATTCATACGTTAAGAATTTTGTGCCTCGTCCAATTAGGTAGCTTCTAGCGTAGCCATTCTTTAGAGCGGCTGCTATGTAAAAGCCGGTATCAGGAACTATATTAAGCTTTGGACTTTGCATAGGCGGCGACGTCATCTTCTGTCTCAAGCCCCAGTCTTTTTAACAAGGGTGCAGCTTGTGCCTGCATTTCTTCTAAGGTCTTTTCGAGTCGCATCCTAGCATACATAGATCTAACTATGTCACTTTTAGATGACTTGGTCTGTTTTGCTAAGGATTCGATGCCTAGGGCTGTTTCTTCGTCAAGTGAAAAACTAACTGTCTTCATACGTATAATTCTAATAGAGACACTATTAATTGTCAATAGAAATGTTATGGACATGGAGATATAAAAAGTCGGTATTTACTGCGCCCTACTTCAAAAATATAATCAGATGAAAGTAGTTAATTGTGGTAATAAATACGTGGCTCCCCACGATAGAGGAAGTGATAACCGTAATAAAGCAAGATTTAATTGGATAACATTGTAGCTAGACGGTAATTAGATAGTTATGCTGCTTCGAGATGGGTGATACGACGATTATGGTCATTAACCTGTCTGCTGAAGTCAGTAACGGCCGCTTTGATCACTTTAACATCTGAATTAACTTCCTTCATGTCTGAGTCGAGCGTATCTATTTTTTGTTTCATAACAGGCACGTCTTTAACTAATTCATGAATGGCTTTTAGCTCATCAGCTAAAACATCACCTAATACTTGTTTTCGTTCGTCATCGCTTAGTGATTGCATACTATAATTTTAGGCCTTCAGTGCTTTGATAGCAACAAAACTGGCTCGCCCTAGTTGGTAAGTTGCGAACTGTGGGTGCTGACTATGACGGCCATAAAATCAACGCCATCAAGGAGCTATTA
>DATKGQ010000030.1:0-48719 GCA_035510715.1 Saccharimonadales bacterium (SeqCode) | reverse complement strand
GATCAGCCATTAGTAGAGACAAAAATGGCCATTATCAAGTGCAGAAGGAAAGTGATGAAGGGATAGGCCATGTAGGGGGTCCGGAAGAGGCTCTTCCAGAGCTACACAGAGCCTTTACTGAAGATTTTGAAAATCGTGATTACTCACCCACCTGGTATTTGGAGATTGATGAAAACGGCGATCCTGAAATAATTGTATTTGATATTGCGGAAGACCTTTAGTAGATGGACCATTTAAGTATAATATGTTCTCTCATTATAAAGGGACGAACTAATAATATCTGAGGAATTACTTTTTTTGCTTAATTTGATCATTTTTTATCCCTTTCGTTTTCTACTAAGAATATTTGTCCGTCTACAAATGTCAACCCCAATGCTTCTAACTTCTCTGCTAACTGTAGTAAACTAGGGATAAGTGTGTTCCACCTACGGGACACGCCCTGCACCATAACCATAAGCACAATGAAAAATGATAAATATAGCCAAGCGCGTGGTGGTTGGTCAAGAATACTAGAAATTACATGCGAGAAATGCAGTTGTCACGTCTGTTTTTACCAAAAGGACGGACCTGGACCACTCAAGCGCATGTATGTAGATAGAATGATTGACGTTAAACCTATTGACTTAAAATTCGAGTGCAGTAATTGTGGCACCGAGCTAGGCATGAAAACCACATATGCCAAAGAAAATCGATCAGCATATAGGCTTTATCAAAGTTCAGTAAATAAGAAAATTGTTAAGCAGACTGCCGCAAAATAGTCCCTACTTCTTACAGTACGCTGCACCGAGCTACTTAGCTGTATAATAATTTTATGGCTGAAAAGCCTACACAATTATTTGCGGTAGAACTAAGGGTATTTCATGAACATTTAGAAGAATGGTTAGTTAGCGACATAGGACGATGTGCACTTATTAAAGGTAAAGACGTATTAGGCCTCTATGATACTCGGAATGATGCAATAACCGTTGGTTATCAGACGCATGGGAATGTACCGTTTCTTACTAAAGAAATCCTACCGTTTGATAGTGCTGCTACGTTTACTCGTAGCGTAGCTTAGCTAGCAGTAACGTTCTAGACCTCATTAATTGCGTCGCACTCCAAGTCAGAGCAAAATTATTTTACTAATAAATGACGCGGTTAGGGCATAAATTAAAGTCATGCATGAAATAACAATATTGTTATTTCATTTATAAAGAAAACTTGTTCTTAGTATGAATATTAATAACATACATATTAGAAATGGGACCAGAAATATAAGGAACAAACTCTTAATTATTTCTAAAGTCACCGCGTCAAACTGGAATTGACCTATTATCACGTTCGCCCCCAATCTTATATAAGATACTTTGCAAGATTGTACGCGTATCTGCAAAAAAATAATATAAGATATATTACATTTTATTATTCAATTATATTAAGCGGTTAAAAGGTTAAAATTATTAATAAGTTTTATCAGTATTCTATTCCAATGGATATTAAGTAAAAGACAGAAACAAATCAACCATAACATCGCTTATTGCACTGCCCTGAAATGCTTATCCTTGCACCATGTTTGCAAGTGGCGAATAATTATTGTTATGGAACAATTTGAAATTGGAGTTCGAGATGAAATCTTGGCTGGTGTGGAAAGATATGCAGCACTACAGCAAATTAGTAAAGAAGAGGCTTTTGAGCACATACTCGCATTAGGTAACTTTGTATTTACTAATTTAGCCGAAGGTAGGGAGTTTATACTTAAAGAAGGTGGAAAGTTGCGTTTAATTGAATGGCATCTGCCCGAAAAGAAAGCATCACCACCAACTTTACGTTTATTAGAATAGAAAAGCTTTAAATATGTTGTGGAAAATAGTCAAAGTCACAAAATTATATTATTCTTTATTTATGTGGTGAGAATAATATTTTTGCCCTAGCACGTTAACACACGAGTCTTTCACTAATCCCCAATTCTGAAAGGGGGACAAGATGTTAGGTATGGGGCCATGCTGGCTTGTAATAGGTTATGACTGCAATAATCGATGCAGGTGGTGTTATGCCAGCCAAGAACTGTCTTCGAGGAAAAGGATGGACAGAAAAACTCTCCTTGAATCGATAGGGTTCCTTGACAGCCTAATGGTGAGCAATGTTGTACTGATCGGCGGAGAACCAACAGTTTCCAAGCTCTTAACTTTGGCGGTAAAAGAAATCGCTGACAGGGACATGGAACCGACTGTGGTGACAAATGGCAGAAGGATGGCAAACCGTGACTACGTCAAGAAATTACAAGATTCCGGTCTGCGTATGCTATCGATATCAATCGAGAGCACCTCAGAAGAGCAGCACGACTGGATAACCCAAAGGCCGGGTAGTTTCGCTGATACAGTTGCCGGGATCCAAGCTGCCGTGGAATGCGGAATGATAGTTGATACGGTCACGACTATTTCCTTCGATAATTTGCCGGATGTCGATCAAATGATCACGTGGGCAAAGAGCTTAGGAATAAAGTCTGTCGGTTTCAACATCGAAACTCCCAATGTAGATGACCCGATACCGAGCCTACTCACCGTAAGAGCTGCAGTGTGCAAAATGAGTGAGCTTCTCAACTTGGCTGACGCCGAAGGCATTGAGACGCATTTTGCCGCTTCAATACCATTGTGTCTTCTTCCTGAATCACTTCAGGAAGACCAGCACTTCCGCGGATCGTGTTTTGTGTACTACGGAACTGGCCTGGTCATCGACACTAACGGCGGTATTATCCCCTGTGTCCATTGGATTGGCGCTGAGATAGACAGCATTTACGGACCTAACGGCGTCAAGGCGGCAGATGAATTTTTAGCCAATTGGAACGATGGACCACCGAAAAAGTTCAGGAAAGCACTCTGGCGCTATCCAGCCAAAAACTGCATAGCGTGCCGAATGTGGGCGAATAACTGTACTGGCGGTTGTCCGCTTCTTAGATTAAACAGAGATCTGTCACAAGAGATAGATCCTGTTCTAGGTCTCTCGGAGGAGGTGATTTTAAGGTGAGAGCACTTAGTATAGCCGAGGCGGTCAAAGGTGCTGTGCCGATTATCCCGGTAATGCCGGTAGATAAGATTGGCGCAGTGCGCGAACAGACCTCGGTCCGCGGGATGATGGATTGCTCGAAACACTGCAACTGCGGTGGACGTCACTGTGGCGATTGCGGCGGGCCTAACGTGCGTAGCTAGTACATCTAGCGCAAGGGGAGCATCCCGGACGAACAATATTGTTCGGGATGCTCCTCATTAACTTTTTATATCTATTAATACATGGTTGGGAAATTATGGGAAATATTACTATTGATTATTTTGGCAATAAAAAAAATTTTGCAAAAGAAATTGCGGATATTTGGGTGCATGAATGGTCTAATGGTTATTCCAAAGAAAAAGCAAAAGACCAGTTTGAATATAATACTCAGTGCTATAGCACTAATAAGCCACCGTTTATACTGGTTGCCCATAAAGGCAATGAGCTATTGGGTACAGTTGCCCTATATCTAAATGAATTAGATTCACGTCCCAAGCTAGACATTTGGCTGGGAAGTCTTTATGTCAAAAATAATTACCGTAGCAAGGGAATTGCCAAACAATTAATAAGTAAAGTTATAGAAAAAGCAAAAGAACTTGGCTACAAAAAGATATATTTAAAGACAAAAGATGCGCAGGGATATTTTGAAAAACAAGGCTGGCACCATCTGGAAAGTACTATAGATAATTTTTCTTGGCCGATTGATATTTATTACATAAAAATTACGCATTAATATCTATAAAGTCCTCAATAAAAAACTACTCTGTAAATTAGCTTAAAGATTACTAAATTGATATTATAAATATCACACAGGAGGAACATTATGCGAAAGATCGGTGATAAATATCAAACAAGTGGTGATATTACAAAATTAGACGGTACACCAATTCCGGAAGATGAACCTTTATTATTATTTAGAGCAAAAGATAATTTACTTATAGAACTGTTAGAACACTATCAGGAATTAAGCCGTAAGGCAGGAAGCCCTGAAGAGCAGATTAATTCAATGACAAGCACTATTGATGAAATCAAATCCTGGCAGGCAAACCATCAAGATAGGCTGGGAGTTCCAGACTAGAATTCATAACAGAATAATTTGATAACGGGAGTGGCCAATGGAGCGCTACACCATTGATGTTGATGACGAAAATTCTGGCTATATCGAGGAATATACATCAAGGCAGCGCGTTAGTGTGGATCAAGCCATGGATAACTTGATTGTCCTGGGCAGCTTTGTATTTACTGCTTTATCTGAGGGAAAGAAATTTATTATTCAAGATGGGTAAAATTAGGGATTGTTGATTGGAATCTGCCAGAAATTCCACCGGCTGTCGCCGCAGAGCATGAGAATGGTTAAATAATAATTATAATATAGTTGCAAATTATTACTGTTATGAGGCATAATAATAGATAAGAAATGACTGAAATATTAATACATACTAGTTTAATGTGCCCGTCGACCGGAGAAGAGTGCACATCACCAATATTTTGTGTAACTCGAGAGAATCCGCTAGAAAATGACGCCTACCGTCAAGACGTGATCGGTGATATGGTTATTGGTAAGTTAGACTGTGAAGTCGCAAACGCTGTTGTCGGAGAACAGTGCGCAGAAGTTATGCTGCAAAGATTGGCCAGATTAGCTCTAGAAGGTACAGGTAATACTCAACGGCAAGCAGAGAGTTTATTTGAGACGATAGGTTGCGCCCGGCACGGCGAGTATATTTAAAACTACTTTAGAGCAGTTATAGTTTTTGCCCAGATATTGTTGTCTGGTTATTAACTTGATAAACTGAATTAAGTGCCGAAGTAGCTCAGTCGTAGAGCATTTCCATGGTAAGGAAAGGGTCACGGGTTCAATTCCCGTCTTCGGCTCCAGATATTATTTACAGATACATAAACACATGTTAAAATTAATCTGTTATGGCGAAGAAAAGCGATAAAAGAAAAATTATAGGTCTTGTCAGCGAAGAGTCCGGCGAGAGGATTTACTATACCACCAAAAACAGCATGAATACGCCGGATAAATTATCTCTTCGTAAATATAGCCCCCGACTCAGGAAATACGTAATCTTTACTGAAACTAAAAAAAGCCTAGGTAGAAACGAAGTTAAGCCTCGTTAAGTTCGCTTTGGGCCTTATTAAGCAGTTGATGTAAATCAAGGATAGTATTGACTAATTCTGCATGACTCCAAACAAGCGGCGTTACAGAAACGGCTGCTCCATTATTAGGATTAACTTGTTCAGACAATACTCCACTTTGGAGAGCATGATTTAATGTCCAGGCTACATAATGTTTTGCTCGGTCTGGTTCCTGCTTTCTGATGTAATATTGAGCCATCCATAGTGTGGTTACGAACCAGGGGTTGCCTAGGTAGGGTGGATCAGACGCAAAGTACTGATCATGCTCGTATCGGGGAGACCCGCCCGCAGGGGATTTATCTAATAATATTGACTCAATTAGTGTGGCCGTGCGCGTTAAGTGCGTGTTATCAAATTCACTGCCCCCAAACATCATCGGACCGTATAGACTTGATACGTCCAGCGTATCATCAAATTGCATTGAACCATCTTCTTGCAGTAAATAACCCTTCCGATAAGCACCGCGTTTGTCGTCAAATAAAACATCAATTTTAGTGGCAATTGTGGCAGCCGTATCACGCCAATTAACAGCATCGTCAGGGTATTCGAATTTATCAGCAAAATCGGCAGCTACTAATAGTGCCTGGTAGACCATGAATACGGTATAGGTATTGGTTAAGAATTTTTCTTCCCAGAGATCATAACTGGCATGAGGTAGCTCGGTGCCGTCATCGATAAAGCGAGTCATAAAGTTAGCGCTTGGTTGAATAAGGGTTGCATAAAGGCTAAAAACAAAATCAGTATCATTAGTACGGCTGAAGTATTCGCTAAGCATATATATAACGATTGCCGTCTCGTCCTCTTGGATAGCTAATTCAGCATGACGACCATGTAATAAGGGGTGCCAGGTACTACCGATAGCGCGATCGGGTTGGTATTTGTGCATTAAATAACCATCTTTTGTTAAAATATCGCGGCAGAATTCAAAAAATTTCTTTGGTTCTTCCTGGTAGCCAAGCCTAATTAACGGCCAGATCGCATATGCTCCATCGCGGGGCCATACGTAACTGTAATAATCGCGACCATAGTTGTATATTGATGAATCACACGATGCGATAATGCCGCCGCGTTTGTCAATATGGGCCTTGATGACCATTAATGATTTCTTAGTGGCGTCAACTAATTCTTGATCTGCTGACTCAATAACTTTTACGGCAGGCGATAACCATTCGTGCCAAAAATGTTTTGTCTCAGCCAAACGTTTTTCCAAGCCGTCATCTTTAATAGTATGATGAATTTGCTCAGCCGAATATTGGGAGTCAGCCGCTATAATCCAATAATCTAATCCCATAGAAGCATTGGCACCTAAGCTACAAGGGAAACGTAGAACTGAGTCAACCCCGCCATGCTCAACCGGACTACCAGAAAGCTCACCATCCTCAGCGTCTTTATAAGTACCTTCTTTGCCCTCAATTCCGTAATTACCGATCGCAAATTGATCAAATATAGTGCCTTCGGTGCTTTGGCCGTAAATAAGCAAACTGTAACGTCCTTTGTAATCAAGGATGTAGTTTTCTTCCGGCACGAATAAGGCCGTGTCGCCCCGGCCGCGCCGTGATATTTCAAATACCTGATGCATAAATATGCGTATATCGCGAGGGCTGTCCGCTTCGTTAGTAATTGTCATTTTACGGCAGAACATGTTGAACTCATGGTCTACAAAATCTTGAAGTAACAAACTGATTCTCAGGTCTTTGTTGTGCATCTGGACAATACTGACCAAGGCATTAGTCTCAAAATTAATAGTAATAATCCAATTGTCACTGCCAACCCAGGAAAATTTACCGTCAACCCAAACGCCAATTTTATGATCATTGCTGCGGGCCGTAGTCAGGTTATCAAGGCCGACATAGGGATAATAAAAATCATGCACTAATCCATTCTCATTCAGGCCTACAGTTAATTGCCCATTTCCAAGTATTACTGGTCGTGACATGTTTTATATTCCGATTCCATGTTCGCTCAGGCGATAACGAATATCATGCCAAGCATTCATATAATTCATGAAACCAATGTAGGGAGTATCATATGGACTGAAGTAAGCGTGAATATCGCCATCGTTAAACCATTTGGTGCACATGTAGTAGAAATGGTCGGATGTTTGTAGACGTCGCCAATCTTCAATTAAAACAGGGTCATTCGTACTAATTATCTCAGATCTGATGTCATACAAAGCTTTTATCGCTTCCTGTTGCATTGGGTTTCCAAGCCAAGCCGATAAATCACGCTCGGTATCCGCCCAGGTGACAGTCTCGGGGATGTCGATTTCTTCAACCGGCTCATATGCATCGATTGCCTGGCTGATTGTCATGAATGAATTATTGGAATTTTTTAACCATTCACCAGGTAAACTTTTAAGGAAATCTAAAATTCCCGAATCTACCCACTGGTGTTCACCGAATGTTTCATAATCCATGAACAAATTGAAATTAGTGCCGTCCTTTGTTTCGTTTAACCAATGGCAAAATTTATCGGCTGTTAGCGGCCATTCTTTCCAATCATGATCACAGAAACGGAAGGCGATATCGTCACTCAAATGGTAATTCTTCATTAGCAATCGGATGTTATCGGTATATTTGGGGCGGTAAACGAAGTTAGGCGAGCGCCAGTCTAAGAATTTCTCCCAGCCCTCGGCTAGGATGCCCTTGTAACCGGCTTTATCTGCCCAGTAGGCCACATCGTTGTTATAGGCAAGCTCGGTATTGCGGAAAACAGTCGGGGTCTGGCCAAAAACTGACTCAATCTTTTTACGGTGCATCTCCACCTGTAACTCGAATTCTTCTTTCGAGTAGAAGAATGACAGGCTGTGGTGGTATGTCTCAGCCAATATTTCAACCCGGCCAGTCTCGACAAGATCTTTAAATGACTGCAAGGTTTCCGGCGCCCAACGCTCAAATTGCTCAATTACCGTACCGGTGAGCGATAAACTAAGATGGAACTCCGGATACTGATTAAGCAGATCCAGCAAAATTTTATTTGTCGGCAAATAAGACTTTTCAGAAACCTTACGAATAATGTCAATATTATTAGCCGGGCTTTTCTCCTGGCTGTCGAAATAATTATGTTCTACGCCGGCATCAAAAATCGTATAGTGACGAAGACGATAAGGCTGGTGAACATGCAAGTATAAAATAATCGCCCGGCTCATACCATTATTCCGACTGCCTGCTGCTGATAAATATTCATTAACTTCTGGCTTGGCTTATCCCAGGTCAGATGCTCAAGTTCTTGAGTTGCGTTGGTGACTAGCGTTGAACGCAAACCGGGATTCTGCAAAACAGCAGTGATCTGGTTGGCCATCTCGTTTACATCCCAGTAATCAACTTTAAGGCAGTTAGCGTATACTTCGCCGACGCCTGATTGCCGGCTGATAAGTGACGGGACGCCATAGAACAAAGCCTCGATTGGTGTCAGTCCGAAAGGTTCTGAAGCCGAAGGCATCACGAATAAATCACTAAGAGCGAATGAATCGCGCCATTGTTTACCGCGCTGGAAACCGGTAAAAATTACATTTTTGGCAATACCAAGCGAAGCCGATAAACCGATCAGCTCGTTATACTGGTCGCCATCGCCGACTAATAAGAAAATGGTTTTGGGTACGCGGCAGATAACTTCCTTAGCGGCCCTAAGCAGAGTAGTCAAATTCTTTTGGATCGTTAGGCGGCCGACATTTGTCACGACATTATATCCATTGCTTCTAAGTTTTTCAATATAAGGATACGAAGAAGTATCATCTAGAGGTACCATCTCAGTTTCGTCTAACCCATTATAAATAACCTCTACCTTATCTTCCGGTATTCCGTAATCTCGGACGATTGCTTTTTTTGTATACTTACTAACTGCTATAACCCGGTCAGCCATCGTTACGCCGAGGGCTTCGATTTCTTCAACCAACGGGTTACCCCTGTGACCGCCAGCCCGGTCGGATTCAACCGAGTGGAGATGGACGATCAATGGCCAATTAGTCAGCAGTTTAACCTTTAAGGCTGAGCGGAATGTCAACCAGTCATGGGCATGAATAATGTCGAAATTTTGTTCTTTAATAACCCATTCCAAAGCTTCATCTAACGAGAACTCTTGAGAGTATATAAAATCTGCCCCTTTACCGGACATATTTGAATAAATTGAGCCGTATTTTGCTATCCATTCCAGAGCTGTCATTTGTGAGAAAGTTGTTACTCTCATGAAATCGATCGGATAATTATATACGTAAGGCAATACAAACTCTATATCGGCGTTTTTTTTGGCAAGAGCTTTGCAAAGTTGGTAACAAGCTATACCAAGGCCACCACTATTATAGGGTGGTAGCTCCCAGCCTAGCATTAGTATTCTCATATTTTATTTCTACTCGAGTTTACCCTATTATTATATGTGCAGTTGTTCTTAAGCACAACCTCTATTGTCAGATTATAAAGTGCCAGCACAAAATTATCCATAAAGAAATAAATATTCTTACATATTTATTTCAAAAACAGATATATTAACTACCAAATCTTGACGCGTTTATTGGCAGGTAAGTATAATTTATCTCCCGGTTTAAGATCAAAAGATTTATAAAAATTATCGCAATGGGTGAGGATGCCGTTAACTCTGAAACGCTCATCGGCATGCGGATTGTTCAGGATTAATTCGCGGCTGCGGGCTTCCCGGTTCACGGCGCACTCGGTGAACGCGTAATTAATATAAAATAATTGGTTGGCAGTTGAATCGTTGGTTATCTTCTGGTCAAGCTTATTTTTTAGTTTATGGCTAAGCGCATCATAAGCAATTTCAAGACCGCCTAAGTCGGCGATACTTTCGCCGATAACTAACTTGCCAATCATGTAAAGTCCAGGCAATACTTCAAATTTATCGGCCTGTTTAATGATTACCTGGGCCCGTTTAGCAAAAGCATGGCGTTCGGCTGTTGTTTGCCAAGGTTTAACGTTACCGCTTTCATCAAATTGACAACCTTCGTCATCAAAAGCATGGGTAAGTTCATGACATATAACAGTACCGATACCGCCCATGTTAATGGAGATATGGGACTTAGGGTTAAAGAAAGGAGCTTGTAAAATTGCCGCTGGGAAACAAATTACTAAACGGCTAGGGTCATTATAGGCGTTGACAGTTTGGGGGCACATCATCCATTCATCGCGCGATACCGGCTGATCCAGCTTATCCATGCTGTAGGCAGCCTGAAATTTTGATGCTGATAGAATATTGGACAAATATGACTCTCGGGTGATTACCAAACCCTGATAGTCGCGCCATTTATCTGGGTATCCGATCAGAACTCGGATATTGGCAAGTTTTTTAATAGCCCGTTGCTTGCTGGACTGGCTCATCCAACCAAGGCCCTGAAGCCGTTTTTTATAGGTTTGACGTATTTCTTCAACCATTGATAATACCTGTGCCTTTGAAGAGGCAGGAAAATGTTCTTTTACATATAAGCGGCCAACGCCTTCACCTATAAAAATGTCCAGTCTGTTGATGACCCGTTTCCACAAAGGTAACAAGGTTTTAGCACCACCAAGAATTTTTCCAAAAAATTCGAATTTTAGCCGTGCGAATTGGTTATTTATAATACCGTAATAGCTAACAACAAAACCCCACTTAAGGAAAGTTTTCCATTCTTCAAGCGTGTAATTGCTAACTAGCTGATTGAGGTACTTAAAATATTCCGGCTGATCAACGCTTATCAGGCTAGTTGTCTGCCAACCGATTGTCTTAGAGAACTTCTCCCAGTCAATATCCGGATACGTCAGCTTAAGTTTTGAGAAGGAAGTTCTATGATAATTATTCTTGACGTTTCTTAAATCGGCGTTGGATCGTGAAATTTTGGCAATGCCGTATTCGAACTCCCAAATTATCTTCCAAAAATCATCAACATCCGGCGCCATGATCGGAAAATGAGCGAATACTTTCTGGGCATGATCCTGGTATTGGTTGCGAATTTTTTCCATAACCTTACTCTTATCAAGGTAATAATCCCGGTTGGGCAATGTTAACCGTGGCTGTTGGAGGCGCAGCGAATGGCGGGAGCTATCTTTATCGTCGGCGTCAATTGTAATTTCTAAAGTATGCGCTATGCCGACTGTCTGCAGCTCGCCAATCATACCCCACAACTCAGCCTTATTTTTGATAGCATTAATCCGCCGGCAATAATTAATGATAATTGCCACGTGTTGGTCTTTATATTCGTCAAAGTGAATCCCGGTTTCGTAAAAATCCCTGGCAATTTGCTCTATAGAGCCGGGCTTTAGTTGCTTACCGACTAGATCCAGGAAAATTTCATGCATGTCTTGCAATGATTGATGATATAACGACACGAAAGTACCCCAGCGGCTTTCGCTTTTCGGTATGGGGTTGGCGGCCAGCCATTTATTATTTACATAGCTGAAAAAATCATCTTGTGGACGCACTGAATCATCAAGCATATTTATATAATCAAAATTGTTATCAATAGCTGAACTCATCTTTGTAATCTTGGCAGGGGTTACAGTCCACGCATGGGACATTTGATGAGGGTGTTGATTGCAATGATTACGAAACCCGTCAATAAATTGACAATTTCAAACCCCCTGACTCATCTGATAATACTACATCTATGCCAGAAGAGGTAGAGTAACTTGTCATATATTCATCCATATCGTAAATCTTACAATGCCGGTACTGCAGGCAACACCGCTGCGTTTATGTTTACGGTATAGCTAGCCGGACACCAAGGATTTAAACTTTTTAGACAATTAATTGTACATATTATACGGGAGTTGTAATATGATAAATATGATTTACATGAAGGAATAAATTATGTTTCCCAAATTTGCAGGTGCCGTAACCGTGGGTGAACGTGGGCAAATAGTTATTCCCGCCGAAGTGAGGGCTCAGTTACTGATTGGACCTGGAGACAAGGTACTTGTTTTTACTAGGGGAGACGGAAAAGATATACTTATAACCAAAGCTGAAAGTTTTGAACAACGAGCTGAGGCTATGTATAACCATTTCATGCCACTTATAAAAGAGGTGAAAAAGGTAACAAAAATAAATAATATAATAGACAAGAAACAAAAAAGTGCGTAAACTTGCTCATTACTTTATACCATATCTATTGCCTCTAGTGCTGCTGTTGGGCCTTGTTTATGGGCAGACCTGGACCACGTTGGCTTTACCTAATTATATGGCTACGATTATAGACAATGGTATCGTGGCTCGTAGCACAAGAGTTATTTACCATACCGGTCTAATAATGATAATAGTGGCTTTACTGGGTGGTATCTTTATGGTGTGTGTCAGCTATGTGGCTACGCGGATGGCCACTAGCTATACACGACGTATTCGCGAAGCTATTTTTACAAAAATAGAAAGATTCTCACTTGTAGAATTTAATAACTTTTCGAGTGCTTCCTTAATTACACGATCAACCAACGACGTACAGCAGATCCAACAAGTACTAGTAATGCTACTCCGTATAGCATTTATGGGGCCCTTTATGGCCGTGGGGGCTATTATTAAGGCTTACCATTTAGCCCCCTCAATGACATGGATAATGGCGATAGCTATAGCCATTCTTATATTGGTGATTCTCAGTCTATTTACGGTTGTACTGCCAAAGTTTCAAAAAGTTCAAAAACTTGTTGATCGTCTCAATCTTGTAACCAGAGAATTTTTAACCGGCATCCGTGTAATAAGAGCCTTCAATCGCGAAAAGCGTGAGGAAGAGAAATTCAACGACGTTAATAAAGACTTAAGGAAAGTCAACATATTTGTCAACCGGTTGCTGGCATCTATGCAACCAAGCATGATGCTGATTATGAATGGCGTCAGCGTGCTGATCGTATGGGTGGGCGCCCATGAAGTTAGTGCTGACAAATTACAGATAGGTGGTATGTTGGCATTTGTCCAATATGCAGCCTACGGAATCATGGCTTTTCTATTGATATCGATCATTTTTGTATTTGCTCCAAGGGCTATGGTATCGGCCGAACGCATAGGTAAGGTATTAGACACTGAACCAGTAGTAGCCGATCCACTGGAGTCTAAGAAACCAGTCCCAAGTGAGCTCGGTGTTGTTGCTTTTAAGGATGTCACTTTTGCCTATACGGGTGCTGATAGGCCAGTGCTAGAACATATCACTTTTGAGGCACGGCCAGGCCAAACTACTGCGTTTGTTGGCAGTACGGGCAGCGGTAAATCAACGCTTATTAACTTGATCCCACGATTTTACGATGTTAGTGAAGGTCAGGTGCT
Source organism: Saccharimonadales bacterium (SeqCode) (assembly GCA_035510715.1). Classification (GTDB taxonomy): domain Bacteria; phylum Patescibacteriota; class Saccharimonadia; order Saccharimonadales; family UBA4665; genus DATKGQ01. The sequence goes on along the minus strand of DATKGQ010000030.1, from coordinate 35,327 downwards.
GATTGACGGCGTAGACGTCCGTGATATGACGCAAGTTGACCTTCATCGCAAAATTGGTTATGTACCGCAAAAGGCAGTACTGTTTTCGGGGACGATAGAAAGTAATATAACCTACGGATCTCCACATGCGACGCCGGCCGAGGTGGAACATTCAGCCGTTGTGGCTCAAGCCACAGAATTTATTAATCAGCTAGATGAACATATGGGAAGCCCAATATCTCAAGGAGGCATCAATGTATCAGGCGGACAAAAACAGCGTCTAAGTATTGCCCGCGCTTTGGCCTATAAACCAGAAATCTATATTTTTGATGATAGTTTCTCGGCGCTAGACTTTGCTACTGACGCAAAACTCCGTAATGCCTTAGCAAAAGAAACTGTTAATAAGACTGTGCTTATAGTAGCTCAACGGATTAGTACGATTATGCAAGCTGACAACATCATCGTCATTGATGATGGCAGGATAGTCGGGCAGGGTCGTCACGCGGAACTATTAAAAAACTGTAAAATCTATCAAGAAATTGCCCAGTCTCAATTGTCGGATGAAGAACTAAAAGTATCGGTGGGTACTTTTAAAACCATAAATGCGGAGGCCGGTATATGAGTGACGAACGACCTCCCGAACGGCCGGTTGGCCTCGGTATGGGCCGCGGCGCTGGCAGGCCAGGCATGATTGCCTTTGGAACTGACCGAGCAAAAAATTTTAAGGGGACCATAAAACAACTTTTTAAGTATCTTAGACCATATTGGGTCCGGTTAGCTGTAGTTTTTGTGTTTGCAATTATTAGTACTTCGTTTATGATTGCTGGACCAAGGATACTTGGGAACATGACCAACGATGTGGTTGATGGTTATGTGGCGCAGCATACCGGCACACAAATATTGAGCAAACTGCCAAAAGGTACTAATTTACCGACAGACATAAATGGGAAGCAACTTTTAACACTTCTGCCCATCAACGATTTACGTAAAATTCCAGTTGCCGAGAAAACTGCCATTGCCCATGCTATTTACACTGACGGCCACCCAAAATTTAATTTTCATAGTATTGCAAATCTAGCTATCCTGCTGATTATAATTTATGTTGTAAGTGCTGGATTCTCCTATGGCCAAAGCTGGCTTATGACAGACATGGTGCAGCAACTTACTTATAGATTTCGCCGAGACATAGCTAATAAAATCGACCATCTTCCTCTCAAGTACTTCGATAGCCTCCCTTACGGAGAAATTCTGAGCCGGGTTACAAATGACGTGGACACAGTTGGCCAAAATCTTAACCAAAGCTTGACGCAAATCATTACATCGATAGTCATGGTATTGGGAGTAATTGGCATGATGTTTACGATTAGCTGGCAGCTTGCCTTGATTGCGCTCACCATGATTCCGATTAGCTTGGGCGCAAGCATGCTCATAATTAAACGGTCGCAGGGGTATTTTATGGGTCAGCAGGATAGCTTAGGACAACTCAATGGGCATGTTGAGGAGATGCTTTCGGGGCATGTAGTTATGCGGGCCTTTAATGGCGAGCAGCGTTCAATTTCTATTTTTCATAGGCTGAATAATAAGCTCTACGGCAATGCCTTCCGCTCGCAATTTTTATCCGGCTTACTTATGCCCATCACACAATTCGTTGGCAATTTGGGTTTTGTCGGTGTGGCGGTTGGCGGAGGATGGTTAGCTATTCAAGGTACTGTTAGCATTGGTGGCATTCAGTCGTTTTTGCTTTATATCAACATGCTGAACCAACCGATTACCCAAGCCGCTAACGTGGCAAACGTTTTGCAGCTCGCCGCAGCTGCCGCAGAGCGGGTTTTTGATTTCCTTGGCGAGGAAGAAGAACCGCTTGATCCTGAAAATTATAAAGTAATTGATGAAGTTAAGGGTGCTGTTGACTTTAATCATGTTAATTTCGGCTATATTCGCGGAAAGACTATTATCAAAGACTTTACTGCCGAGATAAAACCAGGACAGCGCGTAGCTATAGTGGGTCCAACAGGTGCAGGCAAGACAACCATGGTCAACTTATTGATGCGTTTTTATGATGTAAATGGCGGTTACATTAAGATAGACGGTATCGATATTCGCGATATGAGACGCACTGACGTGCGTAAGATATTCGGCATGGTACTTCAGGACACCTGGCTTTTTAACGGAAGCGTAAAAGATAATATTGCTTATGGCAAAGAAAACGCGACAATGGAGGAAATAGTGGATGCTGCTAAAGCCGCCCACGCTGATGGGTTTATTCGCGCCTTGCCGAGAAGCTATGAAATGATTCTGGACGAAGAGGCGGGTAATTTAGCCCAAGGTGAGAAACAGCTTATTACGATTGCTCGGGCCATGTTAGCTGACCCGCCAATGCTAATATTGGATGAAGCCACCAGTTCAGTAGATACTCGCACTGAAGTATTAATTCAAAGTGCCATGGAAAGATTAATGAAGGGCCGAACCAGTTTCGTAATTGCGCATAGACTGAGTACTATTCGAAATGCCGATCTTATCCTAGTGATGCGTGATGGCAACATTGTAGAACACGGTACCCACAATAAACTTCTTGCGCATAATGGTTTCTACGCGTCGCTTTATAACAGTCAGTTTACTGAAGCCATAGATTATATGCAGGATACTTAAATAAATCTAGTGATTGTTGCTTAATATTTTTAATTTAGCTGACCGAAGTAAGCGGAGCTATAACTAAATTTGTTAACCGATAGAAACGCTCATAACTTCCTAGTTTCTATCCGGTTTAAAAAGGTTATTTTTCTTTGTGTTTTTCCTGCCACTCTTTAATTTTAGCTAAATCTTTACCAAGAGCCTTAGTGACCAACGTCTGTATAATCTCTTTGGCTTTTGATTCTTCAACACCCTTTTCGTCAAGAATTAGGCGTAGCTTACTCAACTTAAAGGAGGCTTTTTTTACTGTCCAGATTAAAGGTTCATCAATTATTTCCTCTGGAACACCAAGCCCTGTGAGTTTCTCGGTCCACTCGGCCTTTTTCTCTTCATCCATCTCGCCCATATTGTCTTTGTTATACATAGTTTCTCCTATTCTAGTTTATTGGTGTACCTATTGAGTTAAGCACGTCTTACATGTACTTAGTCTGAAGAAATGTCTAAGCCATCGGCTTAGCAAAAGAGAAGGGCTAGGACACAGGTAAGAATTATTGATTCAAAACGATTACTTTAGCTCAAGTAGGGCATATTAGCAGGATTTTCTATACTTATAAAATTTATATACATATATAACTTCCAGTAGTTTATCCATTGTATTGCCAGTACTACACTATGCTCATATGGCTACTTCGTACAATAAAACGCTACAAACAATTTTATTTGCTTCTATTTTCGTGTAATAAACAAAGCGGCTCTTGAGAACCCTTTTAACAATTTCATCACGATGCAGTGGCTGGCCGGACTCGCGCAGAACTTTAGTAATAATATCGGCAACAGTCCCTTTGCTATAGCCCCATTCTTTCAATGCATAAATGCCACGGCCTATCAATACGAACCGGTCATTTTTAATAAGTTCATTATGAATAGCTTGAGTAGTAACGTTCTTGCGCTTGCAAATGCTTAGATAATATTATGAAAGCATTGTTACATGTGTTATGCTTAAGATAAGTAAGTAGCTGGTATAAACTATCCGTAGTCATAATTTGTTCCTAGGAACTAAATATAATCGCGGTTGGAGTATATGAGACGCGAGCGATATTAGTTAAAGGAAGGAAAAATTAACATGGTGATGAAACTTTATGTAGGCGGTCTGGCATACAGCGTTACAGACAAAGAGTTGGAAGCACTTTTTGCCGAGCAAGGCAAAGTAGTAAGCGCAGTGGTTATTAAAGATAGAGATAGCGGCCAATCTAAGGGTTTCGGTTTTGTGGAAATGGAAGACGAAAAAGCCGGCCAAGCTGCAATTAAAGAGCTAAGCGGCAAAGAACTTAATGGACGTTCAATAGTTGTCAATCAAGCTCGTCCACAAGAGGATAGAAACTCTGGTGGCGGTGGCGGATTCCGTAAGTCTTACTAAACAGTAAACAATCTAGTTAACTAAAGAAAGCTCGTACATTAACCGAGCTTTAGATGGTATTGGCTAAGTGATTAAAATTAATAAACACATTGAAATTGTGAGTTCTGGTTACAGTTGGCTTAGTTCTATGAGCGCACGATCGCGGGATGCTGCTTTTAATGTTTTGGCGAAGAATTACTCCAAGGTTGGAATTACAATTGTCAATAATTTGTCAGAACTTGAAGATCTAATTGATCTAAGGCCAGACTTGGTCTTTTTGGGCATGGAATTCGTACCTGTCGATCTAGCTTTGGGCTTGCAAGACACTAATAAGATTTGGATAAGTAAATACCTAGAAGAGCATGGCATAGCATATACCGGGTCAGACCAAATGGCGCATGAGCTTGAGCGCAATAAACCATTAGCCAAACAGCGGGTGCTAGATGCTGGTTTGAAGACCTTGCCGTACTATATTGCTAGACAAAATCAAGAGCAAACCTGGAATAACTTACGCCTCAAATTCCCCCTATTTGTCAAACCCACGAATCGTGGCGGTGGGCTAGGTATAGATAGTGATTCCAAGGTACATAATGTTGTTGAGCTAGAATCAAAAGTCCGCTCAATTGCCTCTAGGTTAGAATCAGATTCGCTCATAGAAGAATATCTGGATGGACGCGAGTTTAGTGTGGCCATACTGAAGAATATGCATACCGATGAATTTTTAGTGATGCCAATAGAACTTGTTACTGAACCAGATAGCCACGGTGAGCGTGTTTTGGGTGGTAAAGTAAAATCATCGAATACCGAACTTGCCCTAAAGGTCACGGATAATATCTTAAAGCCCAAAGTTATCACACTCGCAATTGATGCCTTCCAGGCCTTGGGCGCACGTGATTACGGACGTATAGATATACGTTTAGATAATACAGGTACGCCGTATTTTCTTGAGGCTAATCTAATACCAAGTTTGATTAGCGGTTATGGTTCATTTCCTAAGGCCTGTGCACTAAATATTAATATGAATTACGAATCTATGATTTTAAATATCGTTGAGCTAGGACTAGCCCGTAATCTAACCGACGTCGAAAATGCACTTGAACCTTATATCATCCCAATATCTGTATTACCAGAGTTTGAAACTACACTCAATGCTGTATAACGTAAACTATATTGAATTGTATTAAATGTATTTTGGCATTGATATTTAATAAATGACTTGAATCATAAAAATAAAAATTACTATTAAATATTATCGTAATATCGCAACAGAGGAGACCGGACTTGAACTTTTTAACAGATGTAAGTTAGACAAGATATAAATAACACTGTGCAACAGTTGAAATAATTGAACTGTTTTATATCTTCTATTTTGTTAAATAGCTAATACAGAATTAAAATGTTAGAGATATTTTGATTTTACAAAGTCTTTGTTAATGCCATTAATAGCGTTTGTATAACCCATATTCTGCAATATGTTCATTGAAACAGCAGAGCGGCTACCCATTCGGCAGTAAAGTATTAGTTCCGTGTCTTTTGGTACATCTCGCAGTTTTTCGGCGCCAGCCATTAGCTTGGAAGGTGGTATGTTTATAGCTCCTTTAACATGGCCCATCTTAAACTCGATAGGTTCACGCACATCAATTATTAATCTGTTCATAATGCTCCTTTAATTTTGAATTAGTGCCAGTACAAACTATATTAATGTAAATCATTTACATTAGCAAATATATTTAGTATTATGTAGTTATGATTAACGTAGCACCAATTAATACAAGACAAACTAAGTATTGCGATGCCATAAAAATTGCTTTATTGGTTAAAGGTCACTCCACAAATAATGAATTGTTAATTGAGTTACGGAAATCTTTCCCCGAGCTAAGTGCAACTACAGTACATAGGGCAACTATGCGCCTAGCAAGTCGTGGTGAGATAGGCATGGCGCCAGTCGGTAAAGACGGATCAATGCGTTACGATGCTAATATAAAGCCCCACGACCATTTCCTTTGCAATAGTTGCGACTTATTGCGCGACACAGACGTAAAGAAAAAGATTACTCCGATACTGGAGGCCTCAATTGGTGATTGTCAAATATCCGGAAGACTAACTATAAGTGGCGTTTGTAGGCAGTGTATTAAATTAAATAGAAAGGAATACGCATGAAGATAACAGTTTATAGCACAAAAACTTGTGCCTATTGCAGGATGTTAAAAGGCTGGTTGAACGACAAGTCAATTGAGTATACCGACTATTATGTAGAAGAGAATCCGTTTGCTGCCCAAATGATGGTAAATCTTAGCGGTCAAATGGGTGTTCCGTTCGCTACTATCGAATATGATGACGGCAAGATTGAGAAGATTCTAGGCTTTGATCGGCCGCGTTTTGAGGCGGCTCTACAAAATGCTACTAAAGTATAAATAAAATTTAAGGAGAAGTATCATGAATTTTTCTAAGTTTATGGCAAGCGGTGCAGGACGATTACTAAGGGTTGTTGTGGGAGTAGTGTTAATCTGTATGGGTTTCTTTGTAATGAAAAATGAGGTTGGCTATGTCGTCGGCGCAATTGGTGTAGTTCCACTGCTGGCGGGTATTTTTGACTTCTGTATATTCGCTCTACTATTTGACATGCCATTTATGGGCAAAGCGATCCGAGCAATAAATAATAAGTAGGCTATAATTAATAGCATGAAACACTTTATAGGAAACATTGAAGAACAAACACAACAAAATAACGACTACCGACGAGTAATCTACACTTCTCATTATACCCAGCTAGTATTGATGAGTTTAAAGCCAGGCGTGGAAATTGGCAATGAGATACATGGTTTGGATCAATTTATTCGAGTTGAGTCTGGGAAAGCAAAAGTCATACTCAATAATGGCGAGAGTGAACACGAGATGACAGATGACTGGGCAGTGATTATACCGGCCGGGACATTTCATAACATTATTAACACTGGCGATACTGAGTTAAAGCTTTATACTCTTTACTCTCCTCCGGAACATCTTAAGGACACCGTCCAGCCGACCAAAGCCGACGAAGTAGAAGATCATTTTGACGGGAAAACTACGGAGTAAAAGTATATACACCTAGTTTTGGATAGTTCGACTCAAGCCGAGCTGGTATATTTATGGTTTTGAACCTATCTTTGTATACTACTTAACCCAACGGATCTGGGGATTAGTCTGATTTAAGTCAAATTTCAAATTATGGCTCTATCGCTTGCTTTTAAGTTGATTCATCATTAATCTTAAGTCAATTAGGAGCTTACGATGTCAGGTATGAATGGCGAGCTAGTTCTACCGGGATTTGTAGATCCCCATGTTCATTTGCGTGAGCCAGGGAATAATTATGCCGAAACAATCGCCAGCGGAACCAGAGCGGCGCTCCTGGGAGGTTATGCTCTAATTGGTGACATGCCCAATACGCCTGGCCGTCCGACCTGGTCGGTAGAACGAATACTGGAAAAGCAGGCAATCGCTCATGACAGTGCCTATATCCCCACGACATATCATGCCGGTTCACAACCGGAATCAGATAATATTGGTGAGCTTGAGGGCATGTCTCGTCTTTCTCTATGGCTCAAGTTGTATGGAGCTCCTACTACCGGAAACGCCAATGATTACGAAGCATCTGACTTCAGGGACATAGTAGCCGAATGGCACCGCGTGGCGCCTGATAAGCCGATTGGCTTTCACACCGGTAGAGATAATTTAGAAGACATGATCGCTTTAGTGGCCGGAGAATTTGAACATCCACTCCATATCCATCATATTAGTAGCAGTCGTGAAGTAAATCTAGTCCTGGAAGCCAAGCAACATGGTTGGGAAGTAACCTCAGGAGTCTGCCCTCATTATTTGCTAAAAACTGCTCATGACGTTCGTTCTGAAGGTTGGTTTGCTAGAATGCAGCCGCCGCTGACTACCCCAGCGGAAGCTGAAGAACTCATGCGCTACCTTGCTGATGGTTCAATTGATATTGTCGAAACTGATCATGCTCCACATACCATCCAAAGTAAACTAAATGCAGAGTTAGAAAACCCTGATGGTATCCACGGCGGAAACCACACGACCTGTTTTGGTGTACCAGGCATAGAACTAGCCACACCGCTGATGTTTTATCAGGTGAAACGGGGTTATATAACAATTGAACGGCTGATAGATGCCATGTCAACCAGGCCAGCTCAAATAATGGGGTTAAGGGTTGGTGCCCAGACGCAAGTTACATGGGATATGAGCGAGTATCGTATCGGAGAGGCTAAAGTACAGTCGCAAGCTGCATGGGCTCCCTACCTCGGCAAATTGGTAATAGGCTTCATTAAAGCCTTTGAGGTACAGGGAGAAAGACTTATATCAGACGGGAACATTGTCGGACGAGTATCAACTGTAGTTACGAAGAGAAGCATGGAAATATAGGATTAATCAAATAATTAAACAAGTTATACCGTGATTATATAATAAGAATACAACCAATGAGGCATAAATGGAGTGCCTACGCGTCTAGTAAAATCATGCTAAACTTATTTATAAAGAAGCCATAAAGTATACGATGTGCCCATATTGTATGGGCACCTGGATCGTCACCATTATCACTTTTTGGTATTTAACTCTCTACAACATACAGCATGGCCATATTATTGTTCCGAAAAAAATTAAGCCGTTCACTAATTTCCTAATCCGGCATCATATAGATGTTCTAGCATTATGGTTCCTGATAATTATCGGTCTAATTATGAAACATTTTTGGTATTATTACGGCCACTATTTCTGAGCCACACGGATCTAACACCCAATAAATAGATTATGATTTTTGTATGTTTTTTGATTTTTATAAATAACTTAAATTGTGTAAATATAAAATACTAATACATATAATCTGAATAGCGCAACAGGGGAGACCGGACTCGATCTTTTATTAACAGATGTAAGTTAGACTTAGTACTAATAACATGGCGTAATAGTTGAAATGAACAAACTGTTTTATATCTGTTATTTAACAAAAGGACGGCTTGGCAGGGGTGGCCGGACTTGAACCGACAGCACGACTTTTGGAGAGTCGCCGCTTACCATTAACGAACACCCCTATAAAATTTGATAACGCCTCAATAAATTATTGTTCTAATTTGTTTGAATCCAGATAAAAAAGGCTATCACAATATATGATACGAGATTTAGGCTGATATGTCATTAATTTATAGATTAAAAAACTTTGCATTCAGAGATGAAATCTGATATACCAATAATAATGAATAAAGTCGCAGCAAATAAACCATTGTTAATATTAATGTATGGTTATCCCGGATCAGGAAAGACTTTTTTCGCCCGGCAATTATGTGAGCAATTCCAGGCCGTCCATGTCCAGGGGGATCGTATTCGTTATGAACTGTTTAGCGAACCTCATTACGACATGCAAGAGAATGAAATTATTGCCCATTTAGTTGATTATATGACCGGAGAATTTCTTAAGGTTGGCGTATCGGTAATCTATGACGTTAATGCTATGCGATTAAGTCAGCGGCGAATGCTGCGTGATTTGGCGAACAAAGTTGATGCTAAAACTATTTTAATCTGGTTCCAGATTGACGTAGAAAGTGCCTTCGGTCGGATTGCCGGCCGTGACCGTAGACGGATTGACGATAAATACACCATGAAACTGGACCGATCCGGTTTTGATAACCTTATCACTCACATGCAAAATCCGGACCGCAATGAAGATTATATCGTAGTCAGCGGCAAGCAGGTTTTCAAAACCCAGTTCAGTAGTATTCTTAAGCACCTGCGTGAACAAAATCTGGTAAAAACCGAGAATGCTAACCCGGTTGTTAAACCCGGCCTAGTAAACCTTATACCACAAACACTTGGAGGAAGAGTCGATCTCAGCCGCCGCAATATCGTAATCCGCTAAGTAGCTTATGGCGAACAAGAAAATAGATTTGCCATTAATTGGTGAAGTATCTCTTTATAAATATCGGAGCAGTCGCAGTATCCGGATAAAAGTTACGGGCAATAATTCTATTAAAGTAACTTTGCCTTATTGGGCACCATACAATTCGGCTATAAAGTTTATAAATACCCGGATTGATTGGATTGTCTCTCAACAGCAGAATTTCAGTGTTTTAGCGGATAAACAGTCCGTTGGTAAGGCTCATCATTTAAGATTTCAGAGTGATAGATCAGCGCACTCCGTGAGAGCCAGACTCAGCCAGACAGAAATAATAGTTACGGTTCCGGTTGAACTCAAAAATGCAGACTCGCACGTTCAAACAGTCGCCCGGCGAGCCTGTATTAGGGCACTTCAGCAAGAAGCTCAGGTGCTGCTGCCACAACGTCTAAAATTATTAGCCCAACAGCACGGATTTACATACCGGAGTGTCCGTACCCGTTATTTAAAAAGCCGCTGGGGAAGTTGTAGCCATGATAACGCCATCGGACTTAATATTTTTCTTATGCAGCTGCCTTGGCGGTTAATCGATTACGTCTTACTGCATGAACTTGTCCACACCAGAGTGCATAATCACAGCGCAAAATTTTGGGACGAATTACAGAAATACACTCCAGAGGCCAAACAACTGCGGCGAGAAACGAATGCTTACCGGCCGGATTTCAAATAGCTTTGGACTATTGTAGTCATAGTGTTTATGCCATAATGTAATTAATTATGGCGATTACCGACCAAACTTTTGAAAATTTCAAACTTGACCACGAACGCCTGGTGACGTTAATTAACAGCATAAATGATGGCGTTATAGCCATTGATGAGAATAAGAGAATTGTTTTATATAATGCGGCCGCGCTGAATTTATTGGATTTGAATACGGTTTTGACTGACCGTCCATTGGTGGACGTATTAAAAATATATGATAAAGATAAGAATCCAATTGATATTGATTCGTTAATTAACCTTGTCAGAATACCAACTTCAACACGGGATTATCTTCTCCACAGAGATGATAAAAGTACTGTTAACCTGTACCTGAATATTGCGCCGGTCCACTTAAGTTATGGCCAAGTCGGAGAACAAGGCTTTGTATTAGTTCTAAGGGATATTACAAATGAAAAGTCACTTGAAGAAGAACGAGATGAGTTTATCAGCGTGGTCAGCCATGAACTTAGGACACCAGTAACAATTGCCGAGGGGGACCTGAGCAATGCACAATTCGTGTTAAAGTCAGATCCCGATATTGAGCAGGTCAAACAGTTTATCGATGAGGCCTATAGCCAGATTCTATTCCTGGCAGAACTAATAAACGATCTCTCAACTTTGTCGAGAGCGGAACGAAAAACCCTAAAAATAGATATAACAACCATCGATCCGGCTGCCTTGATAAACGAAATTGTTAATAATCATCGGCCGGAAGTAACTAAAAAAGGGATTGAAATTAGTGCCCAGATTGAGCCGAGCATTCGTAAATTCCAGTCGAGCGAACTATACGTTAAAGAAATTATTGAAAATTTTATTACCAACGCCATCAAATATACCCAAAAAGGACGGATTATCGTGGGCGCCAAGCGCCAAGCCCAAGGCATCGAGTTTTGGGTTACTGATACCGGTATAGGAATTTCTAGGGCTGATCAGGAAAAAATCTTTGGTAAGTTTTACCGGGCTGATGATTATCGGACCCGACACACCAGAGGAACGGGGCTGGGTTTGTATATTTCGAAAAAATTAACCAATTTATTGGGCGGAGAGATTGATTTTAAAAGCGAGTTAAATGTCGGTTCAACGTTCAGCGCGGTTATCCCAGACAGATCAGAAAATCCTTCAGGCACAAAAGAAGAAACTGACTAAGCAAGCCAACACAGCTAAATTTTTACGATGTTTTCAGGCGCATAACCGAACTGCGGACATTTCTGGACTTCCACTCCACGGTTGAGAAATTATATTTAAGCATAGAAAAGATAAGTAGTCCCATATCGGTGGCAATGGCCAGGGGAAAATAAAACAGACTACTTACCCAAGATTGGGGCATTGTAGCCTTAACTATCATTGCGAATGATGTTATAAGCAAAACACTGGTTATAAAACTAAACAGGTGTATTAAACCAAATGGCTGATACCAGAAACCAATTAGGAATATAATAAACGGACAAAATAAAAACCATAACTCGCCTAGTAATAAAAGCAACACTAGCTCTGGCCGTTTGTGTAGCTGAGGAAAACGAGTACGGATTGCCGTTGACCGTTGGTCCGGAACAGACTTAATCGACGTTAGGGCAAGTTTTTCATTGCTGCGCAGAAAACTGTATCCATCATTACTTATGAAAGTCTTAGCAAAAAATGCCTCGGGTACAATGGCGCGCTCAATTGCGGCAAAACCGCCGGCGCTTTGAAGGGCTTTGCGATACGCCAACCAACAGCTGCTTAAAACTGGTGGCCGGTTAAAATACCGGCGCGGTGGGGCAAGTTCCCAGTAGTAACGCATGGCTTGAATTAACGGTAATAGATTGTCAATGGCGCGTCTGGGTATCAGACTTAACATTGTCTTTTTCTTGTTTATCAATGTTGATACTAGAGATTCGAGTGTTTGAGGACCGAATCGGATATCGACTCCGCAAAAAAGCACAATCTCACCGTCGGCCTCCGAAAGCAATTGTTGATAAGCCCAATTTTTAGCCAACCAACGGCGGGGCGGTTGCCTACCCTTAATGAACCGTACGCCTTCTTGGGCAAAAGACCGTATGATATCAGCCGTATGCCTGGTCTGCGAACAATCATCGAGAACCAATATCTCAAGTTTCGGATAATTATTGGCCACAAGACTTTGTAAACACTCATCCAGGTCGATTGTCTCGTTACGCGCCGGAATGCAGACGCTAAGGGTTGGTAATGAGAATTCCGGTAACGGCGTTATTATATTCGACAACTTAGTTTTATTTATTGAACGCCTAATGGACCATATCAAAACAATCGCCAGTAGCAGCTGTAATACAACAAAATATAACAAAGTGGCCTGAAGTGTGTCTGGTCGGCTTAAGTAGAAGTATCCAAACCATAGACTAATCACTATCAACTGGTACATCAATAAAAATAATGTTGTCTTGCGGCAGCTGCGGAATAAGTAATCAATTTCTGTCCGGCCTTCAATGATACGCAGTAAACTGAGAAATCTGACACCGCTAATAACTAGTATCAGGATACTGAAGAAGTTTGTCCGCCAAAAAACAAGCGAGATTGATGAAATTGTAAGGCATAATAATGCGCCACAAGCCAGCACGTAACGATGGTCCCACAGATAGTTGAAGCTGAATATCAGCAGCTCAAAAATAATACCCAAAGACCATAGGCCAATTATTAGAAGCATAATCATATAATAACGTAATATAAGTTTATTGGCAGTATAACTGGCATACTATGTCGAATTTGGTCTTGAACTTAAGTAGACTATAGGGTATAGTTGACTTGACTAAAGCCTATACAAATAAATAGGCTTTTTTTATTGGAGCACATAGTGGACGAACATCAACCCAAAACCAAACGCAGATTACGACAAAACACTACTGTCCGCCAGGAAGTGGTTAAGACCAAAGAACCAAAACTAAAAAAGGTCTCCTGGTTACGACGTGGCTTAAAAGCGATAACTAAAAAAATCGGTTTTATATTTAGGCCATTGCGATGGTTGGCGAGGCATATTATCCCGCGCTACTTTCGTCGGTCAGTGGGCGAGCTCAGGCAAGTGACCTGGCCCGACCGCAAACAATCGCGACAGCTAACGCTGGCAGTGGTTATGTTTGCAACGGTATTTGGTATTGTTGTGGCTATATTGGATTATGGTTTGGACAAAGCATTTAAAAAGGTATTTTTACATGAGTAAACGTTACGATACGACAAAGCAATGGTATGCCATCCATACCTATAGCGGTTATGAAGAAAAGGTTGCCGAATCAATCAGACAACGGGCCGACAGTCTTGATATGAAAGATAAAATTTTCCAAGTATTAGTGCCAAAAGAGAAAATGATCGAAGTTAAAAATGGCAAACGTAAAGTAGTGGAAAAACGTATTTTCCAGGGTTATGTTTTAGTACAGATGAAAATGAGTGAAGATGCTTGGTATATCGTCCGTAATACACCCAGCGTAACTGGATTTGTCGGTAGTGGTTCCGAACCTACACCAGTCGAAAACGATGAAATTGAAAAAATTATGAAACGCATGGGGCGGGCTGAACCGAAGCATAAAATTGACTACACACTTGGTGAAATCGTTAATATTACTGATGGACCGTTTAAAGGTTTTGATGGCAGCGTTAACGAAATTGATGCCGCTAAGGGCAAATTAAAAGTTCTTGTCAACATGTTCGGCCGGGAGACGCCGGTTGAGCTAGATAGTTTACAGGTCAAGCGGGTCTAGTGCCAAGATGTTCGCAATGCTAGACAACAGAGGTATTTCATCGTACAATATTAATAATTACTTAGGTTAAAAGAGAGTAGGATTATGGTACAAACAAAGCCTGTCAGGGCTAATCTGAAAATTAAAATTCGCGCTGGCCAGGCCAATGCGGCGCCGCCGGTTGGTAGTACGCTTGGTCAATACGGCGTCAACATGATGGATTTTATCAACCCGTTTAATGAACAAACTAAAGCCCGCATGGGTGAAATGTTGACGGTGCATATTACTGTTTTCGAAGACCGGACAATGAAATGGCGGATTGTCGGTTTACCCAGTGATGATCTTATCAGGGAGGCGTTAAAAATAGAAAAAGGATCTGGCCGGCCAAATTCAGAAAAGATTGAAAAGAAATTAAGTCAGGCCCAGTTACTGGCAATTGCCCAGACTAAAGCCGCTGATATGAATACTAATGACATTGAATCGGTAAAGAAAATGATTGCCGGAACCGCTCGCAGTATGGGCGTAGAAATTGTAGGTTAAACCATGGCAGAGAAAAAATCAATCAAAAAAAAGGTTGCAAAGAAAATTATGCCGGAAGATGAGACTAAAACACCTATAGAGAAACCTGAGTTAACTGAAATATCATCTGTTAAACCAGCAATTGCTAAAGCCGGGAAACGCAGCGCGAAAGAGCTAAAGGCAGCCGAAGAAAAAGCCGCCAAGGAAATCCGCAAGCAAACTCAAGCCGAAGCCGAAGCCGAAGCCGAAGCCGAAGCCGAAGAAACTGACAAAACTAAACCAGTTATTAAAAAGACCCGTACCAAGCTGGAGCGCCGGGGTAAAAAATATCGCCAATTAGCAGTCCAGATTGAAAAAGGTAAAATCTATAATTTATTACCCGCTTTGGAGTTGGTTACTAAAACCAGTCCTACGAAGTTCGATGCGACGGTTGAAATGCATATCAGATTAAACGTCGACCCAAAGCATGCTGATCAAAACGTGCGTGACAGCATTGGACTTCCGGCCGGTACCGGCCGGAATATCCGTATTGTCGTGTTTGCTGAAGCCGATATCGCGGCGGCCGCCAAACAGGCCGGCGCGGAAATTGCCGGTCTTGATGAAGTCACGGATTTGATCGATAAGAATAAACTTGATTTTGATATGCTCATCAGTTCCCCGAACCTAATGTCAAAACTTGGAAAATATGCAAAAGTACTTGGTCCGAGAGGCTTAATGCCTAATCCCAAAAGTGGCACAGTTACGAATGATGTAGCCAAAGCAGTCAGCGAAGCAAAAGCCGGTCGCGTGGAATACCGGGCTGACAGCGCCGGTATTGTCCATGTTGGTATTGGTAAGGTGAGCTTTGGCCCGAAAAAATTACAGCAAAACGCCGAGACCCTGCTAACAAATATAAAATCGAACAGGCCAGCCAGTGTTAAAACGTCGTTCATTCGCTCAATCTATCTGACCACTAGCATGGGGCCATCAGTGATGGTTAATCCAGCCGAGTAACTGAAGATACTTATAAGTGTTTTGCTTTTTGGACTTTCATAACGTGGTTTAGGGCCGTCAACGTTCGAGTAAAATTTCGTATTCCACCACGATAGACTATATATCGGTCACTCCACAATGGTTCATATTTAGCCTTAAAGCGGTGTAGCCCGCTGAATGAATATAATCTATCGCCGTTTGAATAAGCAAAATGAAGAGTACTATCGATGATGGATTTATTCTCTGTATTGTCAATCCCGGTTAGGGGACTGAGACCCAGATTAACGCGTTTAAAGCCCTGATCCTCCATTGCTGCAATGAAGTTTATGAGTAAGAAATCATTGATATTACCTAGACTGTCTTCGCCGTGCTGGAGTAAGTCATAATTAGCTTCTAAATCGTCAAATGATGGTATCTCGTTCATAAAAGCTTTAATATCGGCAGACGGATCACGAATAACCATTATCGGACAACGCTGAATGTAATATTCTGAAAAATAACCCATCATAAATCCTCTGTCGGTACGCCCGGCTTGGCTTGACCACTCTTTGGTAATTTTCTTAAGTTGAGTTATTACCTGTTGGGAATGTGGGGGGCTAAGTAGCTCGGCACTGTAGCCTTGTTTTGTAAATTTATTGCGGATATTCCTAAAATACTTATTACTGGCGACTTTAGATTGAAAATGTTCAATATCAACCACTGCTTCTTCGCCGATTTTTTGAAGATGGAAACCGTGTTTATTATATAATGACTGATACTTTGACTCGGTATGGATAAATGTTGGCGACCAATCGTTATGATGGCACAATTGAGAAAAAGCGGTTAATAACACGTCAAATGTTTGGGGATCACCAGCCGGATCGCCCACTACCAGTGCAACTCCGCGGTGTACTCTTAATGCCAACCCGCTATCGTGCGTTTCATTAAGAAAGTACATTTTGTCATGCGGCCATAGCTTAAAGAAATCTTCGCTCGATGCTGGGTATCCAATTAACAAACGACTCATAATTTCACGGTTACGGTTTTGATCGATAAAACGGGCGCGCAATGGCTGAAATAGTGAAATCAAGGCATAACTGACTGCGCCGATACTAATAATTGACAGGGAGTCCATAAATAATTTTGCCCGCTGTGTATAGGGAACGAGAGTTTTATTAGTAGTCAGACCGAACTGGTCAATTGTCCGGTGGATGGCATTGCCGAATGTGATTTCCTGATGAAAATCATGTTGGTCCATAAACATAAATCCGGCTACGCCATAGAAAAAGGTAATCGCTAGGATAAGGACAATGAATCTTAGCGATTGTTGAAAATTCTGGATGTCGCTTCTGACCTTAAATTCGTACCGGTAATATACCAGACCGATTAAAATTATTGCCGGTAAAATAATATAACGCAACAAATGCATCATATCCATATGCCTGACATGATGGAAGAAAAACAGATGAAACGTATAGTAAGCCAGAATTAAAGCGTATACCAGAATGGCAATAAACCAGGCGGCTCGTTTGCGTCGGATCAGTAATGAGCTTAAGTAAAGTAACGTTAAACCACTGACAAGCGATATGCCAATCGTTGTTTCATTGGTGTGGATATGCACAAATTCATGTAGTCGACTTATAGAAACTAATTCATCCAATAACGTCCCGGCTATAAATATAATGCCGTTAAGTGCGACGCCTAGAACAACAAGTCTAAAAACGATTGATTGATGGGGTATAGAAGAATGAGTTTTCGATTTCATGTTGTTTAGTACAGTCAATATTGTATCACTCGGCTATACCTGCTTGGGGCTAAATAATACGCGAAAAATAGATTGTGTGCTTGCGTCATCGATTTGACAAATCGTACAATATAACAAGACAATTGTGAGGGATATTTAATGACTAGAGGCAGGTACATAGTTCTGGAGGGCCCAAAAGGAGTTGGTAAATCAACTCAGGCGATGATATTGGAAAGCACTCTCAAAAGCGCCAGAATACCAGTCAAGTTAATAAGCGAAGATGATGATCAAGATGATCCCAGCCTGTTAGCCATAGCGGAATTGTTTTCCAGCACTGGCCACATATTCAATAACCGGACAAGACTATTGCTGCACAATGCTGCTCGCTCCAGGTCACTGGATCTAATCAAAACACAGGTTGATAACGGTATAGTCTGCATCGCTGATCAGAATTACTTAACAACGTTAACCATGCAGTACTATGGTCTGCACAGTGTCGATAATTATGAAAATCTTAACCAGATTATAAACTTCGCCGCTTACAATATTGAACCAGACCTGACTATTGTGCTTGATGCCGAAGTTTCAACTTTATCTGAACACATCAAGGCATACGCTAAAGAAGACATTATCAAAATATATGATGAAAGTTTATTGGAACGATTACGGGCCGGTTATCTTTGGGAGGCCAAAGAACGCGGTTACCAAATCGTACAAACCTTGGGGTCAAAAGAAGCTATTTTTAATGTCATCTGGGACTATATTACTGAGAATCTCACCCATGAAGTCAGTTCACCGCCAATCGCTACTGTCACCCCAAATCATATTGATTCGGTCGGCGAAATATTAGAACAACGCTCCAACACTGAGCGGCAACCCATCCAAATACCGTCTCCGAAACCCGTACAGGCGGCCAGCAGATTGGTAGTTAATAATGAAGCCAATAGTCAGACTACCGTAAATTCAACTAACAAACATGATACCCTGGGCCGGATTATTACCAATACGAAGGGTAATATATTTGGTTTTACTTCTATTCTTAGCCCGGAAACAATCGGACACATTTTATCATACGCTACTTCCAAACAATCAGCCTTCCGTGCCACTCTGTTATCTGATTATTGTGCAGCCGATAAAGAATCCCGGCGAAAATTACTAATTGAATCTCAGTCTAATGATTATCAAAGAACACTTAGTAATATTGGACGTTATATTGTTATTGAGCGTATAAGCAATTTAGCTGTCGGGCAGATCGAAAAATTAGGCTTTGAAATGCTTTATCAGATAACACCGGTAGAGATAATGATTAAAAATAGACAAGCAAATAAAAATAATTTTTATATTCCAAGCGAACTCGGAATAAAAATAAAAAAACAATTTCAGCAGAACATAGAACAAATCATTGGCCTTAGAAAAAAAATAGTTGATCAAATAATTGATTTCTTATCCAAATCACAGGACCATAACAATAAAAAGATACAGAAGAGCACATTAGAAGAATATCGCAGCAGAGCAGTCATGGTGACAAAACCGCTCATACCAGTTGCGGGTTTCATGTCTATTGCTCTGTATGAATCGATTAATGACCTAGGGCAACTAGCTGACAACCTTTCTCATGGAATAACGCAAGAATTTCAAATGTTAGCCGAAGAGTTACAACGAGAACTACAGAAATTATTAATTGATAATAACGATGAGCTGTCAGAGTCAAAATTGAATAATTATAACTCCAAAAACCCTATTAGAAGCCAAAACTCAGATTTAGTAAGTAAATACTTGCCAAAAGTTAAAGTTGATGCGGATGATAGTTTAACCTTAAATCAATATTCACCCAGAAATGAAATAAATCTGATTGATGATCTGCTATATGTGCATGCGGATATTTCAGGCCAGACACTAAGGAAGGTGACCGATAAGATTCCCTATGACAAAAAGTTAGAATTATATACCAGTGAACTTGAAAGTTTATTGACTCAAAATAAAAATAATATTTCGGTATTGGATAAACTCGTCTATGAATTTGATGTGATTACCGATTATGCCATCTTATGTGAGCTGCATCGCGAGAAGATAATCAAAAATATTAATTGGCAAGAACTTACCCCGCGTCATGGATTTGCTATCCCGCTGCTAGTCGATGATGCCGGAGCGCTGGAAGATTTTGAACAAGCTTTTGCGATATGTCTTAATCTGTATAGTTCGCTACAAACTGACCACTTACAATTTGCCCAATATGCCACTCTGCTTGGTCATAAGCAGCGTGCCAGGTTGATGTTAAGCGGTGCGGATATAATGCAAATCTATAAATTTTGCCAACAATCTGAAACATATCCAGGAATGCATGATCTATTGCAAAAAATATGTGACAGAATTGCCGAGGTTCATCCCATATTTTTCGAATTAATCAGTAAATAATTTATAACTAGCCATTACTCGCAATAAATATTTAGCAGATAAATTGACACAGGGCTAAGATAGTGATAATCTATCAATAAGTTACCAAAGACAGTAGCCGCTTGAATTAAAGCTTAATTTGCTACCTAGGTTATATTGCAAAATACAGTAATGCAATCATGGTCTTTGGAGCTCCAAGGACTTTTTTATTATTAATTAAATAATAGGAATCTCATGGCTCTAACAAAAGCTGAAAAGAACGATATTGTAGCAAACACCGCACAGCTGCTGTCAACCTCGAAGTTGACAGTATTAGCACAATACCCGGGCACTAAAGTAAGTGACATGCAATCTCTACGTCACAGCGCGGAAGAGAGTGGCACGATAGTCAAAGTTATAAAGAATCGGTTAGTGATAAAGGCCTTAGAACAAAACGGCACGCTGGCAAACATTGACGTTAGCAAAATTACAGGACAACTATTGTATGCTTTTAACGCTCAAGATGAAGTTGCGCCCGCCCAAGTTTTGAATGCATTCGCGAAATCGAACCAAACTTTGAATTTCGTAGGTGCGATTACCGCTGACGGGCATTTCATCAACGCGGAAGAAGTTGTTGCACTATCTGAACTTCCAAGTAAAGATCAATTACGAGCAAGACTAATCGGTACTATCAATGCGCCTCTAAGCGGCTTTGCGAATGTCGTAGCAGCAAATATTCGCGGTATTGTTAATGTATTGCAAGCAAGATCTAAGATGATCGAAGTTTAAGCAATTAATCATTTAAGTTAAAGGAGATATTATGGTAGAAGAAGTAAAGGCAACCGGAACAGAGGCTAAAGATACGTCTGAAGTTGAAATTCCAAAAGAATATGAAAAATTGGTTACTGAGCTTGATAAGATGTCAGTCTTGGACATCAGTAAATTCATTGCTTTTCTTGAAAAACACTGGGGTGTCAGCGCGGCCGCACCGGCAGTCGCTGTTGCCGCAGCCGGTTCGGGCCCTGAGGCTGCTCCGGTTGTTGAAGAAAAGAGTGAATATGACGTAATTCTTAAGGAAGCTGGTAACCAGAAAATAGCTGTTATTAAAGCCGTTAAGGACTTGACTAATCTGGGCCTGGGTGAAGCTAAGGCATTAGTTGATAGTGCACCAAAAACTGTTCTTGAAAAGGCTAAAAAAGATGATGCTGAAGCTGCCAAGAAATCTCTCGAAGAAGCTGGTGCAACTGTCGAATTAGTTTAGTTATTAGATATAAAAACAGCAGTTTCTGGAATATTAGTTTGCTTTTTCAGTGCTGTTTGAACTAAGCGATGAAATAGTCCTAGATAAGCTGCCATCATCCTAGAGCCGGATATTTCCGGCAGGTATTTTTTACGCTGTTCGGTCATTGCGGTTTTAAAGTCGTTGTCATCCGCGATAATTACGGCAGCTTCAGTCATGCGATCATATAAAGATTGGGCTTCCGTTGCTTTATCGACACCGCTTACCTCTAAGCATCCAATCGGTACGCTTGCGGTTTATATATCATTAATATCAAATACAATAATCATGGCGCGTATATAATTTCTATCCACACCCCTAAATGTAAATTTTTATTTACTCAAAATAAACGCATAATCTGTTATTTGTCTTGACTACATACTCGTCACTTATCCACAGTTCTGATGTGATTTTTGACTTGTAAATAAAAACATGGTAGGTTTAGGTAGAAGTGTATACAAACAAACACTTGGGAGCGTTGAGAGGCGGAGAGTATGGCAGACATAGCAGACAAGCAAATTAAACGCTTGCGAGCGCTAATTCAAGAAGCTGAGACAAATCTTGCCGCAGCAAATGAGTTGCTTGTGAGTTTAGTTGGTGACGATTCGAAAATTACTACGAGTTCAAAAGACGAAGTACTTGGCAAGGTAATTGAAGGCGTATTCGATGGCCAAAATATGGTTGGTAGCGATAGCAAGACTTACCCGGTACCGGCCAACTATGCCAGTAAATCCAAATTGGTCCAGGGTGATATTTTGAAATTGACAATTGCTGATGATGGCGCTTTTTTGTATAAGCAAATTGGTCCCGTGCCGCGCAAGCAAGTTGTCGGTACTCTAAAACTGGAAAATGGACATTATTTTGTTGAGGTTGGAAGTAAAGATTACCGAGTATTGTTGGCAAGCGTAACGTACTTTAAGGCTAAACCAGGCGATCAAGTAAGCGTTAATGTGCCCGAGAATGACACTAACGCCGAATGGGCGGCACTGGAAGCGGCATTATAATAGCTATTTTTCTGCGCAATTAAAGATCTGACGAGTATAATATAGCCCACATGGGACAGGTGTTATATCGTAAATATCGTTCACGGACGTGGAATGAAGTTGTTGGGCAAGATCATGTCACAACGACGCTAAAGCACGCTATCGATAAAAATATAATCAGCCATGCCTATCTTTTCACTGGCCCCCGAGGAGTTGGTAAAACCAGTGTTGCGCGAATTTTAGCTTACGCCGTAAACGGAATACCCTATAGTGACACAATCCAGCTGGACATTATCGAGATCGATGCAGCAAGTAATCGGCGGATCGATGAGATAAGAGAACTGCGGGATCGGATTCATATAACACCAACCAGTGCCAAATACAAAGTCTATATTATAGATGAAGTCCACATGCTAACCCGTGAAGCATTCAACGCTTTGTTAAAAATCTTAGAAGAACCACCGGAGCATGCCATCTTTATTCTTGCCACAACTGAACCACAAAAACTTCCGGAAACGATTATCAGCCGTACTCAGCGATTTAGTTTTCATCCGATTGGCGCCGATTTGCTAACTGAACATTTGCGCTCAATTGCTAAAACTGAAAAAATTACAATTGATGATGACGCCCTCCGTCTAATAGCCGAACATGGTGACGGTAGTTTTAGGGACAGTATAAGTTTGCTTGATCAGGTCCGTGGTTATAATAAAAAAATTACCGTTGACGAAGTACGTGACTTAGTCGGGGATGTGCCAGGTAAACTTCTAAATAAAATCATAAAGTCCATAGTGATGTCAGATAGAAGTGAAATTGTTACTTTGCTACAGAGTCTCTTGGCCGAAGGTTATGAACCGGCACGGATTGCCAAGCAAATGGCCGCTCTGGTCCGTCAGGATGTATTGGGGGCTGAATCTTTGATAAACAGAAATGTAAGTTTGTCATTGCTTAAAAAACTGATTGATATACCTGCCTCGATAGAGCCGGGCATTAGTTTGGAAATCGCATTGCTAGAAACTGTAGACGATAAAATACCAGTCAACAGGTTATCGAGTAGTGCTATTAAGGAAGTTCAGGAATCTCATCCGAAAGTGAAGACCGTAGAGAAAAAAGTCTCTTCACAGACAATTGAAACCGGTCTTAAAAGCCCAAAGGAATTACAAGCCAAAGATCACCCCGAGCAATCTTCCAAAGTAGACATAGAAGAACCCGATATTCTATGGGCTCAATTGCTGGACGTAATTAAAAAAGACCATAACACTTTATATGGAATCTTACGTATGGCAAAACCTGATTTCTCAGGAACAGTACTAACACTTAACTTTGGTTTCAAGTTCCACCAGCAAAAAGTAAAAGAGGATAGGAATTGTCATATCATTTCTAAAATACTTTTTGATCTAAGTGCCAGGGACTATACCATTGAGTGTGTGCTTGATGATTCCGTCAGGCATGAGATACCAGTAGATGTAAATGTTGCAACTGAAACTGTCCATGTGGAAAATAATAATGAGCAGACATTACCTTTGGAAACGATTAATAGTATTTTCGGCGGTGGCGAGATAATAGGATAAAAAAATGGATCCAAAAACCACGACTATCCAACAGCAGCCCCAAAGCGTTGATGCCGAAGCGAGTCTACTGGGCGCTATCCTGATTGACGGTGACGCAATCGTAAAAATCTCTGATACCTTGACGTATGATGATTTTTTCGATACCCGCCATCAGCATATATTTGAAGCGGCTAGTCAGCTGTATGCCAAACATAGCCCAATCGATGTTTTAACTCTATCAGAGCAGCTGAAAAACAACGGCACGCTAGATCTTATAGGTGGCGCAAGCTATCTGACAGAGTTAACTAATTTTGTGCCAACGGCTGCTCATGTTGAACAATATGCCGAAATAATTGCCCAAAAATCACTACGACGGCGCCTGATTAGTGCTTCTCAGGACATTGTTACTTTGGGCTATAACGAAACAAAATCTTTACAAGAATTAGTAGAGGAAGCTGAATCGCGCCTGTTCCAGGTCAGCCAGAAACATATCAAACACGACGTAATCGGGCTGGATAAAATATTGGCTGAGAGTTTTGACCGCTTAGATGAACTCCACAAAGATAAGAAAAAAATCCGAGGTGTGCCAACAGGCTATAAGGATCTTGATAGAGTTTTGGCTGGCTTACAGAACTCGGATCTAATTGTTCTGGCTTCCCGTCCAAGCATGGGCAAAACTGCCTTAGCTCTCAATATTGCCCACAATATAGCGGTTCAGGCTAATTTACCGGTTTTGATTTTCAGCTTAGAGATGAGCAAGGAACAGCTTGTTGACCGGCTTCTGGCAATGGAATCGGGAGTTGATGCCTGGGCGCTAAGGACAGGCAACTTAACAGATAGCGACTTTGAGAAAATTGGCCAAGCCATGGGGACACTGAGTGAGGCGCCAATATTTATTGATGATACACCAAGTATTACAGTAAGTGACTTGCGCACTAAGGCCCGACGCGAAGCGCACCAACATCCATTGGGGTTGGTTATTGTAGATTATTTGCAACTTATGAGTGGTAATAGCCGTTTTAATAATGACGTTAACCGCGTCCAAGAGGTCTCTGATATATCCAAAAACCTGAAAAGTATTGCTAGGGAGTTAAACGTACCGTTACTAGCCGTTAGCCAGTTAAGCCGCTTAGTTGAAAGCCGAAGTCCGCAAATCCCACAGTTAGCTGATCTGAGAGAAAGCGGCAGTATTGAGCAAGATTCGGACGTTGTTGCATTTATTTACAGGGAAGAATATTATAATCCTGAAACCGACCGCAAAAATATTGCTGATATCTTAATCAAGAAACACCGCAATGGTCCAACTGAAAACATAGAACTATATTTTGACCGCAAAAAACAGCGATTCCGATCATTAGAAACTCGGCAAGAACAACCGTTTAACGAATAAAGCATTAGTCTGGGTATATACTAAAGTTGCTAGTAATGAATAAAACACGAGTCCTGATTCTCAAATATTGGCGAGTCGCAACAGCCTATTCAATCGCGATTATATTGTCTGGCATTCTTTTGTTATTACGCCTAACCAGTAAACCAGCTAAATTAAGCTCCGTAGAGGTTAACAATCTTCGACAGGCAATCAGCTGGCACACGATTGAACATAATCCGTTAAATCTACCAATTCGTTTGCTAGAGAGAGTTGTAATCTATTTTGCGCCACACAATGTAATGATGCTTCGCTTACCTAGCGCCATTATAGGGATTGTGATCATTTGTCTATTAGTGGGCGTTGTCCGGCATTGGTATGGCTTGAAGGCGGCTGTTGTTGCTAGTGTTCTACTTTCTACGTCGAATATATTTTTGGCAGATGCCCGGCAAGCAACCCCAGAGATCTTAATGTTCGGTTTAATCTTATTAATGGCCATGCGCTCTTGGTTATTGCATAGTTCAAGAAAAATTTTACCTGTTGTAGCGGTAATAATTGCTTTAGCAGTAAGTCTTTATATACCAGGATTTATCTGGTTTATAGTTGTTGGTTTGATATGGCAATTCCGTCTTGTCCTCCGTCGAATAAAATTATTTAAACTATGGCAGCAAATTGGTTTATTGGGAACTGGTTCTATTCTAATATTACCGTTAATATGGTCAATTATTCTTCGGCCCTCACTGCTATATAGCGTATTCGGATTACCAACACATTTTAATATCTCAACAATGATTCAGAATTTGTATCATATTCCACAAAATATTTTTATTCGAAGCTCGCTATTGCCGACTCAATTAGTCCCGCATATTCCAATCCTAAATATTTTTGAGATTGTCATGTTAATTCTAGGAGTTTATAGTCTTTGGTTCTTCCGGAAATCTGAGCGATGCAAATCCCTGTACGGTTTGAGTTTATTAGCTATCATTTTGATAACAATCGGCGGCCCAGTGTCGATTAATCTATTATTACCGATATTATATATCGTGATAACGGTCGGAATATTCTATATGCTGGAGAACTGGCTGTTTATTTTCCCAGTTAATCCGATTGCCAGAGCTATTGGCGCGTTAATGATTGCCGGCGCTATCGGTGTCAGTTGTTGGTACCATATAAATAGCTATTACGTAGTCTGGCAAAATGATCCGGCCACGCAGGTTGTTTTTAGCCAATCAGCCGATAACATCTGATACAATAGAGTGGTAATCAAGGAGAAAAAATGGGCCGATTAGATCAGGCAAAAATGCTCATGAAGGTTAAAAAAATTCAGAAAGAGCTTCAGCATCAGTCGATTGTTATTGAAAAAGGCGATGGTGCCGTGACCGTTGAATTTAACGGAGAGCAAAAACTTAAAAAAATTAATATAAATCCAGAAATGATTGACCTTGATGATATCCATCAACTTGAACGTTGGCTGGAAGATGCCGTCAAGGAAGCGATCCAACAGAGTCAGAAAATTGCTGCGGAAAAAATGCAGCCGATGATGGGTGCATTGGGGAACCTAGGACTTTAGGGAAAAATATCCTATTATGCAGGTACTCCCATCGGCTTTGGTTGATGCAATTGATGCCTTTAGCTGTCTGCCAGGCGTTGGCCCGCGGACGGCTGAGAGGTATGCGTATTATTTAGTTCGCCATGATCCCGAACAGGCTCTCCAATTAGCCCGTACTATCGGAAAACTAAACTCTGATATCGGCTATTGCCATAAAACCTTCGCCCTGGTATCTGCTAATAAGAAACTGTCTGATTTATATACTGATCCTCGGCGCGACAAAACAGTTATTGCGGTTGTGGCTGAACCATTCGATATCGTGGCCCTGGAAAGGACAGGGCAGTTCCATGGTACATATCATGTGCTAGGTGGTTTGGTATCACCCATTGACGGCGTCGGGCCCGAACAATTGCATGTAACCGAGCTGATAAAACGTATTGATAACGATAAAGTAAAGGAAATTATATTAGCAACTAACGCCAGTGTTGAAGGTGAATCAACAGCGCTATACATTCAACAGCAAATTGGTAAACGCAAAGTAAAAATTACCCGTTTAGCGCGCGGTTTACCGATTGGCGTTGACCTTGAATACGCAGATCAAATAACTCTCGGGCGAGCACTAGAAGGCCGGACCATACTATAGTAACTTTTAGGGAAGAGGAAATTAATGGATGTAGATTATTTTAAAGATGTTGAAGCAATCCAGGAAATTGTTAATAACGCTACAAAAATTGTAATCGTCCAAGCTGACGTCCCGGACGGGGATAGTTTGGGTAGCGCTTTAGCGTTAGAACAAATATTAGGCGATCTAGGCAAGCAGCCTTTTCTAAATTGCGGTGTTGTGATACCGAAGTATTTGCGTTATATAAGTGGCTGGGACCGAGTCAGTCAGGATTTACCGGCTGAATTTGATGCCAGCATCATTGTTGATACAGCCACTGACAATTTACTTGATTCGCTTGAACGATCCGGCCAGCGCAAATGGTTAGCTTCCAAACCCTGTATAGTGATTGATCACCACAATGTCACGCCCAGTATTCCTTATGCCACAACAATCTTCAACCGGAATGCAGTTGCTACCGGCGAGGTAATTTTTCAGATTGCGAAACATCAAAATTGGCCGCTTAATCAGCAAGCCAATGAGAGTCTGTTGATGGCAATAATGTCAGATAGTCTAGGTTTAACAAGTGAGGCGACTACGGCACAATCAATTAGAATCGTGGCAGAAATTGTCGAATCGGGGGTTAGTATAGCCGGCTTGGAAAATAAACGCCGGCAATTAATGCGCAAAAAACCGGAGACACTTACCTATAAAGGTAAGTTATTGCAGCGAGTCGAATATTACGCTAACAACCGGATTGCTATGGTAACAATTCCATGGGAAGAAATCCGCGAGCATAGCTACGATTATAACCCTTCAATGTTGGTGCTTGATGATATGAGAATGGTTGATGACGTTGATGTGGCGATCGCTTTTAAGTTCTACAAAGACGGTAAAATTACAGCCAAAATTCGATGTAATTATGAAAAGGGCATAGCCCTGAAACTAGCTGAACAATTTGGTGGAGGTGGACATCGTTATGCCAGCGGGTATAAGATAACCGATGGGCGGACGTTGGAAAATATTAAAAACGAAACAATTACCAAAGCCGCTGAATTACTAGATAATCTTGATAACGATTCGTCATGAAGTTATACAATACGCTTTCCCGAAGCATAGAAGAAATATCCTTATTACATCCACCGGAAGTAAGTATCTACACTTGCGGACCGACCGTATATAATTATCCGCACGTTGGTAATTGGTTTACGTTTATACGTTATGATCTTTTGATCCGGACGCTGAAAGCCGAACAATTAAAACCGCACTGGGTGTTGAATATCACCGATGTAGGCCACCTAGTGGGCGATGCCGATGGTGGTGAAGATAAGCTACAGAAAAGTGCCCGTCGGGAAGGCAAATCAGCCTGGGATGTGGCAGCGTTTTACGCCGAGTATTTCATCAATGGCATAAAACGTCTTAATATCAGTCAGCCGGATGAGCTTCCCAGGGCGACTGAGCATATTCCAGAACAAATAAACTTAATCAAAAAACTGATAGACAAAAACTGCACTTATACTATTGATGACGGAGTATATTTTGATACAGCAACTTTTCCAAAATATACTGATTTTGCTCAGTTAGACCTAGATGAACAGCAAACTGCCGAACGGATTGAAATAAACCAACAGAAAAAGCATTCGGCCGATTTCGCACTATGGAAATTTTCACCGAAAGTTTCAAAAAGAGATATGGAATGGGATAGTCCCTGGGGTAAAGGTTTTCCGGGTTGGCATATTGAATGTTCGGCGATGGTACTTAAATATTTGGGCGAAACGATTGATATACATGCAGGTGGCATTGATCATATCCCGGTACATCATACCAATGAGATTGCCCAGTCGCAGACCGCAACTGGTAAACCGCTAGCTAATTATTGGATGCATACCAACCATATCCTAATTGAAAATAGCAAGATTGCTAAAAGCGCCGGTAACACCATAACGCTTGAGGACGTTGTGCAGTATTTAAAAAATAATCCGGTGGCGCTGCAGGCTTTTCGCCTATTGGTAATGCAGTCTCATTATCGGACGCAATCGCAATTCGATTGGATGACTCTACAACAAGCCCTAAGTAGATTATATGATCTTTACGCCCTAAGCCAGCTACAACACCAATCGAACCTTATCACTAATACTGAAACTGCTCTAACGGTTGATAATATTCATGAATTCCAGAATTTACTATTGCAGACTATGTCTGATGATATAAACACGCCTAAGTTCGTCAGTGAACTTAGTCGTTTCGCGGCTGAAATAAAAAATAAAACTCTCGCTGATCAAGCCGCGCTTGATGCGTTCAAACAGCTATTAATATTCGTTGATGAAATTAGTGGTCTGGATATTTCTAAACAAAATGATATTACAGATGATGAGAAAAGAATGCTTAAAGAGCAGAACCGGCTATGGACCGAGGCCCAATCCGGAAATAAAGACTTTACAGCATCTGATAATATTAGAGCTGAATTATCTTCGCAGCATCATATTGCTGTTAATAATTACATGAACCGCGGGCCACTATGGTTCCGCAATTATAACTAATCCGCAACGTCAGGCTCTTTAGTTGAATCGTCACTAGCTAGTTTGCCATGGTTATGCAAGTAGTCAACTATCAGCACTCGCAGACAACCCATAACCGGGATAGCAACTAAACCACCGAGCAGCCCCCCGAAAGTTACTCCTATAACAACCGAGGCGAATACTAGTAAGGGTGAAAGATTGGTAGTATTCGCTTGAATTTTTGGCTGAATAATATAACTTTCGATCTGCATGTATAGCACAAAATATGCAAAGATAATCAAGGCCGCCCAAGGAGAATGGAATAAGGCCACAATTGTCACAATAACCACACCTATCATATGACCTATTAGCGGGATCAAAGACGTTATGAATATTAATACAATTAAAGCGACCGGATTGCTGATATGAAGAATAAATAACATCGGCGCCAACAAAACTGCAGTAATGGCCGCCAATGCTACCTGACCATTGACGTAACCGCGGATTACCTTATACATATCTGTAGCCAATTTATTGCCGTGTTCACGGTGCTCGGAAGGTATAAGCGTATTCAACTTACTAGTCCAGTATGGACCCTCAACCAGCATCATAAATGTTAATACCAGGATTGCAATTATTGTAAAAAAGCTAGAGGCTACTGAGCTGATCGTTGAAAGCACGGTGCCGGTAATATTGTGCAGATGACCACTTAATTGGGTTGAATAGTTATTTATTGATGATTGCAGATGGTAGTGATTAATAAATTTGCCTAAGTTTGTTTGTTTGTTACGCGCTTCCTGAACGATATGGGGGACATCTTTAATAAAAGTGGTGGTTTGGCGGGCCAAGTGTGGAATAACATCAGCGCAAAAAGCGCCGAGTATTAAAACTATAATCAGAAATGAAATAGATGTGGCTAGTGTACGGCTACCCTTTCGTTTACCTGGGATTTGCTCGGCTAACCAGTGAACCGGACTATTCAAGGCTAGTGCCAGGAAAAATGCTATAAAGATAATCAAAAAGGCATGTGCAGCGCGGCGAAGGAAGAGAAAAATAATAAAAGCTAATGCAATAGATACGATAACTCTGATAATCGTTCGGTTAGAAATATTAACCCAGACTTCATGATCTGATTTTTTATGTAGGAAACCAAACATAAGAATATTATGGCATATTATTCTCCGGATATGTACTAGATTATAAATACTTTGTTGTTAAATGCTGTTTATCTCTAATAATTTTTTATGTAGTTTAGGCGGAATGATTTTTATAATCTTATTGTTTGGCGATCCCAGTGGTATTTCTAAATTGAATCCCGATGTTAATCTGTGATATTCAGCAAATATAACCTTAAGATGCTGTTCAACAAAGGTGTCGTTAAAGAATGTCTGATTGCCGAAAGATATATGCCACAATGGCAAGTTTACTCTATACCTGCAGTTATCAACCGTGAGCATGGTTTTTATTGCTTGGGCATGAGTCCGGAAGTCATTTGCCGACCAAAGTTTATAGTCAACGTTTGACGGCTCAAAAAATGAATCACCCCGGAAGTTAAAGCGGTGAATTGATTGAAGAATCGCATTATCATCATATCTTGGTAAGTATACCTTAAGCCATAAGAATCGAAATAATGCGCTAACAACTCTGTTTCTAAGTAAAAAGGCAGTAAATCTATACCGATAACGGCGGCTGCGATCAATATTAATATCTTCATGATGAGCGAAAGCATTGATACCCACACAAAGATCTATTTTTTTGGCAATATCAGGGTATTTTTGCAACATTCTGGTCGCAATAAGAAAACCGAATCCGATTGAAACTAAAGTAACTCGCCGCCGTTTATATCGGAGTTTAAAAAAAGCAGCCAAATAATCGGCCAAATCATCAATATTCGGATGTTCGTAAATCTTATATAAATTTTCCATACCGCCGAAACCAGGAAAGTCAGGCACTGTTACAATCCCATATTTTCCGAAGACCTTGGTCAACTCCCAGCACCGTTCAATGCTAGTATGATGTCCGTATATCATTAGAATTTCCTTGTTGGGTTGATTTGCCTTGGTATATCTAAGCATCCGTCCCTGCAATTTATTCATATTAACGGGTATAATGTAATCAGCTGAATCTTCGATGTGAGTATTTCTCATAAGGTATTAAAAACTGTACGCCTAAATATATCTGTAGACAAGAGAAGTTGATAAAATTATTATGAAATATTGTTTTAAGTATATAAAATAGAATGTTTAGAGGCACTATATACTATAATTAACTGGGATTGATTGCTGATCACGTATATAAATAGTCAACTATAGGAATATTGGGGCGTAGCCAAGTGGTAAGGCAACGGGTTTTGGTCCCGTCATCCGGGGGTTCGAATCCCTCCGCCCCAGCCAAATAATTTAACAGAGGTGACAAACGTGCAGTTTTGCGCGTTTTTTGTTTTTCACTTATCACGACCCCTGTTATTTGAGGTTCGAATCCCTTATCCCGTATATCCACTCACTCTGGAGAGGTTCAACTGGGCGGTAGGGCTGCCTAGTCTTTGTTCTTAATACGCTCTTTGAGGGTTTCTCGTATGATTTGAGCCTTGGTTTTGCCGGTATTTACTGATTCCCAGTTTAAAAAGTTGTATATTTCGCGGTCGAGTAAGGCTATTAGCAAACTTACCCGTGATTTGCTGACATTACGCCCCGAAATGCAGATACACCAGTATGAGGGCATCTATGGTGTTACCGATGAGAACGGCGTAAGTGTGGAGGTTATTGACTTTGATGGCTTAGACGCTTTTGACCTTTCGCCGACTATGGCGCAGTACAGCCCAGGAGAACGCCTAGCGAGTGGCCAACTACTTCGTACTGGCTATCTACAAGAATCCGACAGAGGTACACGAGTAGCTTATCATCAACAGCAAAGCGATATGCGTGATACACTGGCGCAACTTGACGGCCTTGAAGGTATCAGTGAAGATGTTAAGACTATGTCAGCCCTACGACCCAGTGAAGATATTACAGCTTATGCAAAAAGGTTAAGTAATTACGGAAGACTTGCTCGATCAGTTGGATACTGTGGCTTGGAGTGGGCTGAAACTGATGCTCCGAATGTCGTACAGGCTACCGTTAACGACTGGTCAATAACCCTTGTCAAAGCTGGTGGCTTTGAAACGGCCTATATTGAACGTGCCGGTAAGGTTATACCGATTAATGATGCCAGAGAATTATATGATCTTACCAAACAAGTACTCGGCAGTAATATGTTGCGATTATACGTCTCGCTTTCCAGAGAGGGAGACTAAGTATCTGCTACAATTAAATCTAAATTAAAGTGAGGAACAAAATGCCACAGGATCTGAGCTACAAATATTACCGCAAACTTAATGCTACTACCGTATACCTTGTACTGCATGGTGGAGGACCAGAGGGTATTGAAACGCCGTTCATATCGAATATTATAAATGCACTTTCAAGTACTGGTAATAGCGTACTTGGCTTTAATTTTCCTTACTGTGAACGTGGCGAGGAAAACTCGAGTGGTCCAGATTTAACCGAAGAAACGGAGGCACTTGAAAAGGTTATAGAGTTCTTGCGAGGTGAAGGCTATGAAAAGATTATTATTGTGGCTAAGTCATTCGGGGGTATAGTTTCAAGCTATTGGCTCGAACAGCACACCAACGAAGATGTTGACCTAGTTGTCTTGGGATACGTTATCGGTAGTATTAAAACCGGAGTCTTGCAGGGTAGGTTGCGACTAGTTATCCAGGGCGAGAATGATCGTTTTGGTAACGCCGAGGCCGTCAAGAATGAGATTACCAAGTATGACAATATTGATGCTGATGTGGTAGAAGTGCCAAAAGCTGATCATAGTTACCGTAATGAGAAAAAAGAACCCATTTACCAATCGGATGCAATCGCTGTAATGCTAGATAAGATTGCTCAACTCTAGACTTTGTCATGACGCAGAAACTCATATCGACCAACCCCTCACGTAACTATGAAGCCATAGGTGCTATCTCGGTCTCTTCAATTAACGAGATTCGGGCTGCTGTTTCTGCTGCACATCGAGCAAAGTTACAATGGCAAGCATTGGGCGTGGAAGGTAGGGCTAGTCTGTTACGACAAGTTATAGGTAGGTTCCGCAAGCGGTCTGAGGAAATGGCGAGCTTAATTGCTCAAGAAATGGGCATGCCGATACGTGAAGCCCGCGATGACGTAGTCTTTGCTCTAAAATACCTAGAGACATACATTGAGCAAGCTCAGACTATGCTTGAACCCCATGTAACGTACGAGAGCGAGCGCGAGGTACACACAGTCTATCAGATACCGCTTGGCGTTGTGGCGTGCATTGTTCCGTGGAATTTTCCAATGGGGAACTTTGTATGGCAATGCGGCCAAAATCTAATAGCAGGTAATACTGTTATTTTTAAGACATCAGAACTAACTCCCCTATGCGGCAAGCTCATAGAAGAAGTTATTAACTCTGTATTGCCGTCTGGAGTATTCGCAGAAGTATACGGCAATGGAGCGGTGGGACGTCAAATCACTGCGCAGAATATAGACGCAGTATTCTTTACGGGTAGTTCAGCGGCCGGCAAGGCAATAAACAAGACCGTGGCCGATAGACTTCTGCCAACCAACATGGAGTTGGGCGGTTCAGCTCCTGGCATAGTATTTGAGGACGCTACCACAAAAGCCTTAGCTGATACATTGTACACAGCTCGGTTCCTTAATAATGGTCAGGTATGTGATGGCCTTAAACGGTTAATAGTTCATGAGAGTAAGTTGGATGAAGTTGTGTATTTGCTACAGGATATTATTGCCCGAAAACGTATTGGCGACGCTCTAGATGAGACTACCGACCTTGGCCCACTCGCAGCCAAGGACCAGCTGAAATTATTGAAAGCGCAAGTCCAAGACTCCATAGATAAGGGTGCGCGAGTAATTTGTGGTGGTAAGAAACCGAGTATCCTTAAGGGCGCATACTTTGAGCCAACGATTATCACGGGCATAACAAGGGATATGCGAGTTTGGCTAGAAGAAGTCTTCGGGCCTGTCCTGCCCGTGATCAGCTTCAGAACCGAACTGGAGGCTATCACGCTTGCGAATGATACGCGATATGGCCTGGGTGGTTACATCTTTACTGCTGATGCCGACAGATTTGAACGAGTTGCGACGGCTCTTGAGACTTGCATGATAAGCCACAACGGCCTGTCATACGTTCGGCCTCAGAACTTCTTTGGCGGATGCAAAATGTCAGGTCATGGCCGTGAACATGCCAAATTCGGTTTTGCAGAGGTAACTCAAACCAAACTAATCGTACGTTCCAAATCGTAGCATTGATGTTAGGTAAGGCTGTCTCATTAGTAGATAGACGAACATAAAGCAAAATGTTTCTAGATTGGCTTGCTGAGCCAAATATATAGTGAGTCAGGTGGTGGGGTAAGCCACCATTCTAGTTCTAGACCTGAGATCTAAAGTCAAGTATTTGGTCTTTTGTACGGTGTGTTGCACGTCCATACGGCGTAGACGCAGTTAAGTATCTTTCGGGCATTTACAATGGTTGCTTCTTTGTAGCGTTTGCCTTCAGCTCGTTTC
>DATKGQ010000029.1:0-59155 GCA_035510715.1 Saccharimonadales bacterium (SeqCode) | reverse complement strand
GAGATAGATCGACACACCAACAGAGGAGACCAGACGCTAGAACAGTGGGATATGAGTGCTAGCTCAACCCAGACTTCGTTACGCAGGATCTCCTCTTTTTAGTGTAAACTTTCGCCTACACACATCTAAGATACAGACTTCGTTCACTATAATGAGAAATGGCGATACAATAAAGTCATGCCAGCCAGTATATGCTTGAAGATTATCAATCAATTAGGCCGCTTTGGCGGAAAAGTATTCTATTGTGAGGAAAATATAAAATGAAACTTTATTTATCTCTATTGTTAGGCATCGGTGTCGGTGCCTGGGTATTTAATAAAGTAGCTATCCGTACCCATCGTAACCAATCTGGTATTATTACGGCTCTAGTTGCCGGATTAATGGCATTCTTGGTTTTTTACACACTTTTGTCTTCGATTCTTAAATTAAAGTAGCCATTTCATACCAGAATACACTTCCCTTTTGCCCAATTAATAAGTATTATAAGGCCATGGATGAGAAGGGGTTGGGCCACCGGTTACAGCAGGCCAGGAAGACTGCCGGATTAACGCAACAAAGTTTATGCCAAATAGCGAATCTCAGCTATTCCACACTAGCTAAAATTGAACGCGGAGCTATCAAGGCGCCTTCAATATTTACTATTCAGAGTATCGCTGATGCCTTACACGTCCGCTTAGATGAGTTAATCGGCCGACCATCGTCAGATACCTTGCCGGTAAAACAACATGAACACTCTAAAAGTGGAATTAGTTTTGTGTATTTCGATATCAATGGCTGCCTAGTGCGGTTTTTCCACCGGGCGTTTTCGAAACTGGCCGATGCTTCCGGCCAGCTGGCGGATGTCGTAGAAACAGCCTTCTGGCACTATAACGATCAGGTTTGCCGTGGCGAGATGACTATCGCGGAATTCAACAGTGCGTTGGCCAAAAGATTATCAATACCGTCTCTAGACTGGGAAGCTTATTATCTGGAAGCGGTTCAGACAATGCCCGAGACACAAGAGCTTGTCCGATGGGTAAGTCAGCACTATGGTGTCGGTATCTTAACTAACATTATGCCGGGGTTCCTTGATACAATGCGCCAAAAAGGGCTTATACCGGATATTGCGTATGATGCAATTATCGATTCATCGGTTGTTCATATTATTAAGCCGGAAATTGAAATGTATAAGCTGGCGACAAAGAAAGCCGGTTGTCGGCCAGATGAGTTATTGCTGGTTGATGACTCTATGACGAACCTGGTGGCGGCCGAAAAATCCGGTTGGCATGTATTGTGGTTTGATGACTATCGCCCTGATGAATCATCAAAACGCATACGACAGATATTAGAGCCGGTTACTGCTGAGGCGAAGGCATCGGATGCTCACCGGTCGGCTGCGTCGGTTTGACTGTTTCGGGCGGCACGTAGCGTTTGTATTCCTGTTCGATTGTTTCAAGTATTACTTGAGCTTCAAGCAGTTGCTTTTTAGTTTGTTCAATAACCTCTGGCGGGGCCTTGGCGATGTAAGCAGAATTAATCAGGCGGGTTTCTAGACGGAGTACCAGTTCTTTCTGCACTTTTTGTTTTCTTCCAAGCTCACGGATATATTGTTTGAGCATTTTGACATCAACATCAAGCCAGCATTGATATGATGTGTTAATAAGTCGCAGGCCAGGCCCGACTTGCACCTCTGTTACTGTTTCGACATTTGTTAATCTTTCAATCAATTTGGCGTTGTCCCTAACGAACTGGGGAGCAATATAATGGAGCCGGGTTTTCTTTAGCTTTAAACTGTTTTTAAAGTAACGCACCTCATTGATGATAGCCTGGATTTCCTCAAATTCATGACTTAACTCCGGATGAGCTGTAATCATATCCGGCCAGCGGCTGTCTATTATCATCCCTTGAGGTTCCCAACTTAGAGTTTGCCAGATCGTTTCAGTAACAAAAGGCGCGAACGGATGAGTAATTTTAATAATTATCTCTAGGCATGCCCCCAAAATATCTAGATTTGGCTGTAATTTGGATGCCTCAATATACCAGTCAGCAAAATCATCCCATATAAAATGATAAATGCATTCGTAGGCTTCGCCGTAGCGGTAATTATCCATATTTTCTTCGGTAGCCCTAATTGTCTGCTGTAATTTTGTCAGTATCCAATAATCTGCCAGCGATGACATTGTCAGGTGTTTCGGCCGTTTGTATTTATCGCCGACCTTATCTTCAATATAACGGGCTATATTCCATAACTTGTTACAGAAATTACGGGCGTCTTCAATTTTACGTCGGTCAAATCCCCGGTTAACACCAGCTGTCCGGCCAGCGATCAAGCCTATTCTTAGGGCATCGGATCCAAACTGATTTATAACTTCTCTAAAATTGACGACATTGTCGAGACTCTTGCTCATTTTAGCGCCATCTCCGGCCATCACGTAGCCATGAATATAAACTGCCTCGAATGGTATGCTGCCGGTTACGTACAAGCCCAGCATTATCATGCGGGAAACCCACGGATAAAGCAGTTCGCTGCCCGTTTCCATTAAACTGAGCGGATAAAAATCTTTAAAGTCCTGACTATTTGGATAATTAAGCGTAGCGTATGGCCAGGAGGCGCTGGAGACCCAAGTATCAAGTACGTCCGGATCGCGGCGGTAGGTCTGGCCGTTATAAACTATCAGCTCATGTTGTACTTCCTCGCTATAGATCCAGTCATCCGGTTTGTTAATGTTTTGAAAAGCCGGTATTGGTATGCCCCAGGCAATCTGGCGGCTAATATTCCAGTCCCTGAGTTGTTTTAAGTAGCCGATAAGTTGTGTTTTTTTAGCCTCAGGATAAAATTTTATCTGGTTCGCTTCCAAGACATCGACTGCCCCTTTAGCTAACGGTTTCATATCAATAAACCATTGTTCCCGGAGCAGCGGTTCAATGATTGTACCACACTTATAACAGTGGCCGATGTTATGCTTAATGGTTTCAATATTGACAATAAACCCCTGCTCTGCCAGATCTTTGGCGACTTTATCACGGGCGTCAACAACTGACAGTCCACGATAACTCTCCGGCATGCTGTCGGCGATAGCTCCCTCAGTGGTAATAACAGAAATCAGCGGGAGATGATGTTTCTGTCCGACATCAAAGTCATTTTGGTCGTGGGCGGGTGTTAGTTTAACGGCTCCCGTCCCGAATTTTTGATCGACAAAGTTGTCGCTGATTATCGGAATTTCCCGGTTAAGTAGTGGTAACTTTACTGTTTTACCGATGAAAGAGCGGTAACGGTTGTCATCGGGATGGACTACTACGGCAGTGTCGCCAAGCATTGTCTCCGGCCGGGTAGTCGCGACGACTATCTCGCCAGTGCCATCAGTTAACGGATAACGGATATGCCAAAGACTGCCCTTCTCTTCTTTGTAAACTACTTCTATATCTGCAAAACTGGTACCGTGGAAGGTGCAGAAATTTACGAGCCGTTCTCCTCTGTAGATAAGTTTTTCTTCCCACATTTTCTTAAATGTGGCATACGCTTGCCGGACGACTTTATCGTCAAGTGTAAAGGTAAAATGACTCCAATCAGCGCTAGTTCCCAGTAAACGGAACTGTTCTTCAAAGGAAGTACGGTTCTTGGCTACAAAATCCCAAACTTGCTGATAAAGTTCTTCCCTAGTGAAATCAAAACGGCTCTTGCCTTCTTTGGCCAGTTGTTTCTCATAAACTACCCAAGTTTCAAATCCGGCATGATCGGCACCCGGTAAAAATAAAGTCCGGTCACCCTTTAATCGGTGATAACGGACAATAATATCTTCTAAGGCGTAGTTAAGGGCATGGCCCATATGCAAGTCGCCGTTGGCATTAGGCGGCGGAAAAACAAGACTAAAAGCTGGACCATCACCTTGTGGGGTAAAAGCCTGATTTTTCTCCCACAAGGCATAGATATCTTTTTCGTATAGTTTTGGTTCGTAAGACTTTGGTAATTTCATAGATATCGTTGTTTACTAAATTTAGCATAGCATCGAGGCTTAAGTTTGGCTACTCATAGGTTCACGTGAACGCTGACAAAACAACACCACAACTTCACATTTGAAGCTGTTATTACAAACACCTATACCAACCTTTTATCTTCCAAGAACGACCCCAGTGGAACTTGGGGTATTACCCTAATGTTTATTTTTGTATTACTACCATAAACCTGCTAGCAAGTTTTGGCAACTTAAGAATTATTTAACAGGGTTATATTACAAGGCACACTGCACCATAAGATTAAATCCTATATGTTTTCAAAAAAGTAAATAAAGATTTTATTAGATACCAAACAGCTGTTATCATCCTGCTACATAGTAAGATCTGGGGCAATCGCCAAGGAATAGGGATCAGCTAGCGGTTGATGCTGTTTGAATTTATAGCAACCAATTGTAGCAATCATTGCGCCGTTGTCAGTACAAAGTTTGGGGTCGGTGTAGGCAATGGCTACCGGTAGTCGCTCGGTAAGCTGCCGTCTCAGCTCAGTACTGGCCGCTACGCCGCCGGCAATTACTACTGCAGCCGGTTGATACTCTTCATAAGCGGATATAGTTTTATCGACTACCGTTTCTACGGCTATGCGTTCGAAACTGGCTGCAATATTAGCTCTCTGAGCTTCATTAAGCCTTTCTGGGAGCTTTATAGAAGGGAAGCCGAAAGATTCACCTACTTGTTCCTGAGCCAGCCTTAGAACGGCTGTTTTTAGCCCAGAAAAGGAAAAATCATATTTATTAGTCAGATGAGCCTTTGGCAGACGGAAACTGTAAGGATCTCCCGCTTTGGCCGCCAAACCGATACTAGGACCGCCCGGGTAGGGAAGACCGAGCATCTTGGCAACCTTATCAAAAGCTTCGCCGATCGCGTCATCCTGAGTTCGTCCGAGTAATGTAAGGTTGAAATGATCATGTAACAATACGAGTTGTGTGTGGCCACCGGATACGATTAAAGCCAGCAATGGGAATAACGGCTGTCGGGCAGGCAAAGTGTAGCCGGGCAGGGAAGTATCAGTTAAAAAATTTGCGTAGACATGACCTTCAACATGATTTATGGCATAAAGCGGCAGATGCCGGCAGAGGGCGATTGAGCGGGCCGTAAGGACGCCTATCAGCAGACTACCGTTTAGTCCGGCTCCATACGTTACCGCGATGCCGTCCAGTTGCGCCCAGGAACAACTGGCATCAGCTAACGCTTGGTCGATTACCGGAATAATGGCTTCAATGTGGCTCCGGGCAGCGATTTCCGGAACAATACCGCCGTAGACGGCATGTAAAGCCATACTGCTGGCAACGACGTTACTTATTAAATAACGTCCATCTTCAACAACTGCCGCTGCTGTTTCATCGCAGCTCGTTTCAATCCCTAATATTCTCATCAAGACTACAGTATACTTGATACTATGACATTCCGGCGTTTTGTTAAAATGTTTATCCCGCGCAAAATATTCAAAACAATTGAGCCTTATGGTCATTTAGGCGAAGCGATCCTGTTTAATAGTCTCTATCGTTTTCCGGCCCGGCGCCTGAAAGTGATCGGTGTAACCGGCACAAACGGTAAAACAACTACTTGCTTTATGATTCATCGGATGCTCCTTGATGCCGGTTATAATGTCGGCCTGATGACGACAATCGCCTATGGCGTCGGTGATGAGATTACGCCACAGATTCACCATATGACTAATGTCACAATGCCTGAACTGATGCGGCGGTTGACACATTTTCGTGAAAAGAAAACCGAATGGCTGGTACTCGAAACAACTTCTCAGGCCTTAGCCCAGAACCGGGTCTGGGGAATACCCTATACCATTGCCGTTATAACAAATGTGACTCATGAGCATCTCGATTATCACCGGACTTTCGAAAGATACCGCGATGCCAAGCGTAAATTATTCCAAATATGCAATCGAAACCGGCGCGGATTGCGTACCGGTATTGTTAATGCCGATGATCCCAGCGCCCAGTTGTTCATATCCGATATTAAACAGCCGATCAGCTACGGTATCAATCATGGCGAACTGAAAGCCGTTAATGTTGCCCTTAAACCGGATAGTATTTCTTATCAGGTGCGTCGAGGCGAGGAAATTATATATACGATTAACTCTAAACTGCCGGGTAGTTTTAACGTTTATAACAGCTTAGCGGCGGTTTGCGTCGGTAATAGGCTGGGTCTTAGCCGCGAGCAAGTGGAGAAGGGAATTGCTGCCCTAAAAAAAGTAGAGGGACGGATGACCCGGATAGATGATGGCCAGGCTTTCACAGTCATTGTCGATTATGCCCACACTCCTGATAGTTTTGAAAAACTTTTTAAGGATATGCGTCCAACCGTAAAAGCAAAACTGATAGTACTATTTGGTTCGGCCGGCCGTCGCGATGAAGCCAAGCGAGTAGTCCAAGGAAAATTAGCTGGCCGTTATGCCGACCTGATTGTCATTACCGAAGAAGATGACCGTGATGCTGACGGAGAGTCAATTATGAGGCAGATTGCCAGCGGAGCTGAATCGGCCGGCAAAAAGCTGGATGAAGACATGTTCTTAATCCACGACCGGTCTAAAGCTATTCAATATACTATTAACCTGGCTAAGAAAGATGACACTGTCCTGATATTGGGCAAGGGGCATGAGAAGACAATTGAAAGAGCCGATGGCGAACACCGATGGGATGAAATCGGTACCACTAAACATGCTCTCCAAAACCGAAAAACTTCTTAAGCATAAATTACTTAAGCTCTAGTGTTAAACATTTTACGCCGCCACCGGATTTTCGGAATTCCAAGATTGGCGCGCTGATTACTGTAAAACCGGCTGAGCGGTATTTCTGTAATAAACTTTCCGAGGCGTTACTGGCAACAACTGTATGGCCGTCGCTGACAGCATTGAGGCCGAAACCGGATGCTTCTTCAGTAGTAGCCTCGATAATATTAGGGATTGTCGCCCGCAGTCGTTTTTGGCTTGACTCGTCAAGCGCGCCAGGATAATAGGCAACCGTATTATCATTTAAAACCGCCAACAGCGTATCTAAATGAAAAAAATGCGGGTCAACGATATGAAGACTGATGACTTCTAGATCAAAATAATCATGCAGCTCAGCATGGGACTCGATATCGGAACGGAAACCGTAACCAGAAAGTATTTTAGTTCCGCAAATTAAGTTATCACCGCCGCCCTCGAAGCGGGCTTGGGCCTGCTTAATTTGGCTGTAACCGTGGTCCCTGAACCAGATTTCGTATTGCTTAGCCTCTGGTTGGCGTTCCGGAAAACGGAAATTACTTAAGAATATTTTGCCGTCAATCATTAAGCAGCAATCAGTTGCAAAGACCATATCCGGCAAACCCTGCTGAGGATCAATTAACTGGACGCTCCAACCAAGCTGATCTGTATAGATTAGACGTAAGGCGTCCCATTGTTGTTTAGCGACTTGAGGGACGATCT
The DNA here is from genome assembly GCA_035510715.1 of Saccharimonadales bacterium (SeqCode). GTDB lineage: Bacteria > Patescibacteriota > Saccharimonadia > Saccharimonadales > UBA4665 > DATKGQ01. Next base: position 51,738 of record DATKGQ010000029.1, on the reverse strand, counting down.
GGTTGCTATGGTCCATCCAGATATTTATTTCGTACTCAATATCAAAATAGTCCGGCGGGCACATTAAAATTGATTTTGCCATCAGATGAAAATTATAACTTTTTAAAAAGTGAAAAACCGGGATGATTGAGGGGTGGGGAGGCGAAAGTGGCGAAAGACTAAATAATTTAGTCTCACGTATCTCTCAAGCCTTCTTGCTCAATCATGCCCGGATCGCCCGAACGGAATTCCAGCAGACGCTGAAAAAGGTCTGTTTAAATTTCCGTTCGGGGCTATCCTCCGGAGTGCCTAGGTACTCGAGCTCTCGATTTCGAGCGGGTCATTGATCTTGCCGGGATCGACAATGCCGCCGTACTCTCTCACGGTCTTCCCGCAAACGTCTTCCGTCAAGAAAGCAAGTTCTTCAGGGGTCAGGCCGGTCAGCTTGTCAGCCAATGCAAATGTCAAGAAAATGACAGCTTTCGCGATGCTTTTACGTTCGTATGAACGAACGCGGTGAGCGAGAAGAGCCCGTATCTCAATGCAGCAGGGGTCCTCCATGTCATTACCGACAGGGAGCTCAGCCACATTTTTAACTCTGTTCGAGTTGCCCAACGGGCGGAGAAACGTTTCGATGCGGGTGATCGGCAGCCGGTGATGGCTACCTAATGTTGCATTGGGCGTTAGCCTAATCTTGATTTCCCAGGCTTCGAGGTCAGGTCTCCAGAGGGAGCCCTTGTCCTTAAACGTCAGAGTTCCAAGATCACAACTTCTGGGCTGGAATTGAGAATCCAACTTGAAGATTTCGCGAAATATTTCGCGCTGTGCTTGCTGTACATGCTCGTCCACTGCGTTGGTACCTGCATTGTCAAAGGCCATGTCACTCGCTTTCTCGAGTAGACAAATTTCACGGATAGGATACCCTATATACTACAACCATAATCACTGATGTCAATGACAAAAAGTTGACATTTACACCTAAAAATTGTAAAATTTGCATAGTTTACGAGGTTAAGAGTGGAACAATGCATGTCATCAGAATTTGATCGCACCATTAACGATCAGGATATCGCTAAGCTATCAGCCGAAGGAAAATGGCTCAAGCTAGTCGGCTGGTGCAGTGAAATGCTTAAAGATGCCAATTCTCTGGATAAATTTGATCGTTCTTTCCAAAGCGAAGCCGACAAGAATCCAGTCGTCAGCGTTTTTAGGCGACATGATGAAAAATTAGAATTACCAACACACTATTGGCATTTAGTCCCCCGGAGAAAAGGTGAAGCACATTTTCACGTTAATGACCTGCATGTTATCTTTCCTCTGAATTCCAGAGTAATCGACGCGAATAATCAGTGGCGCTTAATTTTTCTCCAAACGACTTCGGAGCTAGGGGAAGATGAATATTTCATGGTTACAGGTAATAGCTTTACGTCTTTGCGTAATCTGCCGCCGGAATACGATATCCAAACACTGATGGATCGTGCAGCTGATCATTTGGACGAGCCGCCAGTAATTGACATTTCAATATCGGATAGAGACTTGACTATTGCCCAGGACCTTCGAGATATCATCTGCGAGCGGGCTTTTGGATTCGGCATTGATTCTTTGCCGCCGCTTCCCGAAACAGACGAATCTGCCGAGCCTGAACAGTAAACGCGATTTATTTAGACGCAAACCAAGCTTGACAGCACAATTGGCGCTCCGCTATTATGAGTGCTGATACGTTAGCACTCGCATTAGTAAAGTGCTAATGAAACGAAGTTAAATGGAGGAAATTTAAGCATGAACGTACCAATTCAACCGCTAGCTGATTATGTCGTAGCCAAGGCTGAGGAGCCAATGTCAAAAACAGCCAGTGGCTTATATTTGCCTGACAATGCCAAAGAAAAGCCAAAAGTTGCAAAAGTATTGGCCACCGGGAAAGAAGTTAAACAAGTTAAAACCGGAGACCGGATTATTTATAAAAGTTATAGCACGACCGAGATCAAACTCGGGAGTGACGAATATATCCTTGTAAAAGAAGAAGATATTTTAGCAACTGTTAAGAATAGTTAAACTGCACTTAAAGGAGTAAGTAATGGCTAAAAAAGTTTTTTATGATGACGATGCTAGGCGCCGGGTACTTGGCGGCGCAAAAATTCTATATGACGCCGTGAAGACAACCATGGGGCCAAAAGGCCGTAATGTAGTTATTAGTAAAAGTTATGGTAATCCGACATTCACGCACGACGGTGTGGCCGTAGCTAAAGGGGTAGAGTTAGCGGACAGCGATGACGAAACCTTAGGTTATAAAGTTGGCGCCGAACTTATTAAACAGGCGGCCAGTAAGATGAACGATGTTGCCGGCGACGGTACAACGACAGTCACTGTTCTAACCTACAATATCTTAGCCGAAGCCAATAAACTAATCGCTGCCGGTCACGATCCGATGTTACTCCGCAAAGGGCTGGAATCTGCCGCTCAAGATGTCATGGCTAAATTAAGTACTTACAGCGAAGATATCCAGGGCAAAACCAACCGGGTGGCGGAAGTGGCAACCATATCAGCTGGCGATGCCGAGATAGGTAACCTGATTGCTGACGTTATTGAAAAAGTCGGTAAAGACGGTGTAGTCACAGTTGAAGAGGGCCAGGGACTGAACCTGGAAAGTGAAGTAGTGGAAGGATTTACCTTTGACCGCGGTTTTGTCAGTGCCTATATGGTTACTGATACCGCCCGGATGGAAGCAGTCTATGACCACCCGGTTATTCTTGTGACCGATAAAAAAATTAGCTCTATCCAGGAATTCCTGCCAATTCTAGAAAAACTTGCCCAGGCCGGTAAGAAAGACCTGGTTTTAATTGCCGAAGACGTTGAGGGTGAAGCCCTTGGCACCTTGATTCTTAATCGCTTGAAAGGCGTATTCAACACGGTTGCTATTAAAGCTCCGGCTTTCGGCGATCGCCGAAAGGATGTGCTTAACGATATCGCAGTACTGACCGGCGCGACAGTCATCAGCGACGAACGCGGCTATAGTTTTGAAAATGCCGAACTTGATATGCTCGGCTCTGCCAGGAAAGTAATTGTTACGAAAGACGAGACGACTATCATTGAAGGCGGCGGTTCAAGCACGGAAGTTACTGCCCGGATAGCCCAGATCAGTACCCAAATTGATAAAGCTACCAGCGAATATGACAAAGAAAACCTTGAGAAGCGACGGGCTTCCCTAAGCGGTAAAGTAGCGGTTATAAAAGTCGGTGGGGCTACTGAAACTGAAATCGAAGAGAAAAAGTTCCGGGTTGATGATGCGGTCGCTGCCGTTAAAGCTGCGCTGGACGAAGGTATTGTCCCTGGCGGCGGCGTAACTTTGATCAACTTGATTGGTGCTATTACCGATACTGCCGGTGAAGATATTTCTGTTGATGCTGGTAAACAAATCCTTAAAAAAGCCCTTGAACAACCATTCCGAATATTACTAACCAACGCCGGTATTAATGCTGATGAGTGGTTACCGCAAGTTAAGGCCGCAAAGTCAGGCTTTGGAATAGATGTAAATCATCCTGCCAAGAAGTTAGTTGACTTAAAGGCCAATGGTATAGTTGACCCGTCCAGAGTGACAAAAGAAGCGCTTCAAAATTCTGTTTCAATTGCCGGGACTAGTATGACTATGGGCGGATTAGTGGTTGATATACCTGAGAAAAAAGAAACTTCGTCTGGCCAACCCGATATGGGCGGCATGGGAATGATGTAGGCTGTCGGAGTTTACCTGTCTTTCTGCTGCGAGAAATAATTGATCTCATTAACGACATCAAGTAATGCCTGGGCGCGGACTTTGTCGTCTGTGATTTGCTGTGCTGCCTGATAAGCATCGGGTATGAGTGATTTGTTATCAGCTCCCTGAATCATCATCATAGTTGTTCTGAACTTCTCTTCCGGCGTTTGGTCAAGGTGCTGCAATAGCGGATTAAGTTGTTGCAACGCCTGCTGTTTGATAGCAATTAGATCATTCGGCGAATCAGCGGGTGCTGGCTCTTCATCGTCATACGGCTGAGAAGCGGCACTATTAGAATTTTCAACCGGGGGTTGAATGTCGTTATCGGTTGATAACGGAGTAGGTAACGGCATCGCTGGCGTAGCTGGCGGCGGCGTAACTGCCGCAGTTGTAGTTTGCAAAGCGTCGCTAGGCACTGATGTATTTGAACCATCAGCTACCCGCGCCGTATTATCCATTGCCAATAATGGCTCAACTGACAGATCATCAATTTGGTTATCCTGGTGCCCGAACATAAATAGTATCCCCCTTAGATTTTCTCTAAGCTATACTATATTATGATGTAATTTATAGCGCAAGGAATTATCGATGTTAGACGATTTACAATATATCCACCAGCGCGATAGCCAGGATGCACTTGGCGTCGCTAGCAAAGAATGGCAGCAATTGCAGCAAATTTTCCAGACCAATTGGCAGCCTGAGAATAATATTAATGCGGTTATTTTAGCCGGCATGGGAGGCTCGGCTTTAGGGGCATTAATTGCCCAATCTTGGTTACGGATTAACAAACCATTTGAGATCGTTCGCGATTATAGTTTGCCTGAATATGCTGGCAATGAAACCTTAGTGATCATATCTAGTTACTCGGGGAATACAGAAGAATCTTTATCAGCTCTTCGTGATGCCAATCGTCGGGGCTGCCAGATAGTAGTTGTTTCTTCAGGCGGTGAGGAAACAACAATTGCCGAACAAAAACCATATCCGCTGTTACGCTTGCCGACTGGTCTGCAGCCGCGGATGGCCGTCTATTATGATCTGGCCGCTATTACGCAGCTATTTGTTAATGCCGGTCTTTGCCCGGCTGAACGCTTACACGAACTGCATGAAACAGGCGAATGGTTAAAGGAAAAGTCTGCAGGCTGGTATATCGATGTTCCGACAAAAACTAATGCTGCTAAAACGATTGCCCAGGAACTTATCGGCAAGTCAATAGTTATTTATAGCGGTCCAAGACTTTATCCGGCAGCCTATAAATGGAAAATCAGCTTTAATGAGAGCGCCAAACACATTGCCTGGGTTAATCAGTTGCCCGAATTCAATCATAATGAAATGCTAGGCTGGACAAAGCAGCCAGTCGATAAACCGTATGCCGTGATTGATCTGCGAAGCTCGTTGGAACATGACCGGATTCAGAAACGATTCACAGTGACCGAGCAATTACTGTCCGGGATGAGACCGGCACCGATTATCGTCTCAGTCCAGGGCGAAACTATTTTACAGCAATTAGTCTGGACTATTACGCTGGGCGATTTCATCAGTCTTTATACGGCTTTGCTGGGGAATATCGATCCTACGCCTGTCGATTTGATCGAGAAATTTAAAAAAACAATGGCTGAATAAGCTCATTTTTGTACAGGCATTTTGCAGTTACGGTGTGCATAATGACAGTAATAATGGACGAAGAATGAAATTATTAATTGTTGAGGATGAAGATAAAATCGCGCGCAGTCTTGAAAAGGGACTTAAAGCGGAAGGTTATATTGTTGACGTTGCCCAAGACAGCGATGTGGCTGAAACATTAGTCAGTGCCGGTAACTACGATCTTGTTTTACTCGATTGGATGATTCCGGGTAAGCATGATGGACCTGGGCTAGTACGGTTGTGGCGGGATCGCCAAGAACAGATGCCAATACTAATGCTAACCGCTAAAGCTACTATTGGCGATCGTGTCCGCGGTCTCGATATCGGTGCAGATGATTATTTGACTAAACCGTTCTCGTACGATGAGTTACTGGCCCGTATCCGGGCGCTGTTGCGACGGCCAAAAGCCCATAGTAATAATGTTTTGCGGGCCGATAAGTTGAAGTTAGATGTTATCGCTAAAAGTGTGGAATACCGGCAACTACCAGTCCATTTAACCGCTCAGGAATTCCGACTGCTTGAATATCTTTTACGCCATCGTGGCGAAGTTCTCAGCAAAGATCGTCTGCTGGATCATGTTTGGGCCGATGAAAGCCGTGTCCAGCATAATACCGTTGAGACATTTATAGCCAATGTCCGCAAGAAAATTGGCCCAGGTGAGGCAGTTATTAAAACTGTCCGCGGCTATGGCTACAAGGTAATGTAATAATTATGGATACGATTAAAGCACCGGAGAAACTATCGCTTTATGCCCGCATAAAATCCAAAATAGAGACAGTTTATTCTGTCCGGCCAACGCTTTTTCATTCAGCCCGTTTGAAACTGACCGGTTTTTATTTAGCAATTATCGTTATTTTCAGCTTAATGCTGACGCTTAGCGTCCGGACCTTAGCTCAATTAGAATTTGACCACGCCGGTATCGCTCAACGTGGCGTAGTCCACCAGTTACTGGGAGATATCTATTCTGTCCCGCCAGATCCTGATAATGACTTTTTGAGATTTCAGTCCGACCAAGCTTCAACAATCCGGCAGCACCTTAATGACGACGTTATTATACTCAATGTCTTTGCCCTGATAGTTGGCGGCGCATTGAGTTATTGGTACGCCGGCCGGACGCTTAAACCGATAGAAGCGGCTCATGAAGCACAAGCTCGTTTTACGGCTGATGCCAGCCATGAGCTGCGGACACCACTGGCCAGTCTACAGCTCGAAAATGAAGTCTTTCTACGCCAGAAAACATTTACCCAACAAGATGCCCGTGATGTTATCAAGAGCAACCTGGAAGAAGTCCAGAGACTGGAAAACCTGGCGGGCAATTTACTGGCTTTAACGCAATATGAAAAAGCCTCGTTGGAACTTAAGCCGGTTAATATATCAGAAGTTGTATCAGAGGCTTGTCAGCGGGCTGAGCAACTTGCCAAACCTAAGAAAATCTCCATTGTTACTCAGCTGCCGGAAGGAAAGGTAACCGGCCATTTTGATAGTTTAGTTGAGCTGATCGGTATTATTATCGATAACGCCATTAAATTCAGCCCGCACAGTAGTTCGGTATTTGTTAACGGCGTTAAAGCTGGTAACCGCTATCATGTAAGTATCCGTGATGAAGGTGATGGCCTAGCAGAAAATGACATACCGTTTATATTTGACCGGTTGTACAGGGGCGATAAATCACGGACCGGACATGCGCCTGGGTATGGTTTGGGTTTGTCTTTGGCCCGGGAAATTGTAAACGTCAACCATGGCAGCATTACAGCCCGCAACTACCCCACCGGCGGGGGTGCGCAATTTGTAGTCAGTTTATCACTCACTAAACAGTCAAAACACGGCGACTGAACACCAAGCTTGATATAATACAAACCATGCGGTGCAATAAGCATTCCCGGTGGAGTAATGCCCTGCCGACATTATTTTTATCAAGTCTTGTAAGTATTGGTTTTTTTGTAGCCCAGGCGATTATTAATCACAGCTGGGCAAATTCGTATCTACTGATAAATCTGCTGCTGGCCTGGATCCCACTCCTAGTAGTGTACTATTTATTGAGAGTACTCCCGTATTATCCGTGGCTGAATTGGCGGCCGATGTTATTAACGTTTTTATGGCTTGGCCTTTTACCTAACAGCTTTTATTTGGTTAGCGACCTAATCCACTTAGCATTAGTTGCCCCAAACAGTATTTTGTATGACAGTGTCATGTTTCAGACATTTATTTTTAACGGATTGATCCTTGGTTATTTAAGCGTCTATTTAGTGCATCGGCAACTACTGAGACGGATTACCACCCATTGGGCGAACATTCTTCTGGGCTTAGCGTTTTTTGTCTGTAGTTTTGCTATTTACCTGGGGCGAGAGCTGCGCTTGAGCTCATGGAATTTCGTAACTACTCCAGCCTCAATCCTATTTGGCATATCGAGCCCATTCGTTAATATTTCCGGACATTTACAAGCTTATACTGTCACTCTAATGTTCTTTATTTTAATCGTCCTAATGTATGTAGTGGTTTTTAGATTGTTACAGATTTTTATCCGCCCCAGCAGGGCGCCACTGCCAGAACAACGACTAGCCAATCCGGTGGCTGACAAAATTCGCCGCTAACGGAGGTTGATAAAAACAATGATTAATTATCATCACGGTACTGGACATAAATTATTGGTGGTAATTGGTGTAACTATCCTGGCTATTCTGGCGGTAATTAGCATAAATCATGCGTCTGGTCCGGTGCCGGAGGTATTTACTGATGTATCATGGCCAAACTGCGATAAAACTGTAGCCGCCAACTTTGCTCACCAGGGTATCATCGGCGTGAGCGGCGGTCTGGATTTTAAACTTAATCCGTGCTTAGCAACTGAAACACAATGGTTTGCGCATTATGGTCTGTATGTAAATACCGGCTATCCCGGTTTGGCAAAGGCAAAAAAATATAGCTCAGGTCCGATTAATTGCAACAATGATGATTATCTTTGTTTTGCGTATGATTATGGCTATCAGGCTACCGAGTACGATATTCATTACGCCGATAATCTCGACCTAGCTTCACCGTTATGGCTACTTGATGTCGAAACAGACAATAGCTGGTCAAATAACCCACTTATCAACCGTGCCTCGCTACAAGGGGTGATTGGTGCGCTTAAACAGCTAACATTTAGGCCCGCGATCGGCATATACTCGACAGTTAATCAGTGGGCGGTGATAACCGACAATTGGCGACCGGCTTACGGGGCATGGCTGGGAACTGGCTCAACCATATTAGTCGCGGCCGTTAGCGCCTGCCATGATCCTTCATTTACTGGCGGCACCGTTTGGTTCGCCCAATACACTCCCTATCTTGATGAAGACTATGTTTGCCGGGCGCTACCGTTATGGGTGGTTGGTGAATAATATATTTTTCTGGGTGTAATAGATGGCTTATTGCCACTATTTATAACCCTCTGATATGCTTACTGATATGGCTGATGACACTTCACACAATGTTTCATGGTGGCAGGAAACACCTGAAGGAGTCTTGGTAAAAATCGGTACAAGCTTGTCCGGCTTATCAAATAGAACCGTTCTGGAAAGGCAGAAACAGTACGGGCTTAACGTCGTTAGCAATAAAAAAACCAGTCTGCTGGAAATCTTTATCCGTCAGTTTACCGGCAATCCGCTGATAATTATCCTGGCTATCGCTACTATTGCCGCTTTTTTCTTAGGTCAACATGATAGTTCTTACTACATATTAGGCATTATTGTCGCCAGCGTCCTGCTGGGGTTATGGAATGAGTACAGTGCTACTAAAACTGTGGAGGACCTCTTAAAGAAGATCTCTCCCACGGCCCTAGTGGAACGGGAAGGGGAAAAATTAGAAGTTCCGGTTTCCCATCTTACTATCGGCGACATAGTACTTCTATCGCAGGGCACAATTATTCCTGCTGACCTAAGATTAATTGAATCAAATGACCTGGAAGTTAATCAATCAGCGTTGACCGGTGAAGCAAAAACGGTCTTTAAAACCGATGAAGGATTGCCAGAACCACCCAAAGATAATGCTAACATTGATAATTTTGGCTATATGGGTACCAGTGTGGTTAGTGGTACGGCAAGAGGAGTAGTACTGAAGATAGGCAAGGATACGGCCTTTGGCCGGATTGCCGAAACGACCTCTTTTGTCCGTCCGGTAACTGATTTTCAAAAGGGTCTCGCCAAGTTTGGCGACCTGATTATCAAGGTCATCCTCGTCATGACGGTAATCATATTCCTGGTAAACTGGCTGCTTGGCCATACTTTCATCAATTCATTGCTTTTCTCACTGGCAATAGCTGTCGGTCTGACCCCCGAACTGCTGCCAGTTATTGTCACGGTCAGCCTGGCGCACGGTGCTGGTAAGTTAGCTAAAAAACATATTGTTGTTAAACAACTTATTTCTATCGAGAATCTTGGCAATATGGATGTCTTATGCACTGATAAAACCGGTACGATTACCGAAGGCAGAATTGATGTTGTCGATTACTTTGACGCTCAAGGGGAAAAAAGTCCGGCCATGCTGCAGTATTCATTGCTTTGTAACAGCGCGATTGTCCATCATAAGGTTCTGGGTAATGCCATAGACGTATCCTTATGGGAACATGCGATTAAAAATAAAATCGGTCTGGACAGCTCGTTTAAGAAGATAGATGTCGAGGAGTTCGACTATAACCGGAAATGCATGTATGCAGTGGTTGAACAGCATGGCGAGCGGATGATCGTTGTCAAAGGGGCGCCGGATAATACGATCGCTCTGTGTAAGGGCATACATGATAAAGAAGCTCTTCATAAACGATTGTTGGCCCTAAATGATGATGGCCTGCGGATGGTGGCTATTGCGACTATGAAAGTCGCCAAAAAGCAAAAATACACATGGGCTGACGTTAAAGACTTGCATTTTGAAGGCTACATAACATTTCTGGACATTCCAAAAAAGAGTGCCAAAGAAGCATTGGATAAACTTCACAGCTTAAATGTCGCGACTAAAATTATCACCGGCGATAACGAAGTTATTACCCAAAAGATATGCCGGGAAGTCGGTATCGCTTTCAAGCAAATCATGCTGGGCAGCGAAATAGAGCATCTATCAGATGAAGCTCTAATGCAGAAGGTAAACGATATTGACATATTTGCCCGGGTTACACCGGATCAAAAACTCCGCATTATTAATACGCTGCAGAAACATGGACACACTGTCGGCTACTTGGGTGATGGTATCAATGACCTGCCGTCGCTGCACAGCGCCGATGTTGGTATATCAGTTAATACTGCCGTTGATGTAGCCAAAGATACAGCAGCGGTTGTATTGCTTCATAAGAGTCTGGATGTCATTGCCGACGGCATCATAGAGGGGCGCAAAACTTTCAATAATACGATTAAGTACATATTGATGGCTACAAGCTCCAACTTCGGCAATATGTTCTCGGCCGCCGGCGCTTCATTCTTCCTGCCTTTTCTGCCGATGACACCAGTCCAGATACTTTTAACCAACGGGCTGTATGATGTTTCTCAGCTTAGTATCCCTTCGGACAATGTTGACCCGGAAGCACTGATTAAACCTCGTCACTGGAATATAGACTTTATCAAGGATTATATGATATTCTTCGGCCCATTATCTTCCATCTTCGATTACGCAACTTTCGGGGTGATGTTATTTATATTTCATGCCAAAGGTCCGTTGTTCCAAACCGGTTGGTTCATTGAATCCATAGCCACCGAGATTCTGGTAGTCTTTCTCATCAGAACATACCGCAGTCCGTTCTTCTTGAGCCGGCCCAGTAAATGGCTGTCTGCCACCTGTTTGTCTCTAGCCAGCATTGGCATACTGCTGCCTTTTACACCATTGGCCAGAACGTTGGGATTAGTCGTCCCGCCGTTCAAGTACTTTGGCATCCTGATCATACTAATCGCTTGTTACCTGACATTAGTTGAACTAGTCAAGCATAAATTCTTGAAGAAGCACAGCATGTAAACTCAGTTACTAGTCTTTGGAAGTGCGTTTACCGAATACGAAAAGATACAGTATTTCGAGAATACCAGCGGTGTTTAATATGAGCATGACAATAAACCAAGTTGATTGATTATTTCTGCCAGCTCGCCACAGCGCAAAACCTTTCCATACTAATTCCCACACGGCAAGCAGCAATATGAGTTCAAACATATTATGCGATATAACATATTGGTGACCGTTAACGGTGTAATTCATATTGCCATGTTACCACAAATTATTTTGCTTAAGCGATGACGGCTAATAAATCATTTACCATCTCCCAATTATTGGAACGGGCTAGAAGTTATCTGTTATACTCGGTCATATGAAAGAGCGGCTTGAGAAACTAATCGCGGCTGCTGCACGGGATTTATTCTCAATCGATACCAGTACGAAACTAACCAGACCGGATGAGAATTTTGGTGATTATGCTACCAATGTAGCGCTCCAAATAGCGCCCCAGCTAGAAAAAACCCCCCGGGAAATTGCCGATCAATTACAGCTAAAACTGACTGAGACTCTAGCTGAGTATTGTAACAATATTACAATTGCCGGCCCGGGGTTTATAAATATCAAGCTTAAGGATTCAGCTTTATGGGATCAGGCCAAAGCCGAGTTTGCCCGGACAGCCTCTGGCCAAAAGATTGTCATAGAGTATTCCGACCCCAATCCGTTCAAGATTCTACATGCCGGACATTTATATACAAGTGTTGTCGGTGACGCAGTGGCTAATCTGCTAGACTCCACCGGTGCTGCGGTTCACCGCGTTAATTTTAGTGGTGATGTCGGTTTGCATGTCGCGAAAACAATCTGGGCAATATTGTTTTACGAAAGTGACGGAAAACTTGATAGCGATATTGCCTGGCAAAAAGTCCAATCTTTAGCTGACAAGCCGTTGGAAGAAAAATCTAATTGGCTGTCCGGTTACTACATTAAGGGCAATGCTGCTTACGTTGATGATCAAAACAAGGCGAAGGACTCAATTAATGATTTTAATCAGAAAATTTACAAAATCTTTGAAGTTAATGATCACAACTCGTCTTTAGCGCAGATTTACTGGACATGCCGCGGCTGGAGTTATGGTTATTTTGACAAGTTTTATGAACGTATCGGCAGCCATTTTGAAAAATACTATCCAGAAAGCGGGACAATTGAATTAGGCCTAAAAACAGTTCGCGAGCATATTGGCGATGTCTTTAAAGAATCTGACGGGGCAGTTGTCTTTAACGGTGAAGATCATGGCTTGCACACCAGGGTGTTTATAACCAGCCAGGGATTACCTACGTACGAAACAAAGGATATCGGTTTACTGATCGAAAAATGGCAGGATTACCATTTTAATCGTTCGATAGTTATCACAGCCAATGAGCAAGCTCAATACATGGCCGTAGTCCTGAAAGCGATTGAACAATTTGCCCCGGAACTAGCTAAGGCCAGTCAGCATATAACACACGGCTCAATTAGACTCCAAGGCAATGTAAAAATGGGCAGCCGGCTTGGCAACATAATCCGGGCCACTGAAGTGCTTGATAGTGTGAATGAGGCAAATACAGCGCTAAACGGCAAAAAAGATGACCGGGTAGTGCTGGGAGCGGTTAAGTATGCTTTCTTAAAACAACGTCTTGGTGGAGATATAATTTTTGATCCGGCTGAGTCAGTCAGCTTAGAAGGCAATAGCGGACCGTATTTACAATACGCTTATGTCAGAGCCGCCAGTATGTTATCAAAAACCGAATCCGATACTTTGCCGGCTGATAATTTGCAAGCAGATGAGCGGAAATTACTACTAAAAATTGGCGAATTTCAGGAAGTGCAGGGGAGAGCGGTTAATGAACTTTTGCCGCACCACGTTTGTACTTATTTGTACGAACTAGCTCAAACCTTTAATCAATTCTACGAGGGTAACCGGGTAATCGGGAATGATCGTGAAGCAATTCGTGTTCAATTGGTCCGTTGTTATGCGAGGACCCTGAAAACCGGACTCGAGCTACTGGGTATTCCGGTAATCGATAAGATGTAAGTATTTTAACTGTGATTAATAGTTAGTCGCTGTTTAAATAGAACCGATGGTATCAAAACTTAAACTGAATACAGGTTATCGGCAGTATAAAACTGAGCCGCCGTTTACCGGTAAACTGCTATACAACAAAGCCAAGGGTCTCTATGTCTGCAGTGCTTGCGGGCAAGCCTTATTCGGTTCTGAAAAAAAGTTTGATTCAAAAACCGGATGGCCTAGTTTCTACGATGTTATTACCCAAGACGCGGTTAAATTAATGCCAGAAACTTTAGACAGAATAAACTGGGCGGAAGTAGTCTGCCGGCACTGCGGAAACCATCTTGGACATGTCTTTGATGATGCTCCCGATCAGCCGACCGGCATTCGATATTGCATCAACTCGGCGGCGCTTGATTTCAAAGCTGACAAGGAAGAAATATTATAGATATTGCGCGCCTGGCAAATCTTTCTATCAGAATTGACTTACTTAGCTTTACGGATTTAACGTGAAAGATATTTAGTACCCCAAATTGCCATTTGTTCAAGAATCGGTATTAAATCGGTGCCTTTTTTGGTAAGCGAATAAGCCACGTGTGGCTTATTCAGGGTATCCGGTTGTCGGAGAATAATTGCCTGTTGTTCCAGACAATCAAGCCGTTGCGATAAAGTCCTGGGGTTTATACCCTTAATCGAGCGCTCTAATTCGCTAAAGCAGCGGGGAGCTCGGACTAGGTCGCGCAAAATAAGCGCCGTCCACTTACTGCCGATAATTCCCATCGCGCAAGCGACACAGCCGGCTTTTGGTTCAATTGATAGGGTTTTAGAAATTATTTTCATACTTTACAAAGTATAGTAACTAGCCTATACTGGTAGTTACTATAAATAGTATACCAGATATTAAACATTTTAAGGAGAAAATATATGACAAAATACAACGAAGTTGCCGATGAGGCAACGATAACAACTACGCTTGAAGCATTGAAGGCTAATAACTTTGAAGCTCAGGTAGTTGAAGATTTAGAGGCTGCTAAAAAAGCCGTACTCGAAATAATTCCGGACAATGCCGAAGTTTTCACTGCTCCGTCAGTCACTCTTCAGGCAGCCGGTTTAGACGAGACATTAAACGAAGCACCCTTCGTGTCAGTCCGGGCCAAATTTAAGTCACTCTATGGTAAGCCCGATAAAGCCGTTGAAATGCGGCGTATCGGTTCGGCAGCTGACTATGCTGTGGGCAGCGTTCACGCCGTAACTAAAGACGGGTACTTAATGATTGCTTCAGCAACTGGCAGCCAAATACCAAATGAAGTCTATGGCGCCAGCCACGTGATATTCGTAATCGGTGCGCAAAAACTTGTCACCGATATAAATGACGGTCTTGAACGGATTAAACAGCATACCGTACCGCTTGAAGATAAACGGGCCCAAAAAGCCTACGGAGTAGGTACTTCACTTAATAAGTTGCTAATACTATTCCGCGAAAACCCCGGCCGGGTCCAAGTAATTATTATCCGCCAGAATGTCGGCTTTTAACCGGCCGAATAAGTAACATGCTTTTTACTTCAGCGCCGTAATGCATATAATTAGGTTGTTATAAACGCCTAATCGGCAAAACATGAATGAGGTTATTGCTATGACAAAGGGACAAATCGATAAAAATCTACCGCCCACCAAGTTACTTTGGGTTGATTTGGAGATGACCGGACTTGATCTGGCCAAGGATGTAATTTTGGAAGTTAGCGTCATAATAACCGATTTTAATTTCTTAAAACTGGCCGATTATGAAGCAGTAATTCACCAGAGCGATGATGCCCTGGCGAATATGACTGACTGGCCGGCACAGCAACACAAAGCCAGCGGTCTTACCGAACGCGTCCGTCAACAAGGCCGTCCCGAGAAGGAAGTCGAACGCGAGCTGGTCGCGCTAATTGGCGAGCATTTCGGTTCTGAACCGGCAGTCCTAGCGGGTAACTCGATCCATTTTGACAGGATGTTCATCAGGCGCTGGTGGCCGGAAGTTGAGTCTCTGCTGCATTATCGGATGCTTGATGTCAGTAGTTTTAAAGTTCTGATGCAGGGTAAGTACGATGTGAATTTTGAGAAAAAAGAAACTCATCGCGCAACCGCCGACATTGAGGCTTCGATTGCCGAGCTGAAATATTATTTGGTTGTTCTACGCAATGGATCATCAAACAGTTGAAACATATCTATTAAGTATGCCTAATGCTAAGTTGGATTATCCGTTCGGCGAGGAAGTTGCCGTCTATAAGGTAAAAGACAAAATGTTCGCTTTAATCCAAGAAGGCAGCCAGCCGCTCAGATTGAGTTTGAAATGCGATCCTCAACTATCTGAAGTACTCCGTGAGCGCTATGAAAGCGTCATGTCCGGTTATCATCTGAACAAAAAATACTGGAATACAATCGTCTTAACCGGACAGTTGAGCTGGGAAGAAGTCCAGGATCTTATCAGGCACAGCTATCAACTTGTCACATCATAAAACTATTAAAGTAAAGCTTCTGGAGCGTTAGCGGTTTCATGATTCAGGGTATATTTAGCGTACAATGAAAACCATGGATGCCGTTGAGGATGTTAAGGCCCGTCTCAGCATAGAAGATGTTGTCGGCGAGTATGTCCAGTTAAAACGATCGGGCCGGAATTGGCGCGGTTTGAGTCCGTTTACGAACGAAAAAACACCCAGCTTTATGGCAAGTCCGGAAAAACAAATCTGGCATGACTTCAGCTCCGGTAAGGGTGGCAACATGTTTAGTTTTGTGATGGAAATGGAGGGTTTGGATTTTCGCGGCGCATTGGAGCTATTAGCCCGCAAAGCCGGGATAGATCTTGACCAATATCAGACTTCATCACGGTTTCCGGACCGCGGTAAGCAGAAACAAAGAATTTACGAGTTACTGGAATTAGCGGCCAAATTCTATCAAGTCCAATTTAGCAAGAATAAGATCGCCCTGGAGTACGTATTAAAACAACGCCTTTATTCTAAAGAGACAGCCTTGGAATGGCAGTTCGGTTATGCGCCGGTAAAGGGCGATGCCTTAACGGAATTTCTCCGTTCCAGAAAGTTTACTGATGACGAAATGAGGGCGGCCGGAGTCAGTGTCGGCCGGCCGGGCCGGATCAATGACATGTTCCGCGGCCGGTTGATGATACCGTTGGCCGATCCTCAGGGGCGGATAATTGGTTTTACAGCCCGTATTCTCATTGACGATAAGAATTTGCCTAAGTACATTAATACGCCCCGGACGATTGTTTATGATAAAAGCCGGCATGTTTTTGGTTTGCACCGCGCTAAAGAGGCTATCCGGTTGTCTCATTATGCCGTGGTGGTTGAGGGCAACATGGACGTAATTGCCAGCCACCAAGCTGGTGTCCGTCAGACTGTTGCGGTTGCCGGTACGGCTTTAACGGAACAACACCTGAAAGGGCTTGTCCACTTTACTGAAGACATCAGATTATGCTTTGATGCTGACAAAGCCGGCGTTGCGGCAACCGAACGGGTGATACCGATCGCCAGCAAGGTCGGCGTGAATCTCAGCATGATTACCCTTCCAAGCGGCAAAGATCCGGATGAGCTAGTCAAAAAGGATCCGTCTGCTTGGCAGAAGACTATTGAACAACCGACTTATGCGCTTGACTGGCTGATTAAGCGCTACCAGCAGTCACTGGACTTAAGCACGGCTGTCGGTAAACGCCAATTCAGCAATATTATCATGAACGTTGTGCGGGGGCTGGGAGACCAGGTTGAGCAGGAACACTATGTCGGTCAAATTTCAACAATGATCGGTGTCAGCCGCGACGCGCTGTTATCCAGGTTGGAACCAACTCCTTCAACGCGCCTTAAATCCCGGCATTCGCTTCCTTCAGAAGCAATCGATAAGACAGATGTTGAACTAATAAAAATCCAAGATCACTTCCTAGCGCTCATGCTAATGCAGCCGAAATTACGCGACTATCTTTCGGTTGTTACACCAGCAATGCTACCCGGCACTCCAGCCCGGACAGCCTTTAATTTTTTAAAATCCAATCCAGATTTTACTGGGCAGCCACTCACTCCCCCGGTGTTGCAACAGATAGCCGATTATGTTAAAATCTTAATGTTACAGTATGAAACCATATATTTAAACCTAGACATGCTGGAACTTCGATACGAAGCTGCGCGGTTACAGGTCCGACTGGTCGAATATTATGTAAAAACGAAAAAGCATCAATTAGCATATCAGTTGCAAACAGCTGATGAAGCTATAACGGCAACATTATTAGAACAAGCAAGAAAGTTAGACATATTATTAAAAAAAGTAAGAGAGGTTTAGCAAATATGGCGGATACTGCTAAATTGAATGACGACAACCGGGCTCATAGTAAACTTGAGCTAGTTAAAGAAAAGTTAATCGAGAAAGCCAAGCTAGAAGGGCAGATCGATCAACGCGAAATCTTAAATGCAATCCCCGATAAACCGGAAAATGTCGAGTTGCTGGATAGTTTATATACCGAATTGGCGGATATTAACGTCGATATAGTAGCTAATGAGCCCAGCGTTGAAGAATTCAGCGATGAATGGCCAGCTGAAGAAACTGAAGAAGTAATTATTGATGACCATACCTACCTTGACGATATCGCCGATGACTCGGTCCGGCTATTTTTAAGAGAAATCGGTCAGATCCCGCTGTTATCGTCCGAAGAAGAACTGGCACTTGCGCAACAGGTGGTGGCCGGCGATAAAGAGGCTAAAGATAAAATGGCGGTTGCCAACTTGCGATTGGTAGTCTCAATTGCCAAACGTTACGTCGGCCGCGGCCTAGACCTACTGGACCTCATTCAAGAAGGCAACACCGGACTACTGCGCGCAGTTGAAAAATTCGATCCCGACAAAGGCTTTAAGTTTTCTACTTATGCGACCTGGTGGATCCGCCAGGCAATTACCCGGGCTATTGCCGATCAGGCCCGGACAATCCGTATCCCTGTCCATATGGTCGAGACAATTAATAAATTATTGCGCATGCAACGCCGTCTTACCCAGGAGCTGAACCGGGAACCGACCAACGAAGAAATCGCCCAAGCCATGGAGATCGATGTTGATAAAGTGGAACACATCATGAAGATTAAACAGGATATCTCCAGTCTTGACGCCAACATTCGTGACGATGAAGAAGAATCAGTCCTGGCCGATTTTATTGAAGACGAAGAGACTATCCGCCCAGAGGAATCTGCCAATAACCAGTTGCTTAAGGAGCAAGTCAAGGGAATATTATCGGCCCTGACGGAACGTGAACAAAAAATATTAAAATTACGCTTCGGTTTAGAGGACGGCAAACAACACACCTTGGAAGAAGTCGGCCAAGAATTCAGCGTAACCAGAGAGCGGATCCGTCAGATAGAAGCTAAAGCCCTGGCCAAACTCAGAAAACACAAAGATGCCAGAAAATTGCATGATTACATTAAGTAAAAACTTATTTTTACTCAAACTACCGCCAAAGCGATAGTCGTTAAGCCGGCGAATACAAAATGTGACGGAGCATATCAGATAGGCCACATCTGGCGTATACTGTAAGTTATGGCTGAGGTGAATAAACCGAAGAGATTTGCCATTATTGATGGTAAATCAGTCTTCTATCGTGGTTATTATGCCATGCCGAATTTAACCACCCGCGATGGTAAGCCTACTGGCGGAGTATTCGGTTTCACAACCATGGCCCTGGAAGTGATTAAGCGGCTTCAACCGGATTATGTGGCTGTCGCCTGGGATAAACCCAAAACTAATATCCGAAAACGCTTAACAATGTACCCGGCTTATAAAGCCGGACGTAAACCGGCACCACCGGATTTTTATGAGCAAATACCGATTTTACACGATCTGCTAAAAACATTGTGCTGGCCTTTATATGAGCTTGATGATTATGAAGCTGACGACATCATGGGGGCCTTAGCGTTACAAGCTCAAAAAAAGGGAATTGAAACATTACTAGTAACAAGCGACCTGGACGCTCTTCAGCTGGTCGGACCCCTAACCAAAGTCTATGTGCTGAAGAAAGGGCTTTCTAATATTCAACTCTACGGTCCGGAAAGTTTTAAAGCTAAATACGGCTTAAATGTTGATCAGTTTCTCGATCTTAAAGCCCTGCAAGGAGACAGCAGTGACAACATACCTGGAGTGCCCGGAATCGGACCGAAAACAGCTACCGGCTTGCTGAAAACTTATCATACTCTTGACGGCATATATCAGAACCTGGGCCTGATAAAAGCTACCACCGCTAAGAAATTAACGGCTGGTAAAGAATTAGCTTATCTGAGTAAAAAAATCGGTGCAATCTGGACCGATGCCCCGGTAAAGCTTAATTTAGCTGAAGTAGATGGCAGCCGGATTAATCCTGAAGAACTCAGAAAAATGCTGGAGAAACTTGAATTTCGGTCTTTAATCCGTCAACTGCCGGCGGCCATGCAGGTTCCGGCCAGTGACAACGCCTCCAGAGCTTCCCACAGCACAGTACAACTCGGCAGCAATAAATACATAAAAACTGCCGGCGAGCTACTAAAGATTTACTCATTGCACAGCGATCAACTTACAATTCATTGCCGCTGCGCCGCAGCTCACGGCCGTGAGCCCCGCGTTATTATCTTGAGCCCGGATCCGCGTGATATTTATACGCTTAACGTCGAAGTAATCGGTGCGGATAACATAAAAAAATTCTTTCTTCATATTCTGAATACTGACAGCCGGTTAATCGGCTACGATCTGAAATCCAGCCTGCAATTGTTGATTAATCTTGGTGTTCCATTGCCGAAAGTTGGTCATGACGTATTCGTAGCCGATTTTATCATTGACGCCCTGCGCCGGGAACAAACTCTGACTGAACTTGCTACTACCGATCTGGATTATCACGGTTCAGACTTGGATAACTTAAATGAGGAAGAACTCATTCAACGGGCACCGGAAATTGTCAGTATTATTAATGAGTTACATAATTATCAAAAAAAGAAATTAGCCAAAGTGACAAAATTTCCAGAGCTGCTGGCGCGGATAGAATGGCCAGTCATACCGGTCCTGGCTAAAATGGAGTATGAAGGTATTAAGCTCGATACTCGGTATCTGAAACATTTCTCGGTTGAGATTGATGATACTATCTCCGACCTTGAACAACATATTTATGGCTATGCCGACCAAGAGTTTAATATAGCCAGCCCCGCACAACTGGCCGATATTTTATTTAATAAACTCAATCTTCCGGCAGCTGGTGTAAAAAAAGGCAAGACCGGCTATAGTACAGCCGCCGCCGAACTTGATAAACTTCGCGGTGTTCATCCGGTCATTGATCTTATTAGCCAATACCGTGAAGTAACAAAATTAAAGAACACCTATGTTGATACTTTACCGCTGTTGGTCGATAAGGATTCGCGCTTACACACGACGTTTAACCTGACGATTGCCCAGACTGGCCGGTTAAGTTCGACTGATCCTAACCTGCAGAATATTCCGGTTAGAACTGAGCTTGGTAAACGGATCAGAACGGCTTTTGTGGCCAGTGAAGGCAATTCCCTCGTAAGTGCCGACTATTCCCAAATTGAGCTTCGTTTGGCAGCAGTAATGTCCCAGGATAAAGACATGATTGATGTGTTCCACAGCGGTGTTGATATTCATACTCAGACAGCGGCCCAAGTCTATCAAAGAAAGCCGGAAGATGTCACCAAGCAAATGAGACGGGCTGCCAAAGTAATAAATTTTGGCATTCTCTATGGTATGAGTCCGCACGGTTTGAGTATTGCGGCCGATATGACGCGGGTCCAGGCTGAACATTTCATAAATCAGTATTTTGAACTGCGGAAACCGCTGCTTAGTTACATGAATAGCTTGAAAGAAAAAGCCCGGAAAGATGGTTACGTTGAAACGCTTTTCGGCCGCCGCCGGCCGATGCCTGATATTAATTCCAGCAACTATGCTATCCGTACGGGAGCCGAAAGAGCGGCCATAAACATGCCTATACAGGGAACGGAAGCAGATCTCATGAAACTGGCTATGGTAGCAATTGATAAAGCCCTGACCGAAAAATTTCCACAAGCTAAAATGCTGCTCCAAATCCATGATTCGATCCTAGTTGAAACTACCCAGGAGAGCGCCAATGAAGTTGGCGAATTAATAAGGTCAACCATGGAAAATATTTATAAATTGCCAGTTAATTTAGATGTTGATATGTCAATCGGTAAAAATTGGGGTGATCTGTAAAATTTGACGCATCGACATCCAATTCTTCTGAAAGTTCTCTGAGAATATTCTGCCCGTCACTTTCACCCGGTCTTCTACCCCTCCAGGGAAATTCCATTTTTCTTGGCCGTAAGAATTGTTCTGCACTATTAAAACTTGATCGTTGCTATCAAAAACAATGCCAATCGCACCGACTCTGTAGGGCAGTTTTTATAATTATTATTCATTCTTATATCCTTACAGTGTCACTCTGAGTAACTTTTTAATTTATTTGTTAATAATATATCAATCCCATAAAATACTGGCATAATTTTAAGTCATCTAGCCTTGAAAAATTAACATTATGTGATATTATATTATAAGAAAGATTTATGTATGAGGTATTTTTTAGTATTTCTGATTACAATCGGCCTGATTGTTTTGGCATTTGTTATTATTCTCAAATCCTTTAGCTCAGCGCCGTCCAAGCCAGTAACACCGTTAGTCGACTACTCAAATACCAACACAGTTATTGAGATGACGATTGACGGGCCAGTTAACGATGACCCGGATCATAATGCCATCCAGATGATAATCGGGCAAACCCAAAATGAAATCAATATTATTCAGGGCTATCAAAACTCAGTAATTAGAACTCAAAGTTATCCGAATAACAGCGCTGCCTATGGTTGGTTTTTACGTTCATTGGACTTAGCGGGTTACACTGAAGGCAAATCGGACCCAAATTTAGCTGATTACCGTGGTTATTGTTCAACCGGTGACGTATATATTTTTCAAGTCCTGACTGGTAGCACTGTGGTTGAACAATACTGGGCTACTTCATGTGGCGGACAGGGTACTTTTAAGGGTGAAATTCCACTTGTTGAGACTCTTTTCCAGGCTCAGTTACCAGACTACGGGTCGATTACCTCAAACCTGAATATCTAATCTTTTACGAATACGTCTTAAAAAGCTTTATACTTTTTATAGATGATTAAAGCAATCATTTTTGATTATTTTGGTGTAATTACTTCTGATAATTTCTGGCAATTTACCGGCGAAGACATAAATGACGCAGGAAATTTCCATCAGCTAATTGCTAAAGTTAATACAGGATCCCTGCGTTGGCAAACTTTTATTGATGATGTGGCTCAAGAACTGCACCGAACGCCTCAAGCGGTTATGGAAATGTATAAAAATGAGAGGATTGATCTTGAGCTTCTGGGCTATATAAAACATCTCCGCCACCGATATAAAACTGCCTTACTTACCAATGCCAGTTATGAATTTCTAGAACCGGTCATTACCCGCATGAGGCTAGACAGGTTTTTTGACGATATTGTCATATCATCCAGGTTGGGGATGATCAAGCCGGACTCCGAAATTTTTAATTACACGCTTAAGAGGTTGGAAGTTAAGGCCGATGAAGCAATTTTTATAGACGACAGACTTTCTAATGTAGCTGCTGCCCGTCAATTGGGTATAAAAAGTATTCTCTATGACTCTATGGCTCAACTACATCAGGAATTAAAGTATCTGATTTAGATGACTCTTAGGCTTCTATCCTGAGAATTAACCGTTTATCGGATTCTGTCTCAATAATATTTTGCAACTGTGGCGTATGTAAACGCAGGGCATTGATCAAAGCAGCACTTGGAGCGGAAATGATAATAGCTGACGGCTTGACGCTGACGCTAACCGCGGCCTGAAATGTGTCGGCCACATAGGCTTTAATTTTGGCAACTACTTCCGGTTCCTGATGGCCGGATTGCCTAAGGATTGATGCTAAAGAATCCATCATAGTCATTATAACTGATACAATGAGTATACGATGCCAGAGTTACCAGAGGTAGAAACCGTTCGAATAGGTTTGGATAATCTTATCCGTGGCAAAAAAATTGCTTCTGTAACTAAAGATACCGCCAAAAGCTTCCCTAATACCGAAAGTGATGTCAGTCGTTTCTTAATTGGCGCATCGATTGTTTCAATAAAACGACGAGCCAAGCTATTGATTATCGGGTTAAGCAGCAATTACTCGCTTGTTATACACCTTAAAATGACTGGTCAGCTGGTCTATAAAAGCCACGATCAGCATTTTGGAGCTGGTCATCCGTCTCCCAGCCTGGTCGGCCAACTTCCCGATAAATCTACACGGGTAGTTTTCGGTTTCAGTGACGGCAGCACTTTATTCTTTAATGATCAGCGTAAATTTGGCTGGATCCGCTTATTGCTGTCCAGCGAAGTTGTCAATATAGATTTTTTTAAGAAAGTTGGACCGGAACCGTTAGCAGCTGATTTCAACTGGCAACTTTTCCGGGACCGGCTAAAACGCCGGCCAAAGTCAGCTATCAAAGCTGTTCTGCTCGACCAGACAGTTATAGCCGGTATTGGTAATATTTATGCCGATGAGAGCTTATGGGCCGCTAAAATTCATCCCAGCCAACGGGTTGCAAATTTGTCTCCCCAAGCAATCCGTAGATTATTTGACGAAATTGTTGCAGTCTTAAAAATGGCAATTGCCAAAGGCGGCTCGACGGACAGGAATTATGTTAACGCAGAAGGTAAAAGAGGCAATTATTTAGATTTTGCTCAGGTATTCCGACGCGAAGGGCAATTATGCCTGCGCTGCGGTAAGCCAATTATTAAAATAAGGGTAGCCGGCCGGGGTACGCATATTTGCCCTGCTTGCCAACGCTTAAGGTAATCTATGGTAACAACAATCATAGGCACAAATAGTTATGCCCGCCAGCAATCAGTTAAAGTACTGGTCAGCGATTTTATTAAAAAATATGGCGATATTGGTTATGAGCATATTGACGGTGAGAATATAGCACTTGATCAGCTTCGAAGCTCACTACAAAGCATACCGTTTTTGTCTGATAGAAAACTGGTTGTACTGCAAAATCCGAGTACTAATAAAGAATTTGTCAGCAATATAGATCAGTTATTATCAGCCATACCAGACTCGACTGACGTTATTATTGTTGAATCAAAAATTGATAAGCGGTTGCATTATTATGCGGTGTTGAAGGGGCAAACCAAGTTCCGTGAATTGCAGGAACCGGTCGGCGGCAGCTTGGTGAGCTGGTTGATCTCATACGTTCAAGATAATGGTGGCCAGGTTAGCCCGCAAGTTGCCCGTAATCTCATAGAAAGAGTGGGCATCAACCAACAACGGCTTGCTAATGAGCTGGATAAATTATTGCTTTATAACCCAGCGATTACTGATCAAAGTATCCAATTGTTAGTCGAAATAACACCGCAAAGTTCAATCTTTGAAATGTTGGACAGCGCTCTCACGGGCAATAACCGTCGGACGCTGGCTTTATACAAGGAACAACGGGCTCTCAAGATTGAACCACCGAAAATTATAGCTATGTTAACTTGGCAGTTGCATATTTTAGCGCTGATAAAAACCGCTCCGCACATGACAGCCGAACAGATAGCCCAAGAATCACGGCAAAATCCTTTTGTTATCCGTAAAAGTTTGGCTTTAGCTGATAAAATTGACCAGCGTAATCTTAAACAAATGCTTCAAGATCTCTTGGCAATTGACACAAAACTTAAAACCGACAAATTTGATCCGGATGAGGCCTTGCAGTATTACTTGTTAACGCTTCACCAAAATTTACTTCTTAGCGCTTAACTTTTTAGTCGCAGGCTTCTTGATAATTGGTTTCGTTGCTACGCGTTTTTTAGTCGTAGCTGATTTGACTGGGTGAGCGTTTGCCTTGGCAGCTTGAGCCAGTTTGCGCTGTTTACGGGCAACTTTATTCCTGGACATCAATTTTTTCTTGTAAGCTTTATCAAGCTCGCTTTGGGCGCGACGCTGAACTTCGGCAGGCATGGCTTTGCCGCTGCTTATAGATCGTTGGAATGCTTTTAAGGCGCGACTGAGCGATCGTTTGGAACGACTATTGCGCAGAGCCGCTCGCTGAGCAGTCCGGACACGTTTTTTAGCTGATTTAATAATAGGCATTTAGAGAACCCTTCAGTTATATTGCTTTATAACACAACTATACCTGGGGCGCTGACAGTTTGTAAAGAAATAATAGATTTATCAAGTTGATAAAAAACAGTAGAAAAGTGTCGACATGCTTATTCTTTAATGGTATTATTTAGTTCGTTAGGCTATAAAATAAAAACATGGATAATCCAAAACAGCAGGTAATTGATCGTCTAAAACAAGCCAGCAACGTATTGGTCACAGTCAGTAATAACCCATCGGTTGATCAGTTGGCGGCCTGTATTGGTTTAGCTTTAATGTTTAACAAGATGGGTAAGCACGGTACGGCTGTATTCAGCGGCCAGGTGCCTTCTACAATTGAATTCTTACAGCCGGAAAAAACAATTGAAAAAAACACTGACAGTTTGAGAGATTTTATCATCGCTCTTGATAAGTCAAAAGCTGACAAATTGAGATATAAAGTCGAAGACCGGGTCGTAAAAATATTTATTACACCTTATCGGACGACACTAGGTGAAAAAGATCTTGAATTCAGCCAAGGTGACTATAACGTTGATGTTGTCATTGGTTTGGGGGTCCATCAGCAAACGGAGCTAGACCAGGCGATCACTTCTCATGGGCGAATACTGCATGACGCTACGGTTATAAGCATCAACAATACTCCCAACGGTGACTTGGGCAATATCAACTGGTTGGATACAACGGCGAGTAGTTTAAGCGAACTTGTAGTGCAACTTGGAGACGAACTCGGCCAAAATCTTTTGGATAACCAGATTGCTACGGCGCTATTAACCGGGATTGTATCTGCCACTGACCGTTTCAGCAACAATAAAACGTCGCCGCAAACGATGAGTATCAGCGCAAAACTCATGCAAGCTGGCGCTAATCAGCAGTTGGTGGCGACAAAACTACAGGAACAACCCGTGCCACTACCTGTTAGCACACCCGTTCCTTCAGTTGGTCAACAGCCGCCGCCAATGCCTAAATCATCGGACTCTGTTCCACCGCCACCGGTTGATGACGGGACACTGGAAGTTGATCATGCCCAGACAGAAAATACTCCTCAACCGACAACCCCTCAGGCCCCGGTTTCTCCACCCACTGAGGGTCAGATTGATATTGATAACGATGGTCAGCTACATACTTTTGAGTCAACAGCCGAAACGTCACCGGCCAGTCCTCCTGCTGATAGCATCGGCAGGATTGACACTATGATCCCGTTAGAAGGGAATAATAATCAACTAATGTCGGCCAGCGGCGCCCCGTCACCAGCATCGAACACGTCGGCTATGGATAATTTATTTGCTTCTTCTTCAATGGATGCTATGTCCACATCTGCAGACAATACTCCTCCATCAGCAGAACCCGCTCCGCAGCTTAGTCTTCCGCCGATTGATACAACTTCGCCACTGCTTAGCCCAATGCCGCCAGCCGGATTTAACAATAATCCGCCATTAGCTGCAGTGCCAGACGAAACCCTTGAACAATTGGAACAAGCAGTACACAGTCCTCATCTAAATCTAGATGAGACTTTACCCGATTCAGCCTTACCAGCACCAACAGCTTCACCATCTACATCAGATCTTGATGCTGCCCGCAATGCTGTTAACGCCGCCGTAAACAGTCAGCCAAACCCAGTGCTTGAGCCAATCCAAGCGCTAAACGCTCAAACAGCTTTTGATAATTTGCAAGGTAACCAGCCGCTAATAATGCCGACTCCACCAGCCAGCGATAATCCCTTACCAGCTGCCGTTGCTACCAACACTTTCCCGGCAACTAATGTAATTCCAGGCAGCGCCAGTAATGTCCAAGACTTGGAAATGCCTCAACCCCCCCTGAATTTTCCACTACCTTCTCCGTCGGTAGCTTCGCCTAGCAGCAACGACACCAATAATCCTATCGGACTCGCATCGACGGCCCCTCCTGTACCTCCGCCTTTGACATTTATGCCACCGGTAATGCCTCAGCCGGGTAACTTTACTGATACAATGTCCAATTTCCCAATCTAGTTAGTATTCCTTTCAAACTGAGATTATGATATGAGTCTATGGACGGCATATTGTTAATCGATAAACCAATTGGCTGGACAAGTTTTGATGTGGTTAATAAAATCCGAACTATTATTGAGCGGGCAGAGTTAACGCCAAGAACTAAAAAAAGATATCCTGTCGGTCATAGTGGCACACTTGACCCGCTGGCAACCGGTCTGTTAATTGTTCTAGTCGGATCATATACAAAACGCTCAGCCGAGATTGGTAAATTTGATAAGACCTATCAATTTACGATGAAACTCGGACAGACAAGTACAACCGGAGATGAAGAAGGCGAGAAGACAGTCCAGTCTGATCATCGGCCGCCAATAATTCAGATCAGGCAAGCGCTCAAACATTTCAAGGGCCTGATTGATCAAATTCCGCCAGCCTATTCAGCTATTAAAATAAATGGCCAACCAGCCTATAATCTGGCCCGCAAAGGCCAACCGGTTGAGATTCAATCCCGGAAGGTGCAGATAAGTGCAATCCAATTAATCAAATATCATTATCCGTTGGTTGAATTAGAAACCAGTGTCAGCAGTGGTACATATATCCGCTCGTTAGCTGAAGATATCGGTAACTATCTGAAGACAGGTGCCTATACAGTTGCTCTTAGGAGAATTAGCATCGGCCAATTTAATGTCAAGCAAGCTATAAACCCACAAACATTGACGATTGAAGATATATGCAGCCGACTTAGAGGGTAGGAATAGGAATAATATAGTTGCATCTAAGAAGCAAATCTGTTATAATCCCCGTTAGCGTGGTCAAAAAACAAGTGGTGACTAAAGTTCTACAGAGTCAAAAAATCGACACTGGCAGTAGCCCTGTTCAGGTTGGTATTATGACGGCACGAATTAATAGTCTCGCCGGGCATTTGAAAACCAATAAAAAGGATTTCGCTGCTCAACGGGGCCTTCTTCAATTAGTCGGTAAACGGCGTCGTTTATTGCGTTATATTGCTAAGCAAGATAGCCAGTCGTATCTAGATCTGATAAAAAATTTAGGTATTCGTCGTTAAAGTAGGTCCTTTCAATTCTTAAAGAAGTCTTTAGTTGTTCACATATACTGCCGGTGACTGATAAGACGCACAACTTAAATAAAATTCGCCAGATTTCCATGTTTGTTAATAAATTAATAACTAATCGGTTACATACGGAACAGAGCACAGTTATACGAGCCAAAAACGTATACCTGACCCCTGAGCCGTGATGTACCAAGGAAGGAATAGAAAAATATGGGACAAACAATTAATCCGTTTGGAAAGAAAATAATTAGTGTTAAAACCGATTTTTGCGGCAAAGAACTTAGTTTAGAAGTCGGACGAGTAGGATTCCGTTCAACAGCTGGTGTTACCGCCCGTTACGGCGATACAGTTATCTTTGCTTCGGCCATGGTTAGTGAGAAGCCCATAGCCGGGTTCGATTACTTTCCTCTTAGTATCGATTATGAAGAAAAAATGTATGCAGCCGGAAAAATCAGCGGCAGCCGGTTTGTTAAGCGTGAAACTAGACCTAGTGATGATGCGGTACTAATAGGCCGGCTTATCGACCGACCGGTTCGTCCTCTCTGGCCTAAGGGGTACCGTCATGAGGTACAAGGTATCGCGACAGTATTAAGTATGGATCCAAATTTCCGGCCTGATGCTATTGCAATGATCGCTATAAGTGCAGCTTTTATGCTAACCGGAGCTCCTTTTGAAGGTCCGGTAGCAGGAGTCAGGCTAGGCTTAGTCGATAATGAGTTAATACCATTTGCCACGCCACAGCAATTAGCTGACGGCGCCCTGGATTTATTCGTTGCCGGAACCGAGTCAGCGATCATGATGGTAGAAGCTGGCGCCAATGAAGTGGAAGAAGAGCAGGTCATTAAAGCCCTCAAGTTAGCTTATGAAATAATTCAACCGGCTATCGAACTCCAGAAAAAACTGATTGAAGAAGTTGGGGTCGAACCGCAAGTCTATGGGCTAAGCCTACCCAGTGAAGATATCCAAAAACAAGTTGATGCCTGGTTGGGAGGCAAATTAGGCAAAAATATCAGGGGTCAGTATCCGCAAAGACATGAAAAAATGCGTATTTTACGCGATGAAATGATGCTGCACTTTAGCAATGAACTTGGCGAGGATACCTTTAAGAGTTTAAGCCAAGCCTATGAAGATGCCTGGTCACACGCTGCTAATCAAGATGTCCGTGATGGCATTATAAAAGATAATGCCCGGCCTGACGGGAGAAGTTTAACAGAAATAAGACCACTAAGTTCAGAAGTCGGATTTTTACCCCGCGCCCATGGGTCTAGTCTATTCACCCGCGGCATGACCCAAGCCTTAAACATCGTTACCTTAGCCCCATTAAGTTACTCGTTAATGGTTGATACTATGGAAAAAAATACCGAAAAACGCTATTTCCATTACTACAACGCGCCCGGTTATACAACCGGTGACATCAGACGGTTAAGCGGTCCTGGACGGCGTGAAATTGGGCACTCTGCACTAGCCGAACGGGCTCTCCAACCGGTCCTGCCGACGGAGACGGAATTTCCTTATGCTATCCGGTCGGTATCAGAGATTATGAGCCAACATGGCAGCACTTCGATGGCTGCTACCTGCTCAAGCTGCTTGGCACTAATGGATGCCGGCGTCCCGCTTTTGCGCCCAGTCAGCGGTATTGCTATGGGGTTAATGCTGGAGGGCAATAAAACCTTTATATTAAGCGATATAGCCGATGCCGAAGACTTTGCCGGGGATATGGATTTTAAAGTCGCTGGCACAGAAAAGGGTATAACCGCCCTGCAAATGGACATGAAAGTTCATGGCTTGCCAGTCGACGTTCTAAAATCAGCTTTGCTCCAAGCTCATGAGGGCCGAGCCTTCATATTGAAGCATATGCTGTCAACTCTGGCTGCCTCCCGCAAAGAACTTAGTCCTTATGCGCCACGGGTTGAATCAATTAGTATTAATCCAGAAAAAATCCGTGAAGTCATCGGTAAGGGTGGAGAAATGATTAATAAAATAATCGCCGAGACCGGTGCTGAGATTGACATTAAAGATGACGGTACGATATTCCTGGCCAGTCCAGACAAAAAATCGATAGAAAGTGCTATCCAATTTATTCGTAGCTTAACAGCCGAACCAGAGGTCGGACACATTTACCACGATTGCCGGGTTGTCAGCGTACTTGATTTCGGCGCCTTTGTTGAAATATTACCGGGAAAAGAAGGCCTTGTGCATGTTAGTGAAATGTCTGAACAAAGAGTCGAAAAACCGAGTGACGTTGTCCATGAAGGCGATCATATCACTGTTAAATTAGTAGCAATTGACGACCGTGGTCGCTTGCAGTTGAGTATGCGCGCCGCTGCCCGGGATTTGCAAAACAAGGAACAAATAGCCGATGGTAAAAAAGACGCCAAATAAAACCGTTTGGTACAAGCGTACTGTTTATATAGCAGCAATAGGCGTTGTCAGCTTAGCAATAGCTTATCTGCTAGTTTCGCGGGCTATTGATACCGGCAGCTGGTGGGAATATTTCGGGGCTGTAATCTTTTTAAGTGTTGCCTTAAATCAATTTCTTAACAGTATTAAATTAAAGCGTAAGCGTGAGTAAACAGACTAATCAGCAGCAGCTAGATAAGATCAAGGCGGACATTATAAAAGATAATGTCTGTCCGGATCTGGCCAAAACTGCCACCCAATTGGTATTTGCTACCGGTAACCCGGAAGCGGAAATTGTATTTATAGGTGAAGCGCCCGGCAAGAACGAGGATGAGCAGGGTATACCGTTTGTCGGTGCAGCCGGTAAATTCTTTGACCAAATGTTAGCTATGATCGGTCTTAAGCGGCAAGATGTCTATATCACTAACATCGTTAAATATCGTCCGCCAGGGAACCGTGACCCCTTACCAGACGAGAAAACAGTTTTTCTACCCTACCTGGAGGCGCAACTTAAGGTTATCAAACCAAAACTGATAGTTACGCTAGGCCGCCATAGCCTTAGCTGTTTCTTGCCACAGCTTCAAATCAGTCAATGTCACGGCCAGCCTAAACGCTATCATGATCAGATATTCCTACCGCTTTTTCATCCGGCAGCAGCACTTTATAACGGCGCTATGCGCCAAACAATCATTGATGATTTCGTAACAATCCCATCAATTATCAAACTCATAAAATAATTTTAGAATTATCCATTTATTAACTTAAAAGAAAGGAAAAACATGGATCAAGACATAAATAATATAACTAATAACAACGGAGGACACGCCGCACCTAAGCAAAAAGGTTTAAGTGCGCGCAGTTCTTCGCGTGGTGAGGCTATTCGGGCACAAAGACGAAGCCAAGAAGACGCGCAACGGGTAGCCAACCAATACGCCCCGGCTACAACTAATGGTACCGACCCACAACCACGGCGGGCCAACGTAATTGTTGATGAGCAGCAGAAACTACGGGTGACTTTTCTGGGCGGACAAGAGGCAATCGGTGAAAAGAATATGCAAGTGATTGAATGGCAGAACGATGCCGTTATTCTTGACTGCGGCAACGATCTGGGGATTGAGCTGCCAGGAATTAACTACACAATTGCCGATCCGACATATCTTGATAGTATTAAACATAAAATCCGGGCCTACATAATTAGTCATGGGCACCTGGACCATGTCGGCGGCTTGCGCCATATTGTACCTAAATACCCGGCGCCGATTTACGGATCACGCTTTACTATCGGGGTTATCGAGAAAACCTTTGAAGACGCGGCGGCCGAAACAGGACTAGCTTTTAAACCTCAGACAGTCATTATGAACATGGATAACCATGAGCGTCTCAAACTGGGAGTCTTTACAATCGAGTTGGTTCGTATTACCCACTCTGTGCCTGAATCAAGCAGTATTGTAGTCGATACACCGGCCGGCCGGATAATTAATACCGGCGACTGGCGGCTTGACCCTGAACCGTTAGACGAAAAACCGAGTGATGTCGTCCGTTTGGCTGAACTTGGCAAAGAAGGTGTGTTGCTTTTAATGAGTGACAGTTGTAATACGCAATTACCAGGCAGAACACCGACCGAGCATACTCTTCAGCAGAGTTTCCATGACATTATCGGCCGGGCCGAAGGGAGAGTATTCGTGGCCATATTCTCAAGTAATATGAACCGGGTACAAATGATTGTTAATGCCGCTGTAGCTGCTAACCGCCGGGTGGCACTTGATGGAAGAAGCATGATGAGTTATGCCGAAATTGCAGTTAGACAAGGAATTTTGAAAATTCCAAAAGGTACAGTAACAGCGATGCGTGATGTTGTAACATCACCCGATCATCAGGTACTCGTTGTCTGTACGGGCGGCCAGGGCGAACCCGGCGCAGCTCTGCAACGAATGGCAACTGGCGAGCATAAGCATATCAAACTTCACGCTGGCGACACTGTCGTTGTCAGCTCGACGCCTATTCCGGGCAATGAAGTCCGCTATGAGGAAATCGGCAACGAGTTAATCCTTAAAGGCGTTCATCTATATCGCCATCCAACATCTGAAGTCGATGGATGCGGCCCACTGCATGTTTCCGGTCATGCCCGTCGTGACGAATATCGGGAAATACTTCATATCATCAAGCCGAAATTTTTCCTGCCTATTTATGCCGGCGCACTGCACCGGAAATACTACACGGAGATGGCCGTTGAAGAGGGCTGGCCTAGGCAGAATGTCATTCAAGCAAACAACGGCGACAGTTTTCTATTTACAGCTGATAAATGGGAATCAGCCGGCCAAGTACCATTTGGCAGCCTGTTAGTAGATCAAACCGGCGCAATTGTTAATAGCGTTGTGGTTAAAGATCGTGTTCTGCTCAGCGAGGCCGGGTTGGTCACCGTAGTCCTAACGATCGATAAGAAAACCGGCGCCTTACTCACAAGTCCGGATATTATCAGCCGCGGCTTTATCTATATGCGGGATAACGAAGAATTAATGAATGGTTTACGCCAGGAATTAAGGAGAGCTGTTTCACAGCGGTTTAAGAGGATTGATATTGACCGGTTCAAATTAGAGATTAAAGATCATCTGACACACTATCTGTTTGAGAATACGCAACGTAGCCCGATCGTCATACCAGTTGTTAATGTCATCGGCGGGAAGGGCGGTGCCATGACAGTCCATGCTAACCATACTAAATCAGCTGAAGATATTGCCCTGGAACAAGAGAAAAGATTTCGCGACATGCGGGCTCGTTTACTGAGCCAAGATGCACGAGTTGACTAGGATAAGGCTAAAAACTGTTCTCCATAGGGGATAAATAGGCAAAATATGATAGAATAACCTTGTTATGCCCAGAAAGAAAAAACAAACAAAATCAGGCCGGAATACCCGTACAGTTACTACTGAACAATCAGCATTTTGGCCATTAGCCGGCGGTGTCGGGTTAATAGTTCTGGCATTGCTGCTGTTATTCGGCGGATTTAGTACCGGCGGACCGCTGCCAAAAGATTTATTCCACGGCGATTATTGGGCACTGGGTTGGGGAGCCTATCTAGCTCCGATCGCCCTGGTTTATTGGGGTGTCTATAAATTTATCAGCGAAGACCGGCAAATTCCACTTGATAAGTTAGTCAGTATGCTGGCAGTATTGTTGTTTGCTAGTAGTTTTTTCTATACCAGTTTGGTGTCCCGTAATAGCAAGGGTGTATATAGCGGCGGGCATGGCGGTAATGTCGGCAGAGTAATCGGCAATGCCGTGTTGCGCGTTCTGGACCGTTTCCCATCATCGCTTATTTTCTTGGTTTTAATAGTTTTTGCCATCTTTTTTGCTTTTGGTATCTCACCAAAAGTTCTTTTAAAAATAGGCAGATTATTCCACAATGAAACTGACGACACTGATCTAGCCGATCTTAAATCTAAACCCGAGGGCGCTAATTTTAAACTGAACGAAGGTGTGCCGGTTGAGCATCACTCCTCTAGTGAACGTGTGCCGCAGAGTTCGCTTAGGAACACGGCTCAAAGGTTAACCGGTCCCGAGAGTAAGGATGCCTTAACGCTGGCCAGTGATCCTGACTGGAAATTCCCGTCAGTTGATTTATTAATCCAGAAACAAGATAAAGCGGATGCCGGAAATGTGTCGGCAAATGCCAAGATTATTCAGGAAACATTGGCTAATTTTAATATCGAAGTAGCCATGGAAGGTGCCAATATCGGGCCTCGGGTTACACAGTACACTCTTAAGCCTTCACATGGTGTGAAACTGACCAAAATTACTGCTCTTGAAAATAATCTGGCGCTCGATTTGGCCGCCAGTAACATCCGCATTGAAGCACCGATACCCGGCAAACGGGCGGTTGGTATAGAGGTCCCGAATGTTAAACCGGCCATGGTCCGAATCAGTTCACTTCTGCAATCCCGCGAATGGGCCGATTTAAACAGCCCGCTTGGGATAACGATCGGTAAAGACATTGTTGGCACACCGGTAGTAGCGTCGCTTGACCGGATGCCGCATATCCTCATTGCCGGTCAGACAGGTTCTGGTAAATCAATCATGATAAATTCAGTCATAACTAGTCTGCTTTATCGGAACAACCCATCGGAACTGAAATTTATATTGGTTGATCCGAAGCGCGTTGAACTGGCGCCATATAACGACATTCCGCATCTGTTAACGCCGGTTATAACCGAACCAGAAAAATGTATTAGCGCACTTAAATGGGCGGTTGCCGAGATGGATCGGCGGTACAAGGAATTGGCGGCGGCTACAACACGTAATATAGGCGAATATAATCGCCAAAACAGCGATACACATATGCCCTATATAGTGATAGTAATTGATGAGTTAGCCGATCTTATGATGATGGCGGCCAGGGATGTGGAATCGTTAATTGTCCGTATCGCCCAAAAAGCCAGAGCCGTCGGTATCCACCTGGTATTAGCTACCCAACGACCAAGCGTCGACGTTATTACCGGGCTGATTAAAGCAAATATACCAGCTCGGGTAGCCTTTACAACCACCAGTCAGGTTGACTCACGTACAATTATCGACCAAATGGGCGCCGAGAAATTACTCAGCCAGGGAGACATGTTGTATTTAACTGCTGAAATGCCAAAACCGAAACGTTTACAGGGGGCATTTATTAGCGACGAGGAAACTGCAAAAATAACCGACTTTATCCGAATGCAAAGACCGCCTCAGTACGACCAAGAGATTATCAGCCAGCCAGTTCAATTGAATGGCCGGGGTGGGATTGTGGCTGATTATGGCAACGACGTTGATGACGATCTTTGGCGTGATGCCGTCCATGTAGTCTTAGAGGCTCGTAAAGCCAGCACCAGTTTACTGCAGCGGCGTTTACGAATCGGCTATGGCCGGGCTGCTCGCTTAATTGAAACAATGGAGGAGCAGGGTATTGTAGGCCCGGCCGACGGTTCAAGACCCCGTGAAGTGTTAGTAAGTTCCATGGACGAAGTGTTCTCAAGCGACGTGAATGCTCTTCATAATGATTATGAGGATAATGAAACTGATCAAGAAACTGAGTAACTCTTACTGCCACTTGATATTTAGTCAATATTGATACATGATAGCAATAGTTTAGGAAACTCTTGAACGAACCTTCCAATTGGGATGGAGAGTGGTGTCATGAGCTCTGGGAAGCATATTTCTTGGTGGGGAACGCCAGTCCATGGGACTGATGCACAGGGGAAAGATGTGCCCACGTCATTTGGTGGTGGCACTAATACAGGCCACACACTTTTGGCAGACGGACATGTTAACCCCGACACTTTCATGCAAAGCGGGGACCACGACCACTTCGCTCCGGGTAACGGCGTACACGACAACGTCAAGAGTAACGGTGCGTACAGTGGTGAAGGCGCCTAAACCTGCACGCTGACATTGCTTGTCAGCCGGAAATTCCACTCACAACCTACAGCTGCAGACCTGAGCATGTCTACACATCTTTAAGGATTGCACGATCAATCGTGTATCAACAAACCCCCTAAAGATAATAAAAGTTCCGTTTATACGTAATCACTAAATATTATGTACAGCAGAAAAGAAGTTAAATACTATTCAGATAAAGCGCTGCTGGTCTTAGTCCGCAAGCTGGCTGATGAGATGAGCATCAATAGCTATTCAAACGAGTGGTATCGTTCACCTTTAAATAGACTCTTACCACAACTCTTTAAGCTACTTAATCACCATCCGAAGAAATTGGGAGATATACTGCAAAAAGCCTACGGTTCAATACATAAATCAGGTAACATTAATCAGCTCGGTTATTTTTATCCAAGTCTCTTTAGAAAGTACCAGAAGCAGTACTATCTGGATGAATATATTGTCTTTAGAATGCCTATTGACAAGAAAATAATGAATTCAAAGTATGATGTGATACCCGTCAAGGAATTACATGATATTGCCATCAAAATAGTAAAAATATTAACTGGGCTAAAGCCGGAGCAAGAAAACGAGCACCGCACCCTGGAAAATATTTGTTTCGCCCTTTATCCGATTTATATGTGCGGCGATGGGAGCAGAGATAAAGGCTGGTATCTGTGTGAGTGGTTAGGTTATTGGCGTGATATGCCATCAGCCGAGCGCCCGGAATACGCCAAGAAAGTTTTGGATGATTTTATAAATTCTGGTATGCCCAGGTCATCGTCAACACAGTATTAGCCGGCAATTTCTATCATATTCAGGGTATTCTTTATGAATAATAATTACAAAAGATACACGTAAAAGTCATTGTTAAATAGTAAAAATATTTTAAACTATATACTATGTTAACTGCTAAAAATTTAGCTTTTGAATATGACAATAGGCCTATCTTCTCTGGAATTGATTTAACAATTAATAGTGGCGAAAAAGTCGGCATTGTCGGTCCTAACGGTTGTGGTAAGAGTACATTATTGAAAGTATTAGCTGGCGTATTGCAACCTACTGAAGGTGAAATATTATCAACGGGAATAGAAGTTGGATACATGCCACAACAATTAGATGAATGGGTAGAATTTAGGGTTGAAGAATTTTTAAAGAAAGTCACCGGCGTCGAATCTGCCTTTAGTGATCTTAGTCAAAGTGCACAAGAAATATCTTATAGTTCGAATGATCAAACATTATTAATCTATCAAGCAGCGTTAGATCGTGTAGAAAAACTTGGTGGTAACTTTGATAATAAAATTAAAACTGCGCTAAGAAAAGCTGGTATCGATAATATTGATACCAATACATACATTAGTGATTTATCGGGTGGTCAGCGAACTAGGCTAGCTATGGCAGCTACTTTCGCGTCTAACCAAGACGTAGTACTTCTTGATGAACCCACGAATAATCTAGATAAAGAGGGGATTATTGTATTAGAAAGATACATTAAAGAAGCGAGAGCCTCTTTTGTAGTTGTCTCAAATGACAGAAGATTTCTCAGAAATTCTATCTCGACAATTATTGAAATGACTGAAACTGGCGGAGATAATAGATTCGCTCTTGGTTATGACGAATATGTAGTTGCCAGAGAAGTTGCAAGACAGGCTGCCGTTAAACGTTATGAAAAACATGAAAAGGAAGTTAGGCGTTTGAGATTAATGGCTAGAAGTGCATTACAGAGAGCAAATGGCGCTGAGAGATCACGGACTAAATCAGATAGCGATAAATTAAGTCACAATTATTCTGCCGGTAGAGCTCAATCATCTGCCTCTAAAGCCGCTAAAGCAACTAAAAGCCGGCTAGATCATTTGGCTACCAGGAGACCAGATAACCCAAATAAAAAATCGAGAGTAAATTTTAGAATACATGAAGCAGAAACAGCCGGAGAATTTAAAACAGCTATATCGATGCAAGATTTAGTGATCAAATATCCGGAATCTGATAGATTGTTCGGACCATATAATCTTAATATCCAAAATGGAGAAAGAGTATTATTGTCAGGCCCCAATGGTGTTGGTAAAACCACTTTAATAAGATCTATATTCAATCCAGGAATGATTAAATCCGGTCAATGTACTATTGCTAGAAATTGTGCAATTGGCTATATCGATCAAAGTCACATTTTGCCAGAAATGGACGCTAAACCGGTTGATAATATCATGCAATTATGTTTAGGGATCGATCGATCAGTGGCTACCAACCTCTTAGTTAAGTTTAATATTCCCAGAGGTTCATTTGATACGTTAGTCGGACAAATGAGTCCTGGCGAACGATCAAAGATATTATTAGCTGCTGTTACTTATAGTAAACCTGATCTACTGGTATTAGATGAGCCTACAAACTATTTAGATATTCCAACAATTGAGGGTGTTGAAATTGCATTAAAAGAATATCCTGGAACAATGCTAATTGTTTCGCATGATCGTGACTTTATCGAGACCATTGGTGTAGATCGGGAAATTGTGTTGAAATCTAATGAAGCTTCACCATATATTCAATAAATTAGCATTTTTGTAATATAATTAGGTATATTAATAACGATTAGTGGAGAGGTTAACAAATGGGAGGAATTAATTGTCAGACGCCACCGAGTTTAATGGGTATTATTCCTAAAGAATTAATGGCGGAATATATTAATCAATTAGCGGAGTACTCAAACTTTCTTTTTAAAGGTATAAGTTTGTTTTTCACAGCTAATGCTAATATTGAACAAGAAATTATAAACAAAGGATCAAAAACCGTTAACTTGCTTCCAGCATTAAGTGATATGAGCAATGCTGCCTTATCATTGCTGAGCGCAAGAACAAGTTTAGGTTCAGTTCAATCACTTTGGGTTGAAATTACTGAAAGCAATGTAACAAGAAAACCTAATTTTCTCAAACAGCTAATTGGTCTATCTGAAACCGCGCAGCAAATAGACAACGCCAGAATTTGTCTATCAGCTTTACATTCTGCTCAAGATCTGCAAGCGAAAATTTGGTCTCAACCTACAATTACAAAAGCTATGGCTACTGTCGCTAAATCAATAACAGAATTAACATCGTGGCAGATTGTTTTTGCGGAGCAACAAAAGAGCGTTGAATTGCTCGCTACGGTTGTCTAAATAGCGAGGAAGAGGTGTTAAAAATTAATCACCTCAAGTCTTCAATAAATCTAAATAGGAATAATTCAATTGAATTATGTGCCTATTTTGATCCTCTCATTACGTTAAGAGTCCCATTAGAGACAACAATGTTTAGACCAGCTGCAACTGGTCTTGAATATGATGATGTAAAGCTAAGAGTAAGCATGGAATTGCTTGAAGTTTCAGCATCGAAAGTTTGCCAAAAGGGTTATATAAGTAGTGCCGCACATTATGATAAGAATTTAGCTGTCATTAATGCTAGAAACGAGGCCATTGAAAGAATCTCCTTAGCTGCCTGGTGGGCGCTTAGAAGGCCAAGTCTCAGACGGATAAGGAACAATTATTTAGCAGATTTTATTACTAATGATTGTAATTTTTCTGCTGTGGTTGGATTAATCCCATCAGAATTTAGTACAGGGAATACAATTGTTTGTATTATTAAAAATGAGTATAAATATCCGTATTCGGTATTGGGTTGTGCCCATGATATAAATGTCGATAAGGCAACCAACAAAGCTGTATTTGAAGCTGTTCAATCTTGGGTCGGAAGTAATTGGTATAAAAGAAATTCACCAAAGAATATACCTGCTTGGGATTTAAAGGAGTTAGAAAATAGAATTCAGGAAATCAATAGCTTACCATTAATTACTAAATTGGTTAGGAAAAATAATAATGCACAAAAAATTAATATATCAGGAGATTTTAAAACCAGACTAAAAAGTTTCCCGCAGGGAACTGTAGTATGGATTTATCCAAAAATTAACACCAAATGTCAAATTCCATATTTGCTACCAACAATTATCCGAGGAGAAACTATCTATGTATTCACTCGCCCGAATTGGTAGTTTAGTTTTTGTATAAGGTGGATTTGTAATCTAAGATTTGACGATATTTATAGATTCGTTTATAATTTTTGTTAATATAACTCAGCTCATGACTAATTTTAATGTGCATGGGCATTATGCTAAAGGAGATCACATATGAATCAATATGAACTAGCCATACTCTATGACTCTGGTCTGGAGATAGATCTGGAAAAAGCCACATCCAGGTTTGAAAAAATCATAGCTGATAACAAGGGCAAAATCATAAACAGTGACAACTGGGGAGTCCGTAAATTAGCCTACCAGATAAAAAAACACGAATCTGCAGTTTATGTTATCTATACGGTGGAAATACCATCGGAAAATGTCGGTAAAGTCGAAAAAACATTGCATATAACAGATGAAGTGATTCGATTCCTGATCACAAAACCCGACCTTAAAGCGATTGCTAAAGCTGAGGCAGCTAAAGCCGAAAAGGCCAAACGTCTGGCAGAACACAGCGAGAGTGAAGAAGATCAGGTTGATGAACCTAAAA
Source organism: Saccharimonadales bacterium (SeqCode) (assembly GCA_035510715.1). GTDB lineage: Bacteria > Patescibacteriota > Saccharimonadia > Saccharimonadales > UBA4665 > DATKGQ01. The sequence goes on along the minus strand of DATKGQ010000029.1, from coordinate 10,845 downwards.
CTAAAGATACCGATGACAACACTTAAGAAGAGTACAATAATTACAATTAGATAAGAGAGGATTGAATTATGGCAAGAAGTGTTAATCAAGTCATTTTAATGGGGAATCTAACGCGCGATCCTGAGTTACGGCAAACACCGAACGGGCAAAATGTCTGTGGTTTTGGCTTGGCGCTGAACCGTGCTTACCGGACGCAATCCGGCGACTGGCAGGAAGCCACCGACTTTATTGATATTGTTACCTGGGGACCATTAGCGGAACGGGTTTCGCAATATTTGGCGAAAGGCCGTCGGGTGCTGGTACAAGGCCGTTTGCAAAGCCGTAGCTGGGAGCAAGATGGCCAGAAACGCTCAAAAGTGGAAGTCGTGGCCAACGATGTGACGTTCCTGGATAGCCGGGGCGGGAATGTTGGTCAAGAACAAGAAGCTGCGGCAGTGCTGGATAAAGCCCCAGACGAAAAGTTAAAACCGTCCAAGAAAGATAAAGAAAAAGAAGTTGTTATAGAAGAAATCGGTGATGAACCGATTAATCTGGACGATATCCCATTTTAGAAACATATAAGGAGTATATTTATGGCAAAGATATTTAAAGACCGGACAGACGTAGCATACTTTGATTATAAAGACGTCAAAACACTGCAGCGTTATCTCAATATCTATGGGCAAATTGAGACACGCAAAAAAACTGGTCTAACAGAAAGCCAACAACGTCATTTAGCTCGGGCTATTAAAAGGGCCCGGCAAATTGCCCTGTTGCCGTTCGTAGCTAATAGTTAAAGATAAGCTGAAATCAGTCAGAACCGTTACTAAAGGATCACAATAATGTCGTTATCGATTACAGATCTCAAAAAAGGTGTTATCTTCCAACTTGATAGTGTGCCTTACCGGGTTATCGATTATTCTCAAAAAGTCATGGGTCGGGGCAGTTCAATAGTCTCTGTCCGGATAAAAAGTTTACTCGATGGCAAGGTCTTGGATAAAACCTTCAAAGGTAACGAGCAAATCAATACGGCCGATATTACCAATAGGGCTATGCAGTTTTTATATTCAGATGACAGCAAGTTATATCTTATGGACGATGAAACATACGACCAATTGAGTGCTGCTTTGTCGCTAGTCGGTGATAGTCTTAGTTTCATTAAAGAAGGCGATCATGTCACTGCTCAGTTATTCGAGGGCAGGATTATTAATATCGAACTTGCCAAGAAAGTCCCCTTAAAAGTTACATATACCGAAAATGTCGTTAAAGGAGACACGTCAAGCAGCGTTTTGAAAGAAGCCAGACTTGAAACAGGACTTACCGTCAAAGTGCCAGCTTTTATAAAACAGGACGACATTATTATTGTAAATACCCGTACCGGTGAATATATTGAACGGGCTAAACGCTAATTTTTAGTAACATCATTATGCCCAAAATCCGTCTTGACCAAGCAATGCTTCGGCTGGGATTAGCCGCTACGCGCAGTCAGGCAGGGGAATACATAAAACTAGGCTACGTAAAAGTCGCTGATCGGGTGATATATAAATCTGATAACCTAGTGCCAAGCAATGCGAAAATAACACTCTTAATTACTGATCAATATGTCTCCAGGGGCGGATATAAGTTAGCGTCAGTAGCCAATTCATTGCTCGTATTATTTAAAGACACAGTTGTCCTAGATGTTGGCAGTTCGGTAGGGGGATTTACAGATTACGCCCTTAGACATGGTGCTCGCCAAGTGTTTGCGGTTGATGCCGGCACTAATCAATTACATCCTCAATTACGGGTTGATAGCAGGGTCTCATTATATGAACGAACTGATATCCGTGATATTAAATCTCTTCCGCAAGTACCCGACATTGTGTTAATTGATGTCAATTTCATATCACTCCGTGACGTATTGCCGCATATTAAAAAACTTTGTGGGCCGCAGACCACTATCCTAGCGCTGGTAAAGCCGCAATTTGAAGCAACTAATGACAGACTCAAGCACGAAGGAATTATTAAAAATACCCGAATCCGCAGAGATATCTTGAAAGATTTTGAACAGTGGGCACGGAACTACTTTGTAATTACCAATAAAGCGGATTCAGGCATACCTGGGGCAAAAGGAAATCTGGAAAGATTTTACTTGTTAAAATGCCGGCAAAATACAACCAAACCGGTTATTTAGTATAAACAGGCAACCAATTTTTGGGATTTTTTTAGACATAACCTTTTAATTAATGTTTTAAACATTGAAACGGAATTCAACGACGTCGTCGGGTCTCATAATATAATCTTTGCCTTCAGTGCGGACTTTGCCGGCTTGTCTGGCTTTGAGAATCGATCCGGAATCTACGAGATCCTGGTAGCTGACTATCTCGGCGGCAATAAAACCGCGTTCGAAATCCGTATGAATAACACCGGCTGCCTGGGGTGCGGTGGCACCTATTTTAATTGTCCAGGCCCGGACTTCTTTCTCGCCGGCTGTTAAGAAACTCTGTAAACCCAGCAGCTTATAGGTCGCTTGAACCAGATTTATTAAACTTGATTGCTCCTGGCCATAACTAAGTAATAACTCCTGGGCGTCTGCCTCGTCTAAATCAAGTAATTCCTGCTCTAACTTAGCGCAGCTGAATAATGCTTGCTGGTTAGCGACATGTTGTTTGAGTTTATCTTTTAAGGCCTGGTCATTCATCTGATTATCATTAAGATTGAATAAATATATTACCGGTTTGGCGGTAATTAGTTGCAGATCTGAAATAGAAACGGGGTTGATATTAGTATCGCCAGAGATAGGGTTACCGCTGTTAAGGGTTGCCTCAGCCTCCTTTAAATTATTATAAAAAGGCAGTAGTCTACGGTCGGCATTGGCTTCTTTTTGTAATTTTGGAAGCCGGCGCTGGACTGTTTGCAAATCGGCCAACACTAACTCTGTATTGATAATATCAATATCGTTATCCGGGTTTATTGTGCTGCCGACATGAATAACGTTCTGATCGGTAAATACTCTTACTACCTGGACAATGGCATTGCAGGTACGGATGTGAGCCAGGAATTGGTTGCCAAGACCCTCGCCGCGGGAAGCTCCGGAAACCAGGCCGGCAATATCTATGAACTTTACAGTTGAAGGCACAATTTTTTGACTATTGTACAAGGTTCCCAGTACCGACAATCTCTTGTCCGGTACGTTAACAATACCGGTATTCGGTTCTATGGTTGCAAAAGGGTAGTTAGCAACAAGAGCATGATTGTGGGTAAGGGCATTAAAAATTGTGGACTTTCCAACATTTGGAAGACCAACTATACCGCAAAAGATTGATGAAGACATACTTATATTCTAACAGTTCAGCCGGGTAATTATAGTTAGTATTGACATGCATGTAGGCACAGAATACTATGTATACATGACAAAGATACAATACACAATTCGAAATATTCCGCTGCCAGTCGATAAAGTTATTCGAAAACGCTCAAAACAAACCGGTAAATCATTCAATCAAACTGTTATCGATTTACTATTATTACAAACCTTTGGTACTACTGAAATACCTTCAGATGATAGTTTTGACTGGCTATACAATAAAAATACGCTTGACGAGAAATTTGACGAAGCCATTAATAATTTATCCCAAGTAGATAAAAAACTCTGGAAATGATATTTGTACTAGACACGAGCGCATATTCTGAGTTTAATCGCGGAGATATTCGACTACGCAAATGGTTTCTTAAAGATAATGAAATTATTGTTCCATTAATCGTTGTCGGTGAACTACGCGCTGGCTTTGCCTTAGGAAGTAAACGGAAGGACAATGAAGTGCTTCTACAAAAATTTCTTGATAGCCCCAATGTAGACATAGTAACTATTACTAACACAACCACTACGTTGTTTGCCAAAATATATAGTAAGCTTCGTCAAAGGTGTAAGCCAATTGGCACGAATGACATGTGGATTGCTGCAATAGCATTAGAGCACGACAGTGTTCTTCTCACGCTTGATGATGATTTTGACTATGTACCGGATTTGAAGTTGGCTAATATCTAAGCATAGCCCTTAACGCCCGCTACCAGAGTCTATTTATATGTCTTTTATAAATTCAGGTAAGTAGCCACGAGTTCTTTTATCTAATTCGAGCATATCAAAGAAGATAATGAATGGTATGGTTGCTAGCTGGCAATACCGCAGATAACGGATGAAGACATAGCCACAGTTAAAACAGAGTATAGTTTATGTCAAATATTGACAAATAATCAAGCATATGCTAATAATATATTGATCACTTTATTTAAATAAAAACTATGAAAGAAAATACCCCAGAATCACATCATCCTTTTGCCAAAGCTGTTGCAGGTGTTGGGCTTGCCTCGGCGTCCTTGATTGGTCAATATGCTACTGCTAGTCATGAATCCTCTCCAGCAAATACTACAGCTGTTACAGTATCAGTAGCCGGGTCCGAAGTAGCCGGGTTATTACCAGCCAACAACCCTAACATAGCAAATGAGCCAGAATCTACATCAGAAGTATCAGCTAGTATTGAGCAATATCTAAATCAAAACACTGTCTATATCGACGGTGCTGGCTGCACGGGTATGCTAATCCACATGAATGGCAAGCAAGACAAACCGGCGGTAGCAGTAGCTTCGGCTGCTCATTGCGGCTATTTAAAAAACGCACCAGCTAATCTTTATTGGCTAGGTACTACCTATGAAGTGGGTTCAGACAGGAACAGCTACACAGTTAAACCACCACAAATTGCTAAAACTGGGACTTCGAGCAACGATCTCACACCGATCGGCCAAATTTCACGGGGAGTTATAGACATAAACGCTTATGAAAATGACCAGTTCTTGGGTATTTTACCTGGCTATACGGCCGTACAGGCTCGCGAAGGATATCTCCAGGAACACATTACTACCGCTGAAGTTAATGCATTAATACCGGGTGAATCAACTGGAGTATTGCGTGGCTGGCCAGTTAACCAAGATGAGACCCAAGCTAGTGTTATGACCGTTCAGGAATTCCCAATGACCTACGTCGGTAAGATGACTACTGGTGTGGACGATGGAGCCGTACTTGATGCACTAGTCTGGGCTATTAAAAAGGATAAAGACAATGCTGTTTGCAGCTTTGGAGATAGTGGCGCTCAAGGCGTGGTTGAAATAAACGGTCAGCCAAAGTTAATAGGACCAGAGTCAGTGTTCTGGTCTTTTGTAAAACTACCAGGGCAGGTTAATCCAGCCGAGTTTAATAACAGTACTGATCCGTCAGCAAATCTAGAAAGCATGAAAAGAGCATTCCCGGACTTTGACTGGAGCAATACTTCGGCTGCCTGCGGATTTAATTGGACGGAACCAAAGTTAACTAAAACATTCAATATTGTTCCTAGCAGTTCACTAATTCCTGGAGAAGGTGGTTCGTCAATTGGTTTCCTAGTACATCAGGCAGAACTGCAGTTTGCCAATCCAAATGTTCCGCACACGGTCGTTAATGGTACGGTTTTAGTTAATTTTTTGGATAAGGGTGGTGGAGATGATGAAAATGCGGTTTTAGCAATAAATAATCCGATCATCTCAATAGCTCCGGATAACAGCATAATGATCGGTTATTATGACGCCTATCAGCCTGGGCAGATAAACGTCTTAAATGCGCAAGGTAGTGATCTGACATTTTACCCAAGTAACCCCGATACAACTTTAAATTCTGCAATCTTCAGCGGACCAATATCCTATCCATCCGGCGCAACCGTGGAATCGTCTAAAACAGTTGGCGTAACGCTTGATAACGATGAAGTTGTTGGCGAACAAGTTGACCCAGAACCCCTGGCTAACATAACGCCCAAATATAATCTGCAAATCATCGATAACCAGTTAAACTTTATACCAGTGGCCGGATCCACTTCAACAAGCACTAGCTCCACAACAACGACAACTGTTCCTTAAACCCCCGAAACCGCGGCATCAATAACAACGGTAAAACTGGCAAAAAGATCTTTATAGGTTACTGTAAAAAATATGTTAAGCCGTTTAGGTGAGCTGGACATTAAACTAACTGTTTACAGATAAAAAGTGCTTTCATAAGGTAGATTTGCATCCAGGCAATATCACTCGAGACAGCAAAATATTAGCTAATTTGCCGGAGCATCAACAAATGTACTGCCAGCAGCATTAGCCCACACACTGATTTGGTTATCAGCCGGTTTGTCCTGCGAAGATAGGGAAGACGATACCTTATTATTATTTATTACAGCGCCAACCATATAAGCGTTGTCATTGAAAGAGGATATTTGGCTTCGCTCGATATAAAAAGGAATACAAAACGCCGCGAGCAGTACCATAATTGTTAAAATTTTGTGAACTGTGTGTTTTCTCATGTCAATACTCTATTGCCAAGCCCAATTATTTTCAATGGTTGACAGATCTGTAATCTTACCACTGACCTGAAGATGCGCTATGACTACGATATTCCCTTGCTGTGTCGTGTCGAAGACATAATCGACAGTTTCAGCGTTGTGTTTAGTATCTGTTATATAAACCAGATAAGCCGGGCTGCCGGCAAAAGTATTGGTTCGCTCACTAGATATTGAACTACCGGGTGATATATTAACGGTATTTTTGGCGTCTAACTGGGCAACTTGCGCTAGATTGGCCGTTGATAGTCCAGGGACCTGTAACACCTTAACTACATATTCTTCGCCGGTTTTATTGTTCACGGCGTCAAAAGTACAGCTGCCGGAAGTCTGGGTAACCATCATGTTAGAGGGAATCTTTGTTATATAACAAGGTGAGGTTATTGTTTGGTTTGAGCTGCTGGTACTTTGGGTTGTTAATCCGGATAAAGGCGAAGATTTGGATTTGAGGACATTTTCTGCGGTTCTGACCCAAAAGAATATAGATACTGCCATAACCAGTACCGCCAGTACCATTCCGATTATTGCCAGAACACGTCGTTGAGATTTTAAGGCCATAGTACCAAAAACGATTGCCAATACCCCGAGGACAACACCAACGATAGGTATTAACCAGCCAACACAACCAAGAACACCTAGCACAAAAGCAATTACAGCCTTACTGTTCTCGCGCGATCCATCATCAACTGCTTCCGCGTTAAATGGTGGAGGAGCTACGGCTTGACTCACGGCTGCTCCATTAGCTCCCGCATAAACAGGCTGAAAAGCTGGCTGTTGGGCAGCTGCAGGGTTTGTCTGAGATAATGGCGGAATTACTGCTATTTGAGGTTGTATATCCGATGCTGCTTGGTCGTTATTTTGGGCGGTTTGGCTGTTTCCTAACCGGAAGCCGCAATTCCCGCAGAAAGCTGCATTTGAGCTTATTTCTTGATGACAGTTTGGGCAAATCATATTTGTTTATATTTTTGTTAACTAGTATTACTGATTGGCATTATAGATGATGCCCGCAGTATTCGCAAAACGGAGCATGCCTGATATTCGGTCTGCCGCAATATTTACAGAAGTTATTAGGGCATGCTGTGGCACGCGCTAAGGCTGCTTTATCAAGGTCATTAGCCGACATGAAATAAAGAAATATACCCAAACTGAACAGGAGCGTTATCATAAATGACAAAACTCCCAATTGGAGCTTGCCTGATGATAAACCAAAATCATATAAACCATGCATGACCGGCACTAAAAGACATGCCAAAACGAATTTTAATCTAACTTTATGATTGATTTTCATACTGACAAGATAGTAGCCAAGTATGCTGGTAGCCGCGGCATGGAAGAAAGGAGTTAATACAAGTCGGACAATCCCCGCCTTAGCCCCTAATGATACGGTGTAGAGTATATTCTCGCTTAAACCGAAAGTAAGTCCGCAAATAGCAAAATAAATAACGCCATCAGTATGTTCTTTGAAATAAGGTTTACGATAGATAAATACAGCTAACGGTAAAAATTTTACTCCCTCCTCCAAAAACCCTACAGCGAGAAAAAGTAAAAAAGTCAATCCCAAGCCCGCACTATGTGAAGCTACCGCAAAATCTTTAGGAAGTAGCCATTGTTCCAGATACCAAGCCAGGGTAACTGCTATTATTCCAAAACCGGATGCCAGCCAGAGCGATCCAATCGGAAGTTTACGGCCGTGATCGTGTTTCAGCAGGTACCATATCAGGAGACTGCTGAGGGCAATGAAGCTGAGAATTACAATGTACATCGCTTGTATGTCAGAGCATTATTGCAGCGGATGCTCTCCTTCTAGAATAATAATTTGATCATGGATCATCGAACTTGTCTGGATGTTTGCTGTCGGATTAGAATTTAGTAAGCTGACGAAATCATCGACTGCAGACTGTAACACTGCTAATGAATCTGTAATATTAACGCTCATGTTACCTTGTAAGGCTGACTGTAAACTTTGAATGCTGCTATTCATACTGCTGAGGTCATTGAGTAACTCATTATTAAATTGCTTCATATCGGTTGAGGGCTTTAAACTTTTAACTTGATTTGTAAAATTCTGGAGGTCGGTACTAGTTTGCTGCTCTGCGGTGATAAATTCAGCTTCATTGTTAGCGGCAGCGCTGGTTATTATTGAATCAAAATCGCTAAGTAACGGTGGTAACTGTACCTGGCCAACCTGAATAATCTGCTCAGTGTAGATAGCTTGTGTTTTATAGTCTGTTAAGAATGCCTGACTATCTGATAGGTATTGCTGCATTGCCTGATATTGGGAGTTGGCCGAGGAAACTGCATGCAACCATGTTGTGCCCGGCAAAACGGTAAGATGGTTTTTAGCCTTCAACGCATCGGTGCTATTTATCGTTTTGTCCAACGTGCTGTTAATATTACTGAGTTCCTGATTGTCGCTGGCAAGAGTGTTGATGCCGGTAAACACGGGTTGTCCGGTTGATTGAAAAACAACTGCCATTTGGCTGGCTTGCTGCTTGTAGAGCGGCTTAATGCTTTTAAGGTACGAATTTGCCCATTGCGTCGGTAGGAACCATAGATAAAGCGCTGCCCCGATGATAAGTATTAAAGATACCGCACCAGCAAAGATTAGCCATAAATTTAAATGATGTGAATCAGAATCTATGTCGTAATTAACGTCCTGTCCACCGACGACGACTGGATTCTGCGGATCACTATTCAAGGGAGCGTTTGACAACGGCAGACTTACCGGATTGCTTAGCGGATTTGTCGATGGTTGGGGTGGATAGTTATTTACCGGCGGCGTGGTACTAGTTGATCCAGCCGGTTGGGGAATTTGCGGATTCTGTCCTTGAGACAATGTAGGTTGAGGTTGGTTATCCATGTTTTTGTATGAATCGATACAAGCTTAAGCTTAGTCGACATGAGCTGATAATGCAATAATATTGAGCTAATTTGTATCAGTTAATACGCGAAATGTAAGTATGAATAGAATCTGAATCGGTAAAGACTAATTTTCAAGTTTTGCCAGTAATCGGATTATCGTAAGGATAAATATTATAGATGAACAATGACCGTCGTACCGATTGGCGCCCAGTTGTAAATCCACTCAGCATCACTGTTTACCACACCGACACAACCATGTGAGCTATTAATATTACCGAAGTAACTTAAAGGCCGCCAGTAATTTCCATGGACCGCGTCAGCCTGGTAAAAATAATTGACCCATTGCACATTGGGTTGGTAATAGGTTGTGCCATTGGTATTATAACCGGTCATATTCTGGACAGGATACTTGGCAAAAATCTTGAATTGCCCAATCGGTGTCGGTGTAGCCGGGGCACCGGCGGTAACCAGGAAAGTATTAACTAACTGGCCGTTCTGATAAGCATACATTCGCTTAGTTGTGGTATCTATCTCCAATAATTTATTAAACGGCGGCTTGGTAGTAATGCTAAAAGGTAATGAGCTGCTGGATAATATAGCGCTGGCGCCATTGGCCGATAGCAGCTGGTTAGATAGTGAGTGGATCAAGCCCGGCTGAATAGAATAGTTAATCCCGTCTACTCCTTTAATAATAGTGGCAGTCGTTCCGTCGGGGTGGGTAACAGTTAATTGATTAATCGGTTGGTGATCATATGTCTGAATAACAGAATTTAGATATGTTGTAACTGCTGATTGATTAACTGATAATACGGTTGTATCTATTTTAGGCCCCGAACTTGTTGTCAGCCAACTGGCTACAGTAGCCGCACTGGGGTTAACAATTACCCCGCTGACATTGACAGTAATTAATTGGTTCTCAATGGCATTCATTTCAGGAGACAAAATACTTGTTTCGACAACCTCGGAATTGAGCGGCAGCACGAAGTTGCTTGATTTATTTATTTTTGCTGCCAACCGATGCTCAATTTCTGTGGCCGAAACCTTAATGGTTGTAAGAATATGGCTTCTAACAGCTACCACTGATCCGGCTGCAACAATAGCCATGCAAAGCAAAATGATTAAGAATATATGGAGCAGTTTACTGCCCAGGAAATCAATTATCGCTTCACCGGGACGGAATTTCTCGGCTGATACCGAACCCACAAAAGCCGGTGCCATGACAGGTAGGGCTTCACGATAGGTTAAAGGAGTAGTATTTATAATTTTTTTTGGTTTGGATTTTGGTAGAACGAAGTCGTTGCCGACGAACCTACCGGCATATGCATTGACACCAGCCATAGTATATTTGCCTCATTTTTATGTTTGTCTCTTGTCTTGATTTTTAAATGCTCATGTCTATTCTACACCAATTCGCTATAGGTCTGTCAATAGGTATATTTATCGGGTATCCCATTTGATCAATTAATACAAACCCTACCGCACATACCTGAAGGCGTAAGCGATTTTCTTATTAGCAATAAAGTGTTATTTTAGTCTTGCAACTCAGGTAGTTAGAGTTTAACTACTATAAAAGTAGTTTTTAACTCGCTATCCAAGCTAGCACTTTGACATGTCA